>JBOHWL010000118.1:0-42282 GCA_050736615.1 Binataceae bacterium (SeqCode) | reverse complement strand
ACAGAAAAACAAAATCTTCACACACTTTCAGAATACAAGCGACTCGCGCAGAGGTTCCCTAAGCAGTTACCAGCCGAGCAGCCGGCTAATGAGAAAGGCGAGCGTCAGCACGAGCCCCAGCTCGAATTGGAGCTGACCCGACAGATTCATCGCGCGATTGTGGCTTTCCGCGTCGGCGTCGCCGGACACCAGGCGTAATTCCCGCATGGCGTGCGGCACCGTTATCAGGACGGCCAGCGCCAGCCATGGAAAGAGCCCCACCACCACCGCCGCGATCACGGTCAGATAGGCGCACAGGTCGGACAGGAATAATTCCGCAATCGCGGCGCGACGCCCGATCAACACCGCCATCGTGCGCTTGCCGTGATTACCGTCGTTGGCGATATCGCGCAGGTTGTTGGCCTGCAGCACGCCCGAGCATAGAAGACCCATCGGCAGCGACGCCACCACCGCGATCGCGCCGAAGTTCAACGCCTGCACGTAATAAGCGCCGAGCACATACCCCGGGCCCATCAGTGCGAAAACCATCAGGTCGCCCAGCCCGCGATAAGCGAGCCTAAGCGGCGAGCCGGTATAAAAATAGGCGCCCAGCACGCCAATCAGGCCCAGGATGAGGATGGGCCATCCGCACACGTAAGCCAGCCCGAGCCCCAGGATCGAGCCGATTGCCAGCGCTATGAGGCCGCCCCACCAGACTTGGATGGGCTGCAAATAGCCGCGTTGGATGACCAGGCCGGGGCCGAAGTTCTCCGGCGCTTGCCAATCGGCGGAATCGGTGCCGTTGACGAAATCATAATAGTCGTTGACCATGTTGGCGCCGGCCTGCAGCGCCATTGCCGCTACCGCCGCCGCGATATAGCGCAACAGATAAAAATGGCCGCTGTAAACCGCGGCGAAAGTGCCGACCGTGACCGACATGAACGGCATCGCCAGCGTCCAGGCGCGGCTCGCCTGCATCCACACCGCCAGTAATCCCGGTTCACTCTGAGGGGAGAGGCTGCCTACTTGTTCCATGGCGTCGTTATCTATAACGAGGTCGCCGACGGGAGTCGATTCATCCGCCGTCGTTTGTAATCCCCGCGATGCTCAGCGGATAATCCCGCTACAAGCGCGGGTGGACGTGAAGTTATGGGCGTAATCAGAGAGCAGGCCGAACAATTCTGGGACGGCCGCATGGCCGTCGTCACCAGCCATCCGCTGGCGCCCACGGGTGCATGCGAGGAAGTCGCCGCCGGCGTGATGTTCTATCGCTGGTTCGCCAATTTCACCGCGGTCAAGACCGGGGAGGGTCTGGTCCTGATTGATACCGGCGCGCATTTCAATCAGGTGCGGACCCTCGCGCTGATTCGCCACTTCAGCCCCGAGCGCATCAACACCGCGATTTATACCCATGCCCATGTCGATCACGCCTGCGGCACGCCAGCGGTGGTCGAGGAAGCCCATCACAATCATCTCGCGCGGCCACGCGTCGTCGGCCATCGCGCGACCGCCGCGCGCTTTGATCGTTACAAGCGCACGGCCGGCTATAACGCGATCGTCAACGCCCGGCAGTTTAGCGCTCCACCGCAATGGCCCACCGAGTTCGTTTATCCCGATACCTATTTCGATGATCGTCTGACCGTCACCGCCGGCAATTTCAAATTCGAATGCCATCACGGCCGCGGCGAAACCGACGACGCTTGCTGGGTCTATATTCCACTAGGCAAAGTGCTATGCACCGGCGATTTCATCATCTGGGCCGCGCCCAACGCCGGTAATCCGCAAAAGGCGCAGCGCTATGCCCGCGAATGGGCCGAGGCCTTGCGGACGATGGCGAAGATCGGCGCGGAGGTGCTCTTGCCCGGTCATGGCGTGCCCGTGTTCGGGGCGATGCGTGTGCGGCAGATACTCAACGATACCGCCGAATATCTCCATAGCCTGAGCGAACAGACGCTAGCGATGATGAACGCCGGCGCCACCCTCGACGACCTCGTCAATACCGTCAAGCCACCTGCCAATCTTGCCGAAAAGCCGTATTTGCAACCTGTTTACGACGAACCGGAATTCATCGTGCGCAATCTCTGGCGGCTCGAAGGCGGATGGTACGACGGTACGCCGTCCCATTTGCGCCCGGCGCCGCAAGCCGCGCAGGCGCGGGAGATCGCGGATTTGGCTGGCGGGGCGAACAACCTCGTCGCGCGCGCGATGCTTAAGCTGGAAGCCGGCGAGGCCCGGCTGGCCTGCCATTTGATCGATTGGGCGGCGCTCGCCGCTCCCGACGACAAGGCGATCAGCGCCGCGCGCATGAAGGTTTATGCCGCCTGCGCGCTGGCCGCGAGCTCAACCATGGCGCACGGTATTTTCCGCGCCGCCGCGCTCGAATCCGCACAACAGGCGGGCGTCGAAGCGCCTCCCGACCCGCGCCGTTTCTAAGCCGTGTTTACTGGCATTTCGGAGGCATCACACTTATCACTGCACGATGCGACGTTTTATGAGGCCTGCAATCCGCTCTTCGGTATAGCCCAGATAGGACGTCAGGATCTCTTCGGTATGCTCGCCCAACAGTGGCGCGGACCGCTCGATTTTCCCTGGTGTCGCCGAAAATTTCGTCAGCATGCCGCTCTGGATGACGCGGCCCCATTCCGAATGCGGCAATTCGATCAATAGTTCATTGGCGTTAACTTGTGGCTCGTCGAACAAATCGCCGAAACGATTGACCGTGGTGGCGGGAATCCCGGCCGCGCGCATCGCTTGCAAAGCGCTGGCACGCTCTAGTCCGTTGAAATGCTCGCTCAGTGCGGCGGCCAATTTGCCCTCCGCCGGCTCGCGCGCCGCTATCTCGAAGCTCATCGCTGGGAGATGATCGCCGAGCATACTGGCTAATGCGTTCCACGCATTCGGATCGTGCGCGCTGATGAACAGCCATTGGCCGTCGCCGCATCGATAGCAGCGGTTGAGCGCGGCGCTGCCGCGATATTCGGCGCCGCCGTTTTCCATGTCGGGACGGCCGTCGTAGAAAATGAACTCGCCTGCCTGAAGCGCCATTGCGGACTGGAGCAGCGAAGTTTCGCAGAATTGCCCCCGTCCGCTGCTTTGCCGCGCATGCAACGCCAGGATACAGCCGAACGCGGATAACATCGCGGCGCCGTAATCGCAAATCGCGCAGGTCAGATAGACCGGATGGCCGTGCGGACCACCCTGCGCCGCCATCACCCCCGAACGCGCCTGCAGCAAGGGGTCGAAGCCGGGCTGATTATACTCGGGTCCGCGATTGCCGAAGCCGTTGACCGACATATAGATGAGGCGCGGATTGATCGCCGCCAGCGTGGCGTAATCCAGCCCGAAACGCCGCATCCGTCCGGGCCGCAAATTTTCCACCACGATGTCAGCCTTGGCCGCCAGTTCATGGATAATCGCGCGGCCCTCGTCACTGCCGAGGTTCAGCGAAAGCCCGCGCTTGCCCTGGTTCCAGCCCAAAAAGCCGAAGCCGAAATGACGAAAGGCGTCGCCCTCGAGGCTTTCGACTTTGATCACCTCCGCGCCCATCTGGGCCAAAATCATGGGACCGTACGAGCCCGCGATATAGCTGCAGAAATCCAGCACCACAACGCCGCTTAACGGGCCGCGCCGCGTATTGGGGGCCTGGGACAGCGGCGGCGATGGCGCGGCGGCGTTATCCTCCAGCCAGGCCGACGCGCCGTCGCCATCATGGCTCAAGGCCGGCGCTGGCCCGCCGATATCGCCCGGCGTGTCGCCGAGCTGCACCGGAATGCCCATCTGCACGGTCACGCCGAGGACCGGGTCGGTGACCTCGCGGCGCATCCCGAGCGCGCGCACCTGCGGATGCTCGATGAATTCCTGGCGCGTCAGCACCGGCGCCGACGGCACGTCGGCCGCGCGTAGAATCGCCAGCCACTCCGCGCGCGTGCGCGTGCGCATGATCGCTTCCAGGATGTCCTTCAAGCTCTGCCAATGCTGCGGCGCGATGCCCCAGGGTGCGCCTTCAAAGCGCGGGTCGGCGACCAGCTCGGGGCGTTCGAGCGCGAGCGCGAATTTGTTCCAAAACGTTGGATTGCCACACGCAACGAACAGGTAGCGGCCGTCCTTGGCCTCGAACAGCCGGTAGCATGGAATCGGACCGAGCGGATCCTGCGGTCCATGGTAGAGCGAAGTCATCTTCTCATGCCGCATGATGCCGCCGGTTTGTAACGAAAACGTGCCCGCCAGTAGCGACACCTCGACCGCCTGGCCTCCGCCGTCGCGGCTGCGCGCGATCAACGCCGCGGTCACCGCCGCGGCGCCCAGCACGCCCGCCGAATAGCTGGCGGCGGGAAACGTCAGCGCCACCGGTTCGCCGCTGCGGGCCCATTGTGTCCCCGGAATCCCGCCGAGTGCGGCCGCCAGCTCCTCGTCACCGTCAAGATCGGCGTCGGGTCCGCGCAAACCAAACGGCGGGGCATAGAGCGCAATCGCGCGCGGATTGACGCGCCGGATGGCCTCGTAGTCAAGCCCGAGCGCACGCAGCCGCGACGGTGTGAACCCCGCGATGACGATATCCGTACGCTCGATCAGGCGTGCCACTTCGGCGCGGCCGGAGGCCGACTCAAGATCGATAAAGGCGGCCCGCTTGCCGCGATTGAGCACGTGAAAATGCGGCGTGCCGCGCCCGGCCGCGCCTTCCACCGGTTCGACCCGCAAGGCGCGCGCGCCCTGCTCGGCGAGCAACATCGCGGCGTACGCCGCCGCCATATTCGAGCTGAATTCGATTACGCTGATACCATCGAGAGCTTTGTCCATCGTTGCGCTTCCGAGCCTTCAGGCCGGAGAAAAATAGCCAGCTAAACGCGTTGGAAAAATATCGCCCTGCTGGCCTGATTCTCGTTGAAGCCGCCAATCGAAAGCAAGGCAAGCTTCAAAAGCCGGCTCTGTGCTGGAATGAACGCGCGACTGATTCGCACTGCCTTCGTGCGCGCCGCGCTCCCGTGCTAAGCTCGGGGCCGGCGTTAGGATATGGTCAAGCAAAGCTAGCGCGCCCACCTGTGCAAGCCGTGCTCCGCAAGCGGGCGCGAAGGAGAACGACCATGGGCATCGAGCTCAATCACTTGATTGTTCCCGCCGGCGATAAATGGCGCTCGGCGCGTTTTGTCGTCGATATCCTCGGCTTGGCATCCGCATCGGAGTGGGGTCCGTTCGTGCAAGTGCGGACCAGCAACGGCGTCACGCTTGACTTCGCGGAGAATCCGCATTTGCCCCACCAGCATTATGCTTTTCTTGTGACCGAGACCGAGTTCGACGCCGCGCTCGTCCGCGTGCGCGCAGCCGGAATCGAATTTTATGCGGATTTCAACTTCACCGGTCGCGGCGAAATCAACCATCTTTATGGCGGCCGGGGTTTTTATTTCCATGACCTTGACGGCCATGCGCTCGAACTGATCACGCGCCCGTATGGCGCGATGCCGGAAATGTGGACCCCGACTCAACCCCCAAATAGGGAATAGCCGGCGTTTCACTCACGCAACCTGAGGGTCGAAGTCGCCTTGGCCTGCGCCGGCGATCAAGGCCGCGCACTTTTCATCCTCGCTTCATCACGGAGGAGCCCAGCATGATCGCGATGGTCGAAATGGACGAACAGGTCGCGCTGCGTGAGCAGCTAAACGATGACGACGGTCCGGTTGTCCTGATCAACAAATTCAACGTGAAGCGAGAGGAGGCGGATGACTTGATCCACGCCTGGGCCGAAGACGCGGCCTGGATGAAGCTTCAGGCCGGCTTCATTTCGGCCCAGCTTCATCGCGGCATAGCTGGCAGCACGGTGTTTTTGAATTACGCGGTATGGGAATCCGCCGGGCATTTCGCGCGCGCGTTTGCCAATCCCGAATTTCAGTCCCGCTTGCGGCAATATCCCGCAAGCACCGTCGCCTCACCGCATCTGTTCCGCAAACTTTCAATCCCCGGCATCTGCCTGGCGTGATTCACCGCCGCCCCCAAATCGTGCACACGCTAATACCCGATGCGTCGTCGAGAGTTCGCAGCCATGATACGAGCGTGACGGCGGTACTTTCGAATGCAGTGTGGCCGCCGACGCCTCGACGCTGATGGCGCGGCAAATCCTGAAGCTGGCGGAAGCTGGGAAATGGGAATCGCAACGCACGTCGATGGCTCAGCGGCGGCTCATCAGAATCCGCGCTCAGGCAACTTCCGCAACAACTGTCATTCCGAACTTAGTCTGCTTCCAGCGCAGCCGAAGCGAGCACACCAGGCGGAGCGAGCGAACGAGTCTGCGAGGTGCGTTAAAACAAGGATTCGACGCGGAGCGATTCTCTTGATTCACCAGCGTGAGATTGCGCCATTTGGGATTAAGCGATTCGATTAGCGCGGTCTTCTTTTCCAGCCTGAGCCCTAGAAGAGTGATGCTCAGGTAATTTGGCCTATTTCACCTTGCCATCGCCTACGATATTTTGCGCCACAACGGATTGAAGATCGGCAAGCGCGACTATCCGAACAGCACGCGGGTACATATCCGCACGCACGCTTGAAAATTACAAGCCAGCGCCGCCGCCGTTTCTTTCGAATGAGGGATAGCGGTTGCCGCCGCGCGGGCCACGCCAGGGAGAATCCCGGAGCATGACCATGACCCAACGTCTCTCCGCCGTACGTCTGGAACGCATGCGCACGGTGTTAGGCGAGTATATCGATCGTGGCGAGGTGCCCGGGCTTGTGGCACTCGTCAGTTGTGGCGAGGACGTGCATGTCGAGGCGCTCGGTGCGCTTTCGTTCGGCGGCGCGCCGATGAAGCGAGACACCATCTTTCGCATCGCCTCGATGACGAAGCCCATAACTGCGGCGGCCGTCATGGTACTGGTGGAGGAATACAAGCTCAGGTTAGACGATCCGATCGACGAATTTCTGCCCGAACTTGCCGAGCCGCAAGGTGCTGCGGCGGCTCGAGGCGCCACTGGACGGCACGGTGCCCGCGACGCGCGCGATCAACTTGCGAGACCTCCTTACCTTCCGTTGGGGCTTCGGCGCCGTGATGGTGTGGCCGCCTGCTTATCCGATCCAAAAAGCGATGGAAACGGCCGGGCTGATGCCTGGACCCAATCCGGTCGAGCACACGCCTGACGACTACATGAAGCGACTCGGCGCACTGCCCCTCATGTATCAGCCCGGCGAGAAATGGCTTTATCACACAGGCGCCGACGTTCTGGGGGTGCTGATCGCGCGCGCTTCAGGGCAAGCCTTTGCGGACTTCCTGCGCGAACGTATTTTCGCGCCGCTCGGAATGAAGGATACGGATTTTCATGTCCCGCCTGAGAAGCGGGACCGTTTTGCCACTAGCTATATGCGCGATCCTGCGACGGGCAAACTTCAGATCCATGACGATCCGAGAACGAGCCGCTGGGGCAAATCACCTTGCTTCGCGGCGGGCGGCGGCGGCCTGGTTTCGACCGCTGACGACTATCTAGCCTTCTCCCGCATGATGCTCGGCAAGGGTCGCTATGGGCGCGGGCGCATCCTTTCGCCAGCGTCGGTCGTACTCATGACGACGGACCATTTGACCGACGCGCAGAAGCAAGGCATGGAGCTGTTCTTCGGCGACGGTTACGGCGGATTCAAGAAGGGCTGGGGATTTGGCGTGGGCGTCGATACCAGGCGCGTCGATCTTTCCTCCGTTCCGGGACGGTTCGGCTGGGTTGGCGGGACCGGCACGTCGGGCTATTCCGATCCGAGCGCGGATAGCGCTGGCATCATCCTCACTCAACGCATGATGGAATCACCGGTATTGCCGCGCATCATGGCGGACTTCTGGACGCTCGTTTATCAAGCAATCGAGGAATAAAGAAGGGCGCTCGCGGCAACCGCTCACGCGCTGAGCGGCGCTTAGCCGGCTGTTAATAAGTTACAGGCTGCATCCCACGCTTCTCCCCCGCTAAAGAGCGGGGAGAAGTTTGGGGGAAAGGTCGATTTAGTCCACCACGTCCGCGTGCAGCCTAATCAACCGGCGCACATCTTGAGCGCTGGGCCGCCGTCCGAATCCACATTCCGTGGCTACGCCGAAATTGGGTGGATACCGCTGCGCCGCCGCGCGCCGTGGACGCCGTCAGTATAGTGAATCAGCCCCAGATAGACGTGCCGGACGCGAGTGTGATCAGGGCGGGGGCAGGCCGCTAGTATCGGATATTGCGACTGAATCCACAATTTGCGTCGCCGGCCAGCTCAAGTATTACGACGTTAAAGGCGATAGCGGCGGCGCGATAAGCCGCGGTTTCTGTGCAAACTGCGGAGCACGGGTGATATCCCGCCCCGCCGGGTATCCGGACATGCTGGTCATCTCCGCCACCAGCCTTGACGATCCGAGCATCTACAAGCCGGCGATGGACATCTTTACGTCGAGCGCGCAGCCGTGGGACGTTCTCAGCCCGGGCACTGCGAAGTTTCCGAAGATGCCGCAGTGAGACTCGGGGCATACGACCGATAAGGCGGTAGAGCTCTGCGGATGCGCGCCGAGATCGCGCCGCTTTTGATTGCCATCGAACTCGGGACACCCGATCACCCGGGGCCGCTGCCTATGAGTCGGCAGCGGCCCTTGTTCGATCAAACTTTACGAATTAGGCCGAGCTGTTGGAGGGCGGTCACACCGTCGTCCAGACCGATTTCCTCCGCGATTTTGCCGTCTTTGACGCGAAGTATGGTGGTCCCAGTGAAATGCATCTTGCGCCCAGTCGCGGCCGGCAATGAGCCGGCGAGAAAGTCGCTGAAAGCCGGACCGGTGTGTGTACCGCCACCCGCCCATTGGCCAACCACATAGTCGCCCTCGGCAATTAGATCGGCCGTGCCCCAGAAATTCAGGTCCGGAAACGCTTCGCGAAATCCGGTCATGAAGGCCTTGATATTCTCGCGGCCACGACGCGGCTCGTGCAATGAATATTGCAGCAGCATGTCGGGCGCTGCGAGTTCGTCAATCACTCTGAGCTCGCAGTTCTTGCCCCAGAATTCCGTGAACCAGCGACCAACGATCGCCTTGTTGTCGATTTCTTTACTCATTTGAGACTCCTTCCTTGCTCTTGGTGGATTTCCAGAGTGGATTGCCGCGGTGGCAATCCGCTCTCCCAGTGGATTTTGCGTCAAGCGACCCGGTCGATGCGGGCTGCGTAGCATTCCGGCGCCGCGTAGTGCGCGTGCGGGTATGCCGCCAGCGGATTGGCGAAGAGCCTTTCTATGGCTGGCTCAACGTGGTGTCCTCTGTTAGCAACCCCATGCGGCCCCCTATGTGAAATCGCTGAAGCGAGATTTTCGGCTGGAAGAACGCCGCTTGCTGCCGCGTAGGAATCAGGATTGCGCCCGACAACCTCGATCGCGCGGCGGATCAAATCAGCGCCACGAGACAGTCATTCCGAATTCGCGTCCGATGCGCTTCGACACTGATCAATCTCGGCTGGAGTCAGGGGCACTGGCAGAATGCACAGCAGGGCCGGCAGCACTACCGATGTTGCAAGCAGGACCAACAAGACGCCGACCGCGAGTATCAGCCCCAGGCTCACGAGACTCGAGGTCAGCATAAGTGCGGCAAATCCCGCGATGGTGGCGAGCGAGACTCACGGTGACGGACTTCCCGATGGCTCGCCCGGGATGGTCCGCGCTTCCAGCACTCGCTTATCATCCGCCGCCAGTAGCGGCACTACTTCGTTCTCGAACACCCCGGCGAACGGATCGGGCCGATTGCGCCGCCAGTGCCGCTTGCGCGCCTGCGACGGGACAGCCCCGCGCGCCACTTGCGCGCACTGCCCACGCTCATCCCCGCGCCTGCGGCTGCCGCCTCCTGGGTCTTGCCTTCCATCAGTTTCCTCCGCAACACCCTGACCTGCGCGTCCTTCATCATGGAGCCGCCTCCCCCGGCTCCATTTCACAGACGCGTCGCCAGAACGGCGACTACCGACAAATTTATTTGTCACTACCTCCAGATCTGTTGTAGACCGTGAAAAGCGGCGTTCGAGTTGCCGGTTTGGGAAAAGCGGCTTCTGCAAGCTCAACCCACGAACTTGAGCCAAACTTGACCTTCTTCCGGACCATCAGAGGAAATAAACTTTCGAACATGTCGTATGATCGGAGGGTTTCAACAAGGTCGGTTTTCCACCACTCGTCTGCTGGCAGGTTCTTCGCCAACGGCTCAGCCATAACATCACCCACTGTTGCCAGAAATCTTGTTATGGTACCTATGTTCAGGTGAAGGTGGCTGAGCTGGATTTGAGTTGCTTCATCGAGCACTTTCTCAGCAAGCGTCCTGATAGTCGCCACAGTTACGGTCTCGCCGAAGGTATCTACAGAGGGACCAAATAATGAGATGAAGTACCTATCGTTCTCGGAGCGTGAACGCTCTCGCTCGTCGGCTATCGACCGCTTCAGATAATCGGTCTCTACTGCTTTAGCATCAACCTGCGCAAACACCTTCAGGAAGTGCGCTTCTAGATCGTCTCGCGCGGCATCGCAAGCTATCCGGTAGGCCTCGCTCGCGGGGTAGCTGGACTCATACCAAACTTTGTCCGCCTCGGCCTTGGTAACGCCTAGCGCTTTCTCTAGTGGTGCAATCAATGGGTTTGAGCTAACTGTACATATTGGGTCGGCCAATACGGACTGGGGTTTGTCCATGGTCTCTGAATCGCCTTGTGTCTTCGCCGTTCGCGAGAAGAGGCGTCGCCAGTTCATAGTTGATGTTGGCACGAATTGTTAATTAACGTCTTGTCTGCCGCAAATCGACCGTCACGTGAATCTGGTCGTAACGGCACGCTCGGCTCCTGCGGCGTGCGCTCCGCCGCACGCCTCCATCCCCACCAGGCAGGGTTCAAGCTGCCCCATGAAAGGCAGCAACTGCCGACGCCATAGCTCGCGATGCACTGCAGTCTCTCCCCGATCATCGAACCCTGTGTACCGAAAAGACGTTCTTTGCCAAATCTTCGATACCCATTGTCCTAACCTTCATCTTGGACCCCCCTCGCTCTTCGTCGTGATGGTTACTTACCACCCTGGCCCATTCAGAGGCCGTACTGAAAAGTGAGGGCTGGGTCCATCCCATCAGGTCAATCAGGGTCGGCTGCGCAGATTCGCGGGCGGCAGCGGCTGGCGCGATGGTGTCTGTTTTTCCCTGCAGGCCGGGTGACCGTCAAAACCCTCCGTGGCGCCGTTGCCTGCAGGGAGCGCCCTTCACGCGATGGTCCCAAAGCCCGTCGCCAGCACGGCGACCATTACGATAGCGCGGCGGAGTGTGACATAAATCTTCATCTGGTTCTTCCTCTCCTCCAAGCTCGGTATTTTCCTTCAACGATCATTAGAGCACATCAAATGATGATACAGCTCTTATCGGCTGTTCAAGGGATATATTGCCCGGTCGTTCATAATCAGAATCGAAGCAAACATATGTTGGCCTAACTTGAGCGAACGCCCCATGATGGAGAGGTCGTCTCAAAGTCTTGTACGCCTTCATGCTTCAGATCGACGATCGCATCCGGACTTTCGATCGGACGAATCGACGCGATCTCCAAAGCCAGCGCGGTCTGCGAAAGGATCCCCAAGAATTCGAGGGATTGGCCCGAGACTACAACCGCAATGATAGCGGCAAGCGGGGACGGCGCCGACTTCAAGAACGGCAGGCATCCAGCGGCCTGGCCCGAGCCCGTGCCGCTTCAACATTTGAGGGGCGAGTGCCGGGTGATGGTGGGTATCAGACGCTATTCGATCAAACGGTTGAGTTAAGGATTTAAGTGACAATTATCGAGTTCTAAAGGATCGCCTCCGTGAACACACGTCGGGAAGGCATGCCGTCGAAACGAGAGGCTTCACTGACGAAGCAGAAATGAGCGCTCGTCCGGAGCAGACTTCTCTCTGAACGTATTCGTATGGAATCCCGCCGGCCGCTCCGGAAGTTTGGCAAACAATATTTTCAATGATCCAAATCTGTCTGCGTCCGGACCTCGGTGCCGGAGCTAACTACGTTTGGGTCAGTCTGGACAAAACTGATTTCATTACCACCAGGTCCAGTGAAATCATCGTAATGAAAAACGTTGCCATTTTGGTCAGTATCAACTTCAGTTGCACTACAGTCGGGGTTGACTCTGTACGTACCCTGAAATGTCAGCAGGCGCGCAATCGGTTGCCGTTGTCCAGACGCCATGTGAAGTTCCGTCTCCGTTGAACACCGCCAGACCAGCTACCGTGAAGCGCGTTAGCGTACTGCCTGTCCCGATGTATCCGCTATAGGCATACACATAGGTGCCGTGCATGGTTGCATTGCGGCAGGCTCCGTGCGAGCCATCAGCTCGAGCGCACATTGGAGTTAGGATTAGGGCCAGAAGCCCAATTCCACCAAACAGCGCGCCCCTTCTCGCCCATGTATGTGCTTCGCTCATCTCGAGCCTCCTTCGGACGGACCGACTGTCTGCCAGCCATCCCCACCCGCAACTTGATCACCGCCGCTTATCCAGCGCGCGCAGTGGCCCGAGCGTTGAGCGGCAAATCGGGCAAACGTGCGCTCGATGCCGTATTTAGTCCACCACGTCCGCGTGCAGCCTAATCAACCGGCGCACATCTTGAGCGCTGGGCCGCCGTCCGAATCCACATTCCGTGGCTACGCCGAAATTGGGTGGATACCGCTGCGCCGCCGCGGCGCGACGCCGCGCGCCGTGGACGCCGTCAGTATAGTGAATCAGCCCCAGATAGACGTGCCGGACGCGAGTGTGATCGAGTCTCGCCAACGGGGCGAAGTAGCCCTCGTCCGTGCGCGCATTCGGCACCGGCATATGCACGTAATCGATTGGACGCGTGAGCCGGCTTGCGATCGCATTGGCGAGATTCACGCACGCGCCGAGATCACGCGGTTCGAGCGCGTGCCGGTGGTCGAGGCTTCCGTAGCAGAGGTGGAAACCGAGTTCGACCCCCGCCGCCACTCGGCTACCAAGGCGGGTATAGCGCTCCAGCACGCCTTCCAGTGGATGGTCGAACCACACCGTCACGTATGAATTGGCAAGGTCTTCCCACAACAGCACGCCCTGCACCACGTCCCACGTGAGGGCGAGCTGGTCATGCGGAATGGCTTGCTGAATCCTATCCAATTCCGCCAACAAAGCACGTTCGTAAGGCGCTTCCACCAGCGCACGCGACTCCGGTTCCACCATCGGCATCACCTCCATCGGTGCCGGCAAGCCGACCTGGAAGCGCCATTGCCGTGGAATCCGTCCGGATTCCTTCATCGCACGGAAGAGTCCGTATGAGGCGATTGCATAGCGGGCGTACCCGAGCTCGGTAAATGCGATGTCGCGCTCCTGACTATCCGGACGCAGCCGCACTGGAATTTGGTAGGTCGTGCGGCGAGTCAGGCCATCCTTGGGAAAATCGCCGACCATCAGGGCGGGGCAAGCCGCCAGTATCGGATATTGCGCCTGAATCCACAATTTGCGATCGCCGGTCTCGCCGTCGGGAACGCGATACGCGCGCTCTCCGACCAGTTCGGCCAGCGTTGTGAATACGTCAAAGGGGCCGGTCAGGGGAATCGTGCCGACGAAGTAAACGTCGCGTGAGGTCATCGCCGCAATCTCACTTCGTTCGAGGGGTATCGGAGCGATCTGGAAGAACGCACACGTTCAAAACAGTGAGACTCGCGGCGCTTCGCCGCGAGGCGCCTCAACTCATGCCATCGACTAACACGCGTGGTCTTGCCTTGGCAAATTCTAATTGGTCATTCTTAGATGCTGGAGCCAGGCAAGGGACGAGAGCGTGTTTTCGTCGTCTGAACCGATATATCCTGCGGATGTGTTCTGTTGATGAGAACACGCAAGATTGCGGCAATGCAAATTCTTAACGCTGGCCGTGGATATGTCGCCTCTGACCGAGGCGGCAACACGGAAATTTCGGAGCTAACCGAGGAACGCTATGGCTTATGAAACACTTGATATACGCCGGGACGGTGCGGTGGCATGGTTGACTCTCAACCGCCCCCACGTATTGAACGCCTTGAGCTATCAGCTCGTGGAAGACCTGCACAACTATCTGGACACACTGCGTGGGGACACGCAGACCCGCGTTGTAGTGATGAGAGGCGCTGGCCGGGCATTTTGCGCCGGACTTGATCTCAAGGAGAACCGTCCGCGTGAGGCCAGCAGTACCGCGGATGGCGCCGGAATCCTGGGCTCGACCGCAGCGACGCTCGCCTTTCAACGCCGCATCAGCGACATCATCGTCAAGCTCCACCATCTGCCGCAGCCCTTTATCGCCGCGGTACACGGTTCAGCGGCCGGAGGTGGATTTTCGCTCGCGCTTGCGTGCGAGGTTAGGATCGTGGCCGAGTCAGCCCGCTTCAACGCGGCCTTTGTGCGCGTGGGATTGAGCGGATGCGACATGGGGGCGAGCTATTTCCTGCCGCGCGCGGTAGGGACTTCAGTTGCCTTTGAGCTGCTCACAACGGGACGGTTTGTCGACGCGAAACGCGCGCTTGCCATTGGCCTGGTGTCGGAAGTGGTGCCGGAATCCGAGCTGGAGGCCGCGGCTGGCAGACTCGCTCGCGAGATGGCCGCACTATCGCCGCTGGGTCTTACGATGACGAAAGAAGGCTTGTGGGCGAACCTCGATGCGGGAAGCCTGGAGGCGGCGGTCGAGCTGGAGAATCGCACACAGACCCTGTGTGTCCAAGCCGGCTATCTGGCCGAGGGTGTGCGCGCCTTTAATGAAAAGCGCAAGCCACGCTTCGACTCCGTGGGATGACGGCAATGTCGGTCAAAAAAGCTTGCCCCGCTATGAGGAGCCCACCCTCGGGGCGCCACGCCCGCGAGCGATGACGCGCGGATCGAGCGGGGAGTGCGGCGACGGCTGGAGGAGGCCACCCGCCGATAAGCCCCCACCGCGGTTTTGCTTCGCCACGCACCTGATCAATTTCTGCGGCAGTGTGCCGGGCTGCATTTCGCCCCGATGAACCAGGGGCGCTTCCACAGAGCGACTTAGACTGACGACTGTAGAGCGACTTAGACTGACGACTGTGGGTGAATCTGAGCGCGTCATGTCAATGCTGGGCGACAGAATTAGTCGTTCACGCTCGCCGCAATCAGTTAATCTGTTCCGGTTGCGGTCCGGGAATCATTTCGGCAAGGTCCGCGTCTTTTTCCATCCCTACTTTGGGATTCAGCCGTTGCTCGGCTGCACGTTTGGAGCGGCGTTGCTGCTTGACCTGTTGTTTCTGTTTACGAACTTGTTCTCTGCGGCGTTTGTCCATTGGGAGTCCTTTATTATTAGACGGATATGTACCGGCCCTTGCTGGTACCTCGGCGACGCGCGTGCCAGCGTGGAATCCAATAAGCTCCGGCTCGTGAAAAATAGAATTAGGCAGTCAGGCCCGGCCCCATCTTCTACCAGCGATTGCGGCCTCTACCACCACCGCCGCCATCGCGATTTCCACCGCCGAAGCTCGATTCGCGAGGTTTGGCCTCGTTCACCTTGATGTTTCTGCCCTTGAGCTCGGTATCGTTGAATTGTGCAAGCGCCTTGGCGGCCTCATCGGCACTTGCCATCTCGACGAAAGCAAAGCCTTTGGATTGACCCGAGAATTTATCCGTTATTACAGCGACGCTCTGAACCTGGCCGGCCTGCGCGAAAAGCTCTTCGAGGTCAGCTTGAGTAACCGAGTAGGCCAAATTGCCTACGTACAATTTGCCGGGCATTTATTGCCCTCCATGAGTATTTGCCGGGAAGCTCTCGAACAGAAAGCCCGGGCGATTCCGGAGTCTAGATGAAAGGAACAATCCAAGCATTCACTATTTTATGCTTTCGGAGCCGACAATGATACTGGCAAGTCTGCCCGGCGAACTGGTACTGGCAGCTCGGCTCACCGGCTCGCGAAGAATGGCCGAAGTGCCCAATGTAGAAGATCCTCTTGCCGTCGATGTCCAATTACCGCTTTTTCGGAGGTCGAGCGACTGCTTCAGTAGGGCGAGAAAATCGACACCGCCAAGCGCAAGCAGCTAATTGCACGATTGCAAGGAAACCGTGTTTTTAATGCCATCGCCGGCATTCCAAGCAAGCCCCGCTACGAATTTTCTAACATGATAAACCGCATGATCGTGTGTGCGGAACGCGGCAACGCGAGCTGCGCTACGGAGAGTTCGCAACGCCGGCCATTTTCAATTCGTGCCGGGCCGGTAACCGATCCTGACCAAATGGAACAGCGCGCCTTCCTTGCCCATGATTTGAGCGCTGCCGACCGCTGCTGCCGCGCTTGGCGCAACGAAGGCTTCACTGGTGTCAATGTCGATGGCGGCGTACTGGCCGAAATAGCGCTTTTCGTAAGAGCGCTTGTACTTGGCTTTGTAGATACCATCGCCTTTTTCAGCGATCTCCCGAGGTAATGACATAAGGCATGGTAGCGCTTTCCTCGGTCCCTTAGCCACAAGACCGTCGTGTCCGGCGCACGGCTGGCCTCCCAAATTCACGCCGATCACTGCTTCAAAGCCGTTTGGGAGCGTACGCCCGCGGCTTAGCCAACTCGGTACAAAACACCAGGCCGCTCCGGTGCGCCGGAAGTCCGCATCGAATCGTGATATAAATAGTTCAGTCGTACCTCGCGACCATGGCAATTCGATTTGAGGGTGTTGGTCGCCACTTCTGCCCAAGGCATGGCATGCAAAAAATAGCACGCGGCAGTGAGCTCGCCGCGTCCTGCATCAGGAGTTCCGGAGTATTCTGTGGTTACCAACAATATCGATCTTGAACAGGAATACCGCGAGACCCGCGCCGCACTTATTAACGCGGGACTAGATCTGAACGGTAGCATCGATGCGCTTTACTGCGATTGGCGCCGATGGCGTGATAGGTCTGAATCGGCGTCGCCGCCGAATAGGGCCACTGGTGATGGTAGTGTCGATCAGTGGTGGGCCCGGCATCTAGCCCAGTTCCGCAGCTTGATCGATCCCGTGCATGTCATGGCACGGGCGGAGCGTGCACGCAAAGATCGCCTGACGCCACACTCCACAGCTTCCGGCGTCATCTCCGTTGCAGGATTAGACAGAAAACCTAGGCCAGATGCCGCTTGACGGCCGGCTTGGAGGCCGCGGCGCCGAGCTGCTCGGTGTCGGCCGCCACCATGCGATACTGAACGCACCTGGAACGCGCGCCATATTCAACTATGAATCGTAAGAAGCCCTGAGCCGGGAGACTCAGGGCTTCGCGTTGTGAGGCGTGGATCGCGTGCCGCCCTTATCTGATGCGTGCAAAATAACATCATGGCGGCCCGCGCCGGCGTGATTTAGCTGAAGGATTTGGTGAGCGTCACCACCGAGATATGCGGCCATCCCAGAACCACCGGGGGCGCGGGCGCGGTTAGAATTGGAAAGTTCAGCACCACCATCTGCGCGTACTGAAGCTGCATGAAAGGCTCTCTTTTTTGCGGATGCGTGACCTTCTCGATCCAGAAGGTGGCGTACACCAGCGCTGTATCGGCGTTGGGGCCCTGCGCTCCAACCGGCTCACCGCCCTCTAGGAACGGAATATTCTCGATGCCGCCGCCGGCACCCGTCACACTAATGTCGGTCGTCGGATCATTTGTGGTCCGATTTGGCTCGGTGGAAAAGGTCACCTTCGCGTGCGTGGCGATATTCAGCGCCGCGCCTTTGAATGTGTGTCCATCGGCAACCTGCTTTTCGATGACCTTCCGCAACAGCGTGATCGGATCATTAACCACCTCCTGCATCGGCACGCCGTTGAGGTTGGCGGGCAATGGAACCGCCGGAATGAACGTCCGGTGAAAATCGCGGTTAGTATAAGAGGTTCGCAATTCGTGCCGCCGCGTCCCACTGCGTCTCGATTCGCCCACGGCGGACAAATCGATGAGATTTAACCTCGAACAGGTCGGCGAAATCGGACCGCAGCGCACTTCCAGGTTCAAGCGAACAGGTTTAAGCCCGTGATTGCCAATATCGAGATCCTCGTGGATGCCCTCGGAAGCGCATCGGCTGATAACCAGCGCCAGAGTGCCCACACCGGTATGTCGCCATCCAGCGTGCTGAATGGCTGGTTGATCAGGTATATGCGCGCGGTGTTATACGCCACTGCGCTGGAGGTGAGCCGGGTCCAGGGCACGCCGTTAGCGAAGATCGCGTAGTAGCTGACAAAGCGAGTATCTCGTGCGAACACGCCCTGTTCGCTATCCGCGGCTATCCCGCCATTGAGATCGGTCACCATGAAGGTGCTGCCGTGATTGATGGTCAGGAGTGGCGGGCCGACATCGATCTCTATAGGCATGGCTTCTCGAACTCCGTTCGGCTCGAGTTTCGCGGTGTTAAAATTTTTCCGCAGCGAGCCAAGCGATCATACGATATCCACGTAGCAGCGGTCAGCAAATGCCAGCGGACCGCGAAATTCGGCGGCCTTAGCGGTCTCGCTCAGTGACACGGTTGATTTGGGTTCGCGGTGCGCGACACGGGGCGCATACTGAAAAAAAAGAAACGCCGCCGCCTTCAGTTTAAGTGTTCTCTTGAGATCATGTCTTCTTAAACTCGGCGCATGATTGGCTTGACCCCGACGGCGAGTCCGCCCAGACTCAAGAAGTAAGAGGGACCGGCAGGTGTCCGTGGCACCATGCCTGTTTCAGTCTTCGCACCGGAGAGGCGCTGCGCGCGCCAGCTCTGGCCCCCCAGTTATTAGCTGCAAGGTCGAAACCCGCGACGGCAAGGTGTACGTGCACAGTCCGGGAAGCAACAGGCAGCCGGTTCCGCGAAAGTCGCCAAAGAACGTCATCATCGTGGGAGGCGGCGCGGCGGTGGAGATGTTGCGACGCGAAGAATATTCCGGCGGCGTCACGATGATAAGTGCGGATGATGCGATTCCGTATGACCGGCCAGCTCTGTCGAAGGAGTTTCTTAACGGCACTGCGGGTGAGAAATTGATCCCACTGCGCTCGATGGACTTCTACCGCGAGCACGAAATCGAACTACTGCTGAATACGCGGGTCAGCGCAATAGATCTGCCGGGTAAGCGCGTCCAACTTGCCGATGGCAGCCATCGTCAATTTTGATGCGTTGCTCCTGGCGACAGGCGCCGAGCCTGTGAAGCTCAGAATTCCCGGCGCGGATTTGCCGCATGTGTGTACTTGCGCTCGCAGAGCGATTGCCGCGCGATTATTGGCATGGCCAATAAGGCCAGGCGCGTCGTGCTGATCGGCGCGAGCTTCATTGCGATGGAGGTGCGTCCACACTGATTCAAAGAAAGGTGCAGGTCCACGTCGTCGCTCCGGAGGCGGTGCCAATGGGGACGATTCTTGGACCGCGAGTGGGCGAATATCTGCGTCGTCTGCACGAACGCAATGGCGTGGCGTTCCATTTGCGCCAGACTGCGGTGGCAATTGACGAACGCAAAGTGACGCTCAAGGATGGCCACGAGCTCGAGGCGGACCTGGTAGTGATCGGAATCGGCGTCAAACCGCGGACTGAATCTTGCCGAGCGGGCAGGTATCAAGACCGACAACGGAGTGCGGGTGAACGAGTACCTCGAGACCGCATTCCCCAGATTTTCGCGGCTGGAGACATCGCGCGCTGGCCCGACCCGCTAATCGGCGATCAGATTCGCGTCGAGCACTTCGTGGTGGCCGAACGCCAGGGACAGACAGCGGCGCGGAATATACTCGGCCAGCGCGAGCGCTTCGATGCGGTGCCGTTCTTCTGGACGACCCAGTACGATTTTATACTCAACTACATCGGCCACGCCGAGAAGTGGGACAAGCTGAATTTGGACGGCGGTATCGAGGATCACGACTGCAAGCGTTCATTTCAACGCGCCGGAACGATACTCGCCGTGGCCACTGTCGGGCGCGACCGCGAGAGCCTTGAAAACGAACTCGCGATGGAGCTATCCAATCTGCGGAAGCCGCTAATAACTGATCCAAATCCGCCCTCACGATAATCCACTCGGATACTGGGTTCGGCCGCGGAGCGCGCGATTATGCGGGAGAGTTGGCCGTCGGCGGAGAAGGCCATTACGGGGCCAGGAGATTCGACCTTGTAGCGCCTGCGGAACTCTTTCCAATGAGCCTGTGGAATCGCATCCAGGTTTTTGCGGCCTGGATTTGGGCTTATTTCACCTATCAGCGGGGTGTTCGGATACTGACGCCCGACAGCCTGGACCTGGAGGGCATTAACGGCGCGCCGCCGGATGTCGAGAACACGCAAGGGACTCAAGCCCAGGCGCGTCAATCAGAACCCGTTCAGCATTAGCGGTCACGGTTTGCGGACAGCGTTGTTCGCAGCGTTCGGTTAGCTCTGGCCGGCGAATCGCGATCACCCACTGACGGCGCCGCTTGCCGCATGGTGCGGCTTTCCCCCCGACGGGCGTCATTTAAGTGGCCAGTCCCTCAAGCAGGCCGTGTGATTCGAGCTTGGCAAGCAAGAAATGGAAATAGAGCAGGCCTTGGTAAGGATGCCAGCGGGAAAGCAGGCGATGCGCTCGTTTATAGTCGGGAATCTTTTTAAGCTTGAACCAGCGATGCAGGTTCTTTACTCCGGCGACATCGTCGGCGGGAAACACGTTGAGCCGGCCCAATCCGCGCAACATCGTATACTCAGCGCTCCAGCGGCCGATTCCGTGAAGCTTGAGTAGCCTGGCCAGGGCATCCCGATCGTCGAGTTCCGCAAGAGCTTCGAGATGACTGGCGTCACCCGCACACACCCGCCCCAATGTGATTAGTGCGCTAGCTTTTTGGCGGCTGAAGCCGAGTGCGCCAAGCGTGTCGGGTCGTGCGCCGCCGAGTTCTTGCGGAGTCGGAAATGCAAAAGCCGCCGCGGGGTTTCGGCCGAAGGCCATGCCACGCGTCCGGGCCAGGCGGTTAAGCAACATGACTCCAACTAATATGGTGAGCTGTTGACATGCGATCGCGTTCACTAGCGTTTCAAAGATGGTGGGAAAGCGCGGCGGCCGAAACCCATTAAAACGCCTGACCAGCGCTCCAATTTTTCGGTCGTCTCGCGCCATCTCATAAAAGCCGGAAAGGTCGATCCGCAAACCTAGCGTACGTTCCAGTACCGCCGTCAGCTTGTCTTTAAGTCCGGCCGGCTGCCCTCGCTCACACGCCGCCGTGATTTCGAGCCGTGGCTCGTCCGCTGGCCGCGTCTGCCTGACGGAGACCGCAACCGGCACGCCGTCAAACACAAGGATTCGTCGATAAAACCGCCCGTCCCAATCATCAACGGCGTTATCGGGCCTCCTGCGCAACGTCCAGACGGTCAGGTCAAGCCTGAAAGGTGCGCGCGGAGTTAGACGAAAGCTGAGGTTCAACATCTTTATCACCACGGTCGGTATCGCGCCGGCCCGGCACCACTCGAAAGCCTTTGCGACACATAGGAGGCGCAGGCCGCCATCAACGGCGCATCCTCGGAAGGTTCGACATCGTCAACGGGCACATCGCGTGGAATATCGAATCGGCTCAGCGGAGATCCCGGCTGGACGGTCTTCCATATGTCGCGGACTGCCTCGATTAGTGGAGATGGCGTCCGCCGTCCACTCGAATGCACTCGCCGGTGACAAAATCCGTTTCGATGAGGAAGAGCACCGCTTTGGCGATTTCCTCCGCGCCGCCCCAACGGCTTAGCGGTGTGGCTTCGATCGTTTTGGCGTTCTCCTCGGGACTTAGGCCGGGCGGAGCCAGGATGGGACCGGGCGCGATCGCATTTACCAGAATCTCGGGCGCCAGCTCGAGCGCGAAGCTCTCGGTCAATGCGATCACCGCGGCCTTAGCGACGAAGTACGGTATGAATCCTTTATAGTGCGGGCGTCCGCTGGCGGGCAGCCAATCGCTAAGGTTGACGATGCGGCCCGCACCGGACGCCTTCATGATAGGCGCCGCGTGAGCGGAGAAGAGGAAGGTGCTCCTCGCGGTGGCATCCTGCGCGCTGGACCATTCGGCCGCGCTTGGATTCGGCGTCTTCAAGTAGATGGAGGCCATGTTGATGAGAATGTCGAGACGCCCGAGCGTCTTCGCCGCACCGTCCACCGCGGCCTTGACATCGGCCTCGTTGGTCGCGTCCGCGCGGATTACTGTGGCGGGCACGTTCAGTGTCGCTGCCGCCGCCGCGGTCGCGTCCGCCGCGGCACGGGAACCGCGATAGGTCAGCGCAAGCGCGCAGCCCCGAGCCGCAAGCGCATGCGCAACAGTTTGCCCGATGCGCGCGCCGCCGGTGAGCAGCGCGACCTTCCCGTTCGGGTTCATCTTTCCGCCTCGGAAATTCCTGCCATCGTGCAACCTTCTTGAAGCCGCGCGGCCACCAGCGAACCGCCAGTATCCGGCTACCGCTACGACTCACAGAGCATGGGGCGTTTGACGGCGATGATCGCAGCCGTTTCGATCACAACCATCAGATCGGCATCCGGTAACCGTAGAATTCGTGGTCCTCGTTGTAGCCGCCCTGGCCCGCGCCGAGATGATGAAAGTCGCTGACGAACTCGATCGCGGCAATCCATTTTACCATCTTGAAGCCTAGCTCGTTCTCACAACGCAGCCGTAACGGCGCTCCATAAACCACACTGACCGGCGCTCCATTCATTTCGTAGGCTAAAATCGTCAGCGGATGATGCATATTCTCCATCTTGTGGGCGTCGTAGTAGCGGCCACCGTCGGAGCCATCGGCGAGTGAATAGAAGACCGCGAAACGTGCCTCGCGCGTCGGCTTTACGATATCGAGTATGTGGCGCATGGGAATCCCGCCCCATTTGGCGACGCCGGACCATCCCTGGATGCAGAAGTGCTCGGTGATCTGCTCTTGCTTGGGCATCGCCTTGAGCTCAGCAAACGAAAACACTTTCGGATGTTCGACCAGGCCGAACACGCGCAAGTTGTAGTCGGCGAAGTTGTTCTTTGCCAGGTCGTCGTATTCTTTGGAATGCGGCATGGTGCCGTTGGGCCAGAAGTGGGGCGAAATGTCCTCTTCCGTGTATTGGTTGTTGGGGTCGAACCATTCGCCGAATGACTTGAGCCAGCCCACCATAAACTCGCCGGTTTTCTGGACCAGGCGCGCATGTCTGAGCGTGAAGGGCGAAGCCGCAAACCAGGCCGCGATCACCAGCGCCATCGCGGCGGCAAAGATCTCTAGCCCTTCAGGGCCCTTGCTATGAATACCGGCGAACATGTTATTCAGGTTCGCTGGCAGCCCGGTTATGAAAATCATGGTCACGTGCGCGAAGATGAAAAACAGGAACCAGCACAGCACGATGAAATGCACCGACCGCGCGACCTGGCGATGGAACGTCCGCCCGAACCAGCCCGTCCTGTTGGCGATCGTCGGCGCCTGCATCAAGCCCGTGAGTATGGCCAACGGCGCGGCGATAAAGACGGTGATGAAATAGCTGACTAACTGCAAACCATTGTAGCGCACCCAGCCCTCATCGACCGGAAAGTTGATTGACCAATACTGTATCGCTGCCGAGGCGGCATTGGGAAAAACAGTCCAGGTCCGCGGCACGATCCTTTCCCACTGGTTGGTCGCGAACAACATCGCATAAAAGGCTGCCCCGTTAAGCAGCCACAGCAGATCGCAGGAGAAATGCCACCAGCGCGCGAGGCCTATCGAATGGCGGATGCCGGGGATGCCGAGCCACCCCGGCAGCGTTACCGAATCGTCTTTGGCGGTCCAGATGCGATCTTCCGGAACTTCATGCTGAAAGCGGAACCATTCGGTACCAGGCGTACAGTCGCGATCCCAGTATAGGCGGGGATGGTCGGCAAGAATTTGGATGCCCGCCCGAATGATAAAGAACATCAGAAACAGGTTGAAATAGTGTACGCAGCGCAACCACAAGGGAAATCCAGTGTAGTGAATCGGCACCGCGCTTTGACCCGGGTAGCGCGCGATGAATTCCTTCACGGCGGGAATTTGACGCAGTTCCTGGCAGACCGGGACCCCAATCACCAACACCGCGATCCCGATCGGAATGATCCAGAGCACGTTGTACCAGCGCTTCCAAAACCGGATGCGCGGCATCTCGCCCCATTGCGGAGGGGCCCACTCACTCAGGTTCAGCCGATCATCCGCATGGGACAGTTGGCCCTCGAGAACGTCGGTTTGCTCCTTAACCTCGCCAGGTTCCTGCATTTTTAAGCTCTCGTCTCTGGTTGCTGGCGGCGCCTGGTACGGAGGGCCGCCCTTAGAAGAAGCGTAATTGGCGTGACCGGACTAGGGTATGGTCTGGTGTGCCGAACCCTTTAATGGTTTGTCTCGGATCTAATCCGCCGATCCTTCCGCTGTTCAAATAATGTATTGTTCGGCGTCGGAATGTTTAAATTCGAGACCGATACCTGGCCGTGAGAGGTCGGGTTGCAAGCGGCCGCTGAGCGGAGTCAGCGCGCCGTCGAACAACATATGCTCGATGCGCACGTGATCGTGGAAGTATTCGATGTGGCACACTGGGCGCGCGGCGCAACATGGATGAACGTGCAAGGATGGACCGCAATGAGCCGAGAGCGGCAGCGAACGCGCCTCACAAAGTGCCGCCACCTGAAGAAAGCCGGTGATTCCCGCGCAGCGCGTCGCATCGGCCTGCAAGACATCGACTGCTCCGGCCGCCAACATTCGCTCGAAGTACGGCAGGTCGTAACCATATTCTCCCGCGGCTATCCGCATGCCGGCGGGGGCGCGATCGCGCAGCAAGCGCAGGCCGTCGAGATCGTCCGAAGAAACCGGCTCCTCGAACCACGACACTCGGAGGTCGCGAAATCTGTCGGCGAGCTCCAGCGCTTGCTTTCGCGTGTACGCGCCGTTGGCGTCGACAAACAATTCGACGTTTGATCCAATCGCCTCGCGCACGGCGGCTACTCTATCGGGATCTTTGTGCGGCTCGCGGCCGACTTTCATCTTTACGCGTGGGATCCCTTGCTCCGCCCATCCCGATAATTGTTTGCGCAGGCGATCCTCGTCGTACGAAGTGAAGCCGCCGCTGCCATATACGGCGACGCTGTCACGAGCAGCGCCAAGCAGCGTCACCAATGGCAAGCCAAGGACGCGGGCTTTCAGATCCCAGAGCGCGCTATCAGCGGCGGCGATGGCCATCGACGAGATTCCGGGACGGCCCAGATTGCGTATCGCCTGAACCATCGCCAACCAATTCGCCGAGGTCGCCATCGCATCCCGCCCCTCGACCACATCGGCGAGCATATCGTTGAGCAGCCGGGCAGTGGCGCTATCGGCATAGGTGTAGCCGATACCGGTTTGATCGGCGCCGGGCGCTTCGACCACCACCAGCGTCGTGGCGTTCCACTTTATGGTGCCGTCGGATTCGGGAAAATCGGTCGGTATAAGGTAGGCGGAAGCACGAAGGCGCCCAATCTTGATCTCCGGCCGCCGCGTGAATGCTTTCATCGTATTCATCTTCCCGATGTTAGAAGGAATTTGATTTTCCAAATATGCGGTGAGGCGGATAGTGTTTGAATTTGACTATTCGGCCCGCGCGAGTTTCAGCGGCTTCTGATGATGGGACAGATTGAAGGCGCTGTTGATCAACGCTATGTGGGTGAGAGCTTGCGGAAAGTTCCCCAGCATGCGCCCTTGATTGTTGTCGTATTCCTCCGAGAGCAGCCCTACGTCATTGCATAGCCCAAGCAGCCGCTCATAAATTTTTCGCGCTTCGTCACCACGGCCCATCGCCACCAGGCAGTCGACCAGCCAGAAGGTGCATGGTAAAAACGCGCCTTCGCTTCCGCCGCCCATCGCTTTGCGGTAACGCTTGACCAGCCCGTTCTCCATCAAATCGCGTTCAATCGCCGCGACCGTACCGACAATCCGGGGGTCATTGGCGGGCAGGAAGCCTATCAGAGGCAGACGCAACAAGGCCGCATCGAGCTCGCTGGCGCCGTAATACTGCACAAAGGTATTGCGCTTGCTATCGAAGCCATGCGCGCAAACGTCCACATGAATTTTGTCACGTATAGCCCGCCATTTTTCCAGGGGCCCTTCCAGACCGTGGCTTTCGATCAGTTTGACCGCCCGGTCGAACGCCGCCCACGCCGCCACCTTGGATTCGGTGAAATGCCGCGGCCCGCTGCGCACCTCCCAAAAGCCGTCGTCAGGCTTTTCCCAGGCGGTCTCGAGAAAAGCCAAAAACACGCACTGCATCCGCCAGGCGTCCTCGTCGATTTTAAGTTGATAATTGTGCGCGAGATAAAGGGCGTTCAGGATCTCGCCGTAAACATCGAGCTGAAACTGTTCGTAGGCGGCGTTGCCAACCCGCACCGGATGGCTGCCCTCGTAGCCCGGCAGATGTGGAAGTTCAAATTCCTTGAGACGGCGCTCGCCAGCCAGCCCATACATGATTTGTAGTTTGTGAGCCTGGCCACCGACCGCACGCAAAAGCCATTCGCGCCACGCGACAGCCTCTTTCGTGTACCCTGAAACGAGCAACGCGGTGAGCGTGAAAGTCGCGTCGCGCAGCCAGCAATAACGATAGTCCCAGTTGAGCGGACCGCCCACCTGTTCGGGCAGTGAAGTGGTCGGCGCCGCGACAATCGCCGCGGTCGGACGATAGCAAAGTGCCTTGAGCGTGATAAGAGAACGGACGACCGTTTTGCGGAAGGGGCCATCATAGGCGCAACGCGATACCCACTGCTTCCACCAATCTTCGTTTTCATCGCGCAGATGAATCGGATCGTCTACCTGTGGAAGCGGTAGCCACGAGTCGTTTCGAATCATGGTGAACGGAACAACCTGGCCCTTTGACACGGTGAACCGGGCCAGCGTCTTCAGGTCCTCGCCGTGTGTTTCGATCGGCGTATGAAGCAAAACCGCATCCGCCCCTCCAACCGCGCGCACACCGCCGCTGCTATGCCTGACCCAGGGAACGATCTCGCCGTAGTCGAACCGCAGCACCAGCTCCATCCGCATCGGCACCGAGCCCTTGCGACCCTCGACCAGCCGGATTACCTCCACTTGTCTCGTCTGTTCCTTGATCGGCATGAAATCGATCAGCGCCGCCACCCCATCGTCCGTTTCGAAGATCGTCTCCAATACAAGGGTGTCGCCGCAGTAGCTGCGGCGCACCGTCTTCACTCCGCCCTCCGGGGCGATAAGCCATCGGCCATGTTCAGGACCGCCGAGCAAGGCCGCGAAGCAAGCGGGCGAATCGAACCGGGGCACGCAAAGCCAGTCGATCGAACCGTCGCGGCCGACCAGCGCGGCGGTGTGCAGGTTGCCGATGAGCGCGTAGTCCTCGATCCGAAGACTCATTGGCGTTCGTTCTTGTCCTACTTCAATCTGGGAGCGCCGTGCCCCCAGGTGGCGTCAGGTGAAAGGTTGCGGCGCACCGGCGGGCATTCCATGTCTCTTCTGTCTGAATTCAAGACGGCCGCGCCCTGTGAAATCAGATAGTCCGCCGCGCGAGCCGCCAGGGCCTGGACCGTCAGTCCCGGATTCGCGGAACCCTGGGTCGGCATGACGCTGCCATCGCAGATGAACAGATTGGCGATGTCATGGCTGCGGCCATATTTGTCCACCACCGACGTAGCTGGGTCGTTGCCCATGCGCGCCGCTCCCACCAGATGAGCGTAGCGCGCTTCCTGTACAATTTGTTTTGCGCCGGCGGCGTGCATGACTTCGATGACTTTGTTTTTGCCGAATTCGATCAGCTTTTTGTCATTGTCGTGGAGACCGAACGTGACCTTCGCCACCGGGATTCCGAATTGGTCCGTTTCCTCCGCCAGTTCAACACGGTTATCAGCATGCGGGAGGATCTCGCCCAACAGCCCGAGCGCGGCCCAATGATTGTAGTCCATCATGAGGCGCCGCAAGCCCCACCCCCATGCTCCCTGCGCGCTCATCATCTGCTTGGCGAACGCAATCGGTAATGGCCCGACGGTTTGAATCGCAAATCCGCGCGCGAAACCGCGCTTAGGGTCTGTCTCGTAAAACTCTTCGGTTAGCGCATGTGCGGGCGGGGCCTTGTACATGCGAATGAGTTCGTCGAAATAGCCCAGCACGACATTGCCGGCCTGGGCCATCAGATAACGTCCGACCGTGCCGCTGGAGTTGGCCAGGCCGTTTTCAAAACCAGGACAGGCTGAGTTCAGCAACAGCCGTGGAGTTTCGATGGAATAGCCGGAGACAACCACGGCTTTGGCTTTCTGGAAGTGTTCGCGGCCGTCCCGATCAAAATATGTAACACCGCTCACGCGCCGATCGTTGCCAAGACTAATGCGCGAAACCATGCTGTGGGGACGAATTTCCGCGCCGTGCGCAATGGCGTCAGGCACGTGCGTGATCAAAGTGCTGGCCTTTGCGCCTACCTTGCAGCCCTGAATGCAGAAGCCACGATAGATGCAATGCGGCCGGTCGGCGCGAGAGCCCTGTAAGATGCCGACCGGCCCTCCCGCGCTGACACGGATACCGAGCCTGGTACAGCCGCGGATCAGCACATCGCCGATGCCTCCCATCGGATGTGGGCCGAAAGCGTAGCCGTGCGGATCACCCCACGGGAAGTAGGCTGGTCCCGAGACCGGCAATTCGAGTTCCATCAACTCGTAGTAGGGCTTCAGTTCTTCGTAAGCGATAGGCCAATCCGCTCCGAGACCGTCTTCGGAATAGACGCGGAAGTCGGAAGGATGAAAGCGCGGTGTAAACGCGGCCCAATGCACGGTACTGCCGCCGACCCCTTTGCCGCAATTGTTGCTTCCCAGAGCGAGTGGATTATCACCGCCCGTGATGCGCAGGTCCTCCCAATAGAGTTGATGGGAGCCGGCCTCGTCACTCACCCAATCCCGCTCACTATCCCAAAAGGGGCCGGCTTCGAGTCCGAGCACGCGAAAACCGGCGCGCGCCAGCCGTTGCAATAAAACGCCGCCCCCGGCACCGACACCGATAATCAGGTAATCAACTTCCTCGTTCTCGCTGAACCGAAACATCGGCCCTTCAAGCCGCTGCATCGCGCCCAGCATGTGGGGCTGACCGTTCGGCTTCGCGAACTCGCCGAATAGCGGAGACTTCACATGGGGCCTCGTTTGCGATGGGGAGAGGTATGCTCAATTGGGCTCGGAATTGGTTCGTAGAGGTCGGAAACGGAAGTGTCCGGCGCTTTCCACTCGTAACGCCGCTCGTTGGTTTCCCACGGCTCCGGTGAGCCATTTTCCAGGCGGATATAGGCGCGCGGATAAGCTGGACCACCAAAGCCGATCTCATCCCATGCCCACGGGTGGGCGTAGTATGCCTCGACGCAATCCTGTACGAGCATCGCCCAGAAGCGATGGACCGGCATACGTCCCCAGACCTCGTCGCCAGCGGCAGGCTTGCCGTCATGCAGCGACTTGAGAATCGTATCCTGTTCGAGCGGGTTCAGTTCCACATAGCTGCGATTGTGGAGATGATGGGCGATTTGGCCGATCGCCCGCAAACCCAGCCGAAAGGCCTCGCGGTCAGGCGGCATGTCGGCAAAACGGTATCCGTCGTGCCGATTTTCGTACAATCGTTGGTCGATCCATGGAACGATTGGAATCTTATGCGCGGCGCCGCGATCATCCTGGGGAATGATGTGATCGCAAATGCTCTCAATCAGGCGTGCCTCTTCGGCCGTGAAGAAGCGGATTGGCGGAATATTGTGCAGGCGCTCGAGAATCACTTCACGCGTCTTCGCGTCCCAGAATTTTTGCTGCGCCAGCGTGCTGAAATCCGGATAGTAGCCCGGCTGACGCAGCGGACCGATCGGTTTTTTGGTGCGGGCGTCGTACGGACGATTCTCGCCGCTCATCGTTTTTCTCTCCTCATCAGGCTCGCCAACAGGCCAGTGAAACCGGCTGCCGCAAACAGCAATGGAGCGAGAATTGGCGGTCCATGGATAACGTTGTAGGTGATCATTCCGGAGCCGCCCGGACGACGCAGGATGCCGCGCGCGTGATAGCCAAATCCCACCGCCCCATCGAGCATGGCCGCGCTTGAGAGCGCGGGCAGCCAGGTCTGCGCCACGCGTTGGCTCGTTACCGCGCCTACCCCTGCGGCGACCAGCAGAGGCGCAACCACCACCGGCGTCCATTGCGCCTTGTAACGAAAATTATTCTTGTAATGCGAGTAGAAGGCCTCGAACCCGCTGCAGCCAGCCGAGATTGCGGTTGCAAGCGCCAGGTGCTTTTGGAATCGGCCTTCGCGCAAGTCCTGCTCCCAACCAATGCTGTCATGCTTATGCGTGAGGAGTCTGGCCCAATGTTTCGCGCGCGTCGGGCGTGGAAAGCCGGGTTCGTCAGAATTCTCCTCGCGCCGAAGAAAAGAGGCGACCATGCCAAGATATGCGCTGGTGCCGAACAGCAACGGACCGAAAACGGGAGGCCCCATGGCGATGTTGGTCAGCGGCAGGCGCCATCCACCCGGTTTGCGCTGGATGCCACGGATGTGAAAGTAGGAACCGACGGCGCAGTCAGCCAAGGTTAGCGCCGAAACGACCGGCAGTACGGTTTTCGCCGCCCGACGACTGCGAAACGCCCAGACCCCCGCTCCGAGCAGAGCGGCACCGAGGATCACGGGCGTATACATCACACGACGGCTGTAGCTGCCGCGATAGTGCAGGTAGCCGACCTCCAAGCCGCTTAAGGCACTGGACAGACCCGCCGCAAGCGCCAGCCAGCGTTGGAATCGTCCTTCGCGCACGCGCACGTCAATTTCCCGGGCGCCCCGCTCGAGCTTGCCTACAACTTCCGGTGTGAGTACACGATGTAAGGCGTTAACGGCCATCGATCAGCACTTCTCAACTTTAAGGCTGCTGTACAATTCGGATGAACTGTCCAGGGCGTGCGCTTTCAATCCAGGAAATCACGCCCCGGAGCGCGACGGTATTCTATTTTTTATGCGGCAAAACGCTCTCCAGGAATTCCCGCGCCGACTGCCGAATGATGCCCGCTTCATTGGGGTCTCCTTTAATCAATGTCGAAGTGAATTTCCTGGCATCCTCAAACGTGATGTGCGGCGGCAATGGCGGCACGTCCGGATCGGTGAGCGCCTCCACCACGCAGGGACGATTGGCGGCCAGCGCCTCGTCCCAGGCGTGACCCACGTCATCAGGCCGATCGACACGTATGCCTTTCAATCCGAGTGACTCGGCATAGTGCGCGTAGGGGAAGTCGGGTACGTCTTGAGAGGCCTCGAACTTGGGGTCGCCGGTCATGACTCTGAGCTCCCAAGTCACCTGATTGAGATCGTTGTTGTGAAGAACCAGAACAATCAGGCGAGGGTTGCTCCACTCGCGCCAGTACTTCGAAATTGTGATGAGACCATTGATCCCGTTCATTTGCATGGCGCCGTCGCCCACCATCGTGATTACCACGCGCTCGGGAAAGCAAAATTTCGCGGCGATCGCATAGGGGACGCCCGGACCCATCGTCGCCAGGTTGCCGGACAAGGAGGCCATCATGCCGCGCCTGATTTTCAAGTCGCGCGCGTACCAGTTGGCCGCTGAGCCAGAATCGGAACTCAAAATGCAATTATCGGGCAAGCGCGGAGAAAGTTCCCAAAAGACCCGTTGCGGGTTGATCGGTTTCGCCTCACTCATAGCTCTGGCCTCGAGCACCTTCCACCATGCCGCCACGCTCTCCTCGATTGCCTCACGCCAGCGCCGGTTCGTCTTCCGTTCCAAAAGCGGGATCAGCAGCTTCAGTGTCTCGCCAGTATCGCCGACTAGATTGACTTCGGTGGGAAATCTGAGCCCCAGCATGCGGCCATCAATATCAATCTGGACTCCGCGCGCCTTGCCTTCCTTGGGCAGGAATTCCGAATACGGAAAGCTGGTTCCGATCATCAAGAGAGTGTCGCATTCCATCATCATGTCGTAGCTGGGCTTGGTCCCCAGCAGGCCGATGGAACCGGTGACAAAAGGGAGATCGTCCGGCAGCGCCGCCTTGCCGAGCAGGGCCTTGGCTACACCGGCCCCAAGGAGGTCGGCGACTTCGGTCACCTCATCGGGTGCGTCAAGCGCGCCCGCACCCACCAGCATGGCGACCCGCTTGCCCTGGTTCAGTAGGTCCGCCGCGCGTTGCAGGTCGGCCTTGGCGGGGATGACATGGGGAGTCGAATAGCCGGTGCTGGTATGAATGGTCGCATGTGCGCGCGGAGGTTCTTCCGCGTCAAGCTCCTGCAGATCGTTCGGCACGATGATGCAGGTTACGGTACGCTCGGATTTGGCGATGCGGATGGCGCGGTCGACCAAATGACGCATCTGCGACGGCACCGACGCCATCTCAACGTACTCGTGCGCCACGTCCTTGAATAAACTGATCAAATCAACTTCCTGCTGAAAGCGTCCGCCTATGGCCGAACGTGCCGACTGGCCTACAATGGCGACGACCGGCCGATGGTCCAGCTTGGCATCGTAAAGGCCGTTCAGGAGATGGATCGCGCCAGGGCCCGAGGTTGCCATACAGACGCCGACTTCGCCGGTGAATTTGGCGTGCGCACAGGCCATGAAGGCCGCCAGCTCCTCGTGCCTCACCTGAATCAATTTGGGTTTGTTGCCGGCGCGTTCCAGCGCTGCCAGGATGCCGTTGATGCCATCGCCGAGAAATCCGTAAATGCGTTCGACGCCCCATTCACCAAGGCGCTTCAGAAGACAATCAGCGACTGTCTCGCTCATGGTAATTCTCCGCGATGTTCGTTGCGGACTTTGACGTGGTCAGTCATTGCTCGGGTATGCGATGTTCTTTGAAAGGGCGTTCTCAGCCTAACGTCCGCTGATGGCGCATAAATTTCGAAAGAGCCGCGACACCCAGCACGCCTGACAGGACAAGGGTTGCAACCATGCGATGCCGGGTCAGCCAAAATTGCACGCTGCCATGCCAGGCCCGGTCATCGAAGCTGCCGCGCGCGCTAAAGTCTCCGTGTACCGGCTCGAACAAATTGTCGGGGCGATGCGGGTCCACCCTCTCACTGGTCTGTTGCGACGCAAAACCGGTACGTCCAAGATAGCGGTCCAACAACCCCGGAATGAACTTGTTGGCCTCGATTGCGATCAGCGTGGGCAGTCCCAGATAAAGCTCGCGCCGGCGCTGGTGAGCCGCCCACACTATCGCGCGCGCCGGCACCCCGGGATCGAAGATTGGCGGCACCGGCTGCGGATGACGCGGCAGATGTGTGCGGCACCAATCGAACTGAGGAGTATTGACCGCGGGCAATTGCACCATCGTCAGGTGAATCTTGCTTTTGTTGTGCAGCAGTTCAGTGCGCAGGGAATCAGTAAACCCTCTGATGGCGGCCTTCGCGCCGCAATAAGCTGATTGCAACGGAATCGAGCGGTAGGCCAGCGCGGAACCGACTTGAACAATGCACCCTCTGTCGCGCGGCAACATGCACTTCAGAGCGGCCATGGTGCCCCAGACCGCGCCCAGGTAGGTGACCTCGGTGGCGCGTTGGAATTCCGCCGGACTGATGTCGACGAACTGGGAAAAGACCGTCACCATCGCATCATTGATCCAAATGTCGATGGGACCGAGTTTCCGCTCGACTTCGGCGGCGGCGTCTTGAACTTGCGCGCTGTCGGACATGTCCGCCGGTAGCACGAGCGCTTCGCCGCCGAGCTCTTTAATTTCCTGGGCCGCTTGCTCAAGACAACTCCGGTCCCGGGCGATCAGTGCCACAGATGCGCGCTGCCGTCCAAATTCCACCGCCGTGGCGCGTCCCACCCCGGCTGCCGCGCCCGTCACTACCACAACTTCATTTGGCCGATTGGCGCTCTCGCGTCGCATGTAAGTTTTTCCTCATCTGGCGATTTGAACGGCATCGTTATGAGCGATTGGCCGTTACCGCACCCTAAATCGCCAGCCAGTTGACGAAATAGCCGCCAAATCTTTTACGAGCGGACTTCACGCAAGGATCGATCCGTATTGCACTAACGGGTTTAGTCGGAGCAGCGCCGCCCTGGTGCGCGGATGCCTGATTGCGGCTGCGCTTTGCGTATTACGATGGCATGGAATTCGCGCCTGCAGATCCGCGGAGGAGTCGCCGAATCCGGTGTGGCGGGATCTGACCGCTCGGAACGATCAGCGCGAAGTCATGGAAACCGCGGCGCCAAAGCTGCGATTGGCACCGAGCGTTATTCGTTGTGTGGTGGAATTCAGGAGGCAACGAGCATTAACTGCGGTCGCTCATAGCGGGCTCAGATCGACGCGAGGAGCGTCCTCGTTGGCGGCGGGCGGCGGAGCCATTCGCTTTTGACATTCGACGCCTCAACCAACACGCGTGCGGGATCGCGGTGCCGCTGAACCGAATACGAGACTCTCACTATTGGCGCTTGTCCGCATTCAGGACCGTCTGAACGCGATTAGTGCTGCGTCGATGGCGCCAAACGCGCAACCCATGGCATCGAGAATCCGAGCCTTGAGAGCGCCTTGGCACGCGCTCATTTCGTAAAAGGGATCGGTTGCGGACAAGCATTGCCACCGGCGTTATAGTCATACACCATGCGCCCACCAAAATCGGCCCCGACCGTAAGACCCGCCACCAGTACTACCAGCAGGGCAAGGAAGGCCAGCCGTGCAATGGCAAACCTTCCCTTGCCAGGCATCGGACGCATCGCCAAGGCCCATACGGACAGAATCACGCTCAATCCCAAAACGCTAAGCATTATTCGCTTATGAAACCAAAGCAGATGCGCGCGCACCGACGGTGCGATCATGACGCCCTGGGCGCCATACAACCCGCTCGCCACCGCTGCCGCCGCTCCGAGTGTACCCAAGCCCAACAACCACAACCCGGTCCACGCCCAACTATTCCGATTGGCCAGCCACGCCAGGAAATAAAGAAGCAAGGCGGCCGGCAGTAGTGCGAGCGGGAAATGGAGTATCAGCGGATGGATGTTCTGCAGGTGCGAGACTCCGGGGAGTATGGCGCCCAGCATTGTTCATTTCACCGATTCGACGGTGAGGAACGTCATCCCACCTTTGGTGTATTCGCTTCCGCTAACCGTCACCTGCTCTTCCATCTTGCTGGTCAGATCCGCCGGCAGTGACTGTTTATCCTTCGACGGCATCAGCACGTAATACTTGTTGGTCTTGTTTTGCACCAGCAGCACCGGAATGCCCGCTTTGGCGCATTCGACCGCACAATTATGATGGCTCGGGCCGAACGCGCCCATCGTGAGCAGACAAAAGCTGTCCCGCAGATGTCCCGTCACGGTTGCATCCGCGGCCCAAGCGCTGCTGGCCAGCGCACCTGAAAGGACGACCGCCGCACCAATCAACAAGAATTTCTTCATCACCTGTCTCCTTGAACAAGATTCTTTGAGTCGAAGATCCATGGACTATTCCTTCCGTATCGCCGCCGAGCGGGACAGATAAATCTCACGGCGGAAGATGACCGCGGACAGATCGTGCGGCATTTGAAGATGAACCCTTCAGTTTTTGGGGTTCCTCACTAATCTAGTTGCACACCTCGCAAACTCGTTCGCCCACATAGCCTTCGGCTACGCTAGGGAACCTCTGCGCAAGCCCCGTTTGTCATTCTGAACGAAGTCTGCAAGTGAAGAATCCCGGTAAAAAGCCCGCAAAATCAAAAAGGTCCGGGATTCTTCGCTCTTATACGCAGCTCGCAGACTCGCCTGCTCGCTTCGCCGCACAGAGCGGCTCCGCTGGCGGTGCTCAGAATGGCAGAATTTCCTTGTGCCGAGCTTCCCGAGGTCTATGAACCGACTACCATCTCGAACCCCGATCGAGCCCCGGGCACTCTCTGGTTTATAACCCCGCCCGATTTAATTTGTGAAAGACCATGTGCAAGTTTCTAATCTCGACGGTGTTTCCAGTCCTTGCTATCAATCTTTCCATTCAATCGTGCAAATCATCGGGCGATAATTTTGAATCGAGAACTTCTTTAAGCACCACCGCCTGGTTGTGTTCCTCATCGCGGGCGCTGTAAACCAACGTCAGCGTTCCCGCGCGCGCCACTTCCAATAATTCATCCAACAAGGGCCGTGCTTCGGCACGCTTGAGCTCGCGCAGGTAGCGCTTATGAAATTCCTCCCAACGCGCTGGGTCATGGCCGAAAAACCGTCGCAATTCGTTGCTGGGTCCGAGTTCGCGCATCCATTTTTCGATGTGAACCTCGTCTTTTTTCAGACCGCGCGGCCACAGACGGTCCACGAGGATTCTGGTTCCATCGGCTCGACCGTGCGCTTCGTACGCGCGTTTAATCGTGATCATCCAATCCCCGCGTTGTGGGTTAGGTTCGTTCGTGGTTGAAACCGTGCCGGACGCGTGGCCAATCTCAAGCCGTCAAAGCGGAATCAGGGAATCGAGTTCGGCCGTGGTAAATGATCGCGCTTGGGCGATTGCCGCACGGGCATCATCGACTTTCTCCCAGACATTCCACAGCAATACTCCACGAATCCTGCCCTCGCGCAGATAGTAGACGATTCCTTCACGAAACGGTTCCTTCCATTTGCTCACGGTTTGCAAGCGTGCATCCAATTCCCCGACCGCTTCGTATCCCAATTCAAACATGTCCGAATAAAAAGACGGCAAATGATCATAATGATCGGACGCTCCCGCCATATTACGCCCGGCGATGCGCCCCATCGTGTTGGCGTTGTCCTCGTGCTCGACGCGAATCCGCTTGCCGAGAGCGGGGTTACGAAAGGCGGCCACGTCTCCAGCGGCATAGATGTCGGCTTGTGAGGTGCGAAGAAATTCGTCCACCGCGATGCCGTCGGACACTTCCAGCCCAGTGTCAGTGATCAACTGCAAGTTTGGAACGATCCCCAGCCCGGCCACCACCCCGTCGACGTCGATCGGTCTGGCGTCCGTGATATGAACGCGCATGCGATTCTTCTCCGCTTCGACGCCGTTGACACTCTTGCCTTGGAGCACATCCACCCCTTTTTGCCGGTAAAAGTCGGTTACAAACTTTGCCAGATCGGATGGGAAAAGGCGGGCACAGATGCCGTCTTCAGGGAAAACCATGGTGACTTGCTTGTCGTTCATCCGCAACGCGGCGGCAATTTCGGAACCGATAAAGCCGCCGCCGATAATCGCGAAACGGTCGCCCTTCTCGGCCAGTGACCGCAGCTTCTGATAGTCCTCGAGCGTCCGGAAATAGATGATTGACCCGTTGCCGAATGGAAGGCGCCGAGGCGTGCCGCCCGTCGCCAGAAGCAGCTTGTCATAGGAATAGCTCAGGCCTGTGCCGTCATTGGCCGCATACCGGTTCCCTACATCGATGCGCGTAATTGTTGTCCGCAGGTGCAGCGTCGCGTTGGCAACCTCTTCGGTCTTGCGCCAAATGCTTTCGAATGGTTTCCCTTTCCACAAAGCCTTCGTCAGCGGCGGCCGATCGTAAGGAGGGGACGGTTCCGCGCTCACGATGCCGATCGAGCCGGAAGCATCGATCTCGCGTATGCCACGTACGGCGGCATCCGCAGTCATGCCGCCGCCAACGATCAAATATTTATAACTCGGCATATTCTTCGCTCCGGTGAACTTATGTCGCAACTTTCGTGCCCTTTAGGGCGAAAAATCTCGTGTGCTCAAGCCTTGAACACCGCCGGATTGGCCGGGCCCGTCACTTCGATCTCGGCCATCGCACCCTTGCTGAGCGCGCGAGTCATGGCGTGATCGACAATCCTGATGGTTTGCGGGACCGGCAACTCCATATCGCCTACAATCGCGTTGCCGGGCGGTACCGGGACGCTCTGCAGAAAACGCATGGGCGGCATCGCGAACGCACCCATGATCCAGGTGCGCGACCAGATATTGCCAATGGGATGCAAGCTCGAGAGCAGGTTCGGTCCGCCGTTCACCATGAACACGCGCACGGTCTCTCCCACTTTGGCCTTCATCGCACCGAAGCGCTTGCTGGTAAGGGCATTGTACGCGCCGTTGAAAATCACGTAGGTCGCGCTTTCGTTCAGCAACCGTTCGGCGTCGAACTCGCGCGTTCCCGGAGGACTGCCAGGCCTTTGCTTGGTGTAAGTCTCGTTCTGGCCGATATAAAACTCGTGGTCGACATGGGGCAGGCCGTGTTCGGGCTCGACCACGATCATGCCGAACATCCCGCGCGCGATGTGAATGTCCATCTCGCCTGGCACCGCGCAATGGTAGGTGAAGGCGCCTGGATACATGGTTTTGAAGGTGACGCTTTTGGACTTGCCAGGCAGAACCGTCAGGACGTCCGCGGCGCCGCCGGGCCCATAAACCGCATGCAGATCGATGGAATGCCAGGTCGTGCTATGAATATTGTTGCGCAACGTCAGGGTGACGGTATCGCCCTGACGTACCCGCAGCATCGGCCCGGGCACCTGGCCGTTGAAGGTCATGTAGGCGTAATTGCAGCCGGGCTCGATCTCGCTTTCAACTTCGAGCGCTTCAAGTGCAATCTCGTGATGAATCGCGTGCTCCCGCTTAATCGGAGGAGGTATGTTGGCCGGGTCGGCCACCACGCCGCGGTTTTGTGCCGCAGGCGCGGCGCCCAGTGCCGTGACTTGAGGACCGGTATCAGCCGATTCTCCGCCGGAGGCCGCCAGTGCGCCGCTGGCGCTGACGCCCAGTAACGCCGCGCCGGTGCCGGCGAGACGCAAGAGTTCGCGGCGCGTGATAGTTGATGTCATCCGTTCAAACCTCGCTTGGAGAATGTTTCTTGTGGGTGGCTTTTCGATCACTGAAATGGCTGTCAGTGCCGGCCGGCAATTGCGCGCCGGACCGGATGGTCGGGCGGGAGCTCGCAAAAACCGTCGCTCTCGATCTTGAGTGCGCGGTTGAAACGGGATCTGAAGTTTTCCAGCGCAATCGCGGCGGTCAGCTCGACGATTTGCTCAGTGCGGAAATATTTTCCTACCTCGTCGAAGACCTCATCCGCCACCTCCGCCGGCGTTCGCGTCATCCCCTCCGCATACCGCAACGCGGCGCGCTCGCTGGCGGTGAAATGCGGGCTCGTTGCGAATGCGCTTAGATTTTCAAGTTGTTCATCGCGCAGTCCCTGAGCTCTGCCAACGGCAGAATTCATATCAACTCAGAAGGGGCAGCCGGCGATCTGCGCCGCGCGCAGGCAGGCCAGGGTCTTGAGCCGCGGTTCCACCGATTGAGAACCGGCCAACGCACCTGATAGCGCGGTCAAGGTTTCGAGCACGCCGGGGCAGTGCGCGAGCGCGGTTAGGGGCGTCGGCACACGCCCGTATCTGTCCGTCGCTTTCTCATAGATTTGAGCAACGTTTCCCGACGTACGTTCTTTCGGAACTCCGGGTATGCGCATGATAATCTCCTTAATTGGTACGCCATTCCTGTTAGCCTTGCGCGTTATTTTTTGTCGCGCGATGGCAGAAAAGATCGGAACCAATCCCTGGTCGCGGTAAGCTTGTACTGTTGTATGGCCAGTGACGGATCGACCTGCTTGGGGCACACCACCGAGCACTCGCCGATTACCACGCAATCCCAGATGCCGTCGTGTTGGGAAAGTACGTCGCTACGGACGGATGCGCCCTGATCGCGTGAATCCATGTTCCAACGCTGCGCGAGCGCGATGGTGGCGGGCCCGGCGAAGGCCGGGTCGAGGCCGTACACCGGACAGGCAGAAAAGCACAACACGCAGTTGATGCACATGCTGTATTGTCGGTAGACCTCTAACTCGGCGGGCGTCTGCAGGAATTCCTCATGTGGCGGCAGCATGCCATCGCGGCGCACCAGCCATGGATTCACCTTTGCGAGCTTTTCGATGAAATCCGTCATGTCGATGACAAGGTCGCGAACAAGTGGAAAGTGACGCAGCGGACCAACCTGAACGCGGCCAGCCGAAGCGAAGTCGCTGACGCGCCTTTCGCAGGCGAGCCACTCGCGGCCGTTGATCATCATTCCGCAGCTTCCGCAAATACCCATCCGGCAGGACCAGCGAAAGGTGAGCGAACCGTCGATCTCATCCTTGATATAATTGAGCGCGTCGAGCACCATCCAATCCGGCCGGTCCGGCACCTCAAAGGTGTCGAACCGCGGCTCTTGGTCGCTTTCCGGCGAGAAGCGCGCTATTTCAATGAGCACCACATCCGGCATGAGTCGGCTCCTCTTTGATCGAAATGGTCATAACTGTCGGCGCGATAAATCGTCTTTTTAAGGGCGCGGCAAAACATCGGCCGCGCATTGGGGCGACGGATCGGGATGATCATGCGGCGGCGGACCGGCCGCCGCATGATCATCGGTTTGTGGCGCACGCCGCAGCGCATGCGCGGCATGGGCGCCGCCGAATTCGCCACCGACGATGAACACCCGCCGCGCGCCGGTCATTTGACCTCTCCCGTCCCGGGCCCGAGCAAAGCGGGATCATAACCGGCGCGCGCCAATATCCGTTTCGCGGCGGCGATGACCTTTGGACTATCGACCCAGGCCGAGACCGGCACCGCGGGAGTCGCAGCACTGCGTGCCAGCAGTTCATCGAGCTCCGCGCCGGCGAGGCTATCGCATTGTTGGTAGACGCCGCCCACGTTCTCTTCGAGCGGATTATGGGCGTCGAGCACCGCACGAATCGCGCGAAAAGTGTGCGCGGCGGGCGGCAGCATCATCAGCGCCGCCAATGCTCCATGGTCGAGCCGTAGCCGCGCCGCGAGCACCAGCGGGATGCCGCCGCGCCGCCGTGCGGCCATCGGCAGCAGGAGCTTTTCTTCGATTCTGATATGCCGGAGCAGACCCTCTCGCAACAATTCGTAAGCGCCGATATCGACCCTACGGCCGTCCGCGGCCTGCGCCAGCAGATTATCGAGCCGCCGGTGTTCGGCCGTCATGAATTCACCGAGGCTCTCGCGCGCAACAGGTGGTGTCGCGCTTTTGGCGGGAGCCGCTGGAGTTGATGTCATGCTTGCGCCTATCGATCTGACCTCAAAAAAGGCCATAAATCCCGCCCACCACCACGGCTATCACGGATAGACTCAATACCAGCAAAACCCAATGCACGGCCGCGATCCGTGCCACCGCTATATCAGGCTCAGTCATAAATTTGCGCCGCAGACGCGGACCGACCACCAACGGCTCGATCAGAAAGAGCATCAGTCCGAAAATCAGCCACAACCCCACCATCGCATGCATCCACCAAAAGCGAGCTTCGGTAAAACGCGACCAGAGGTTGAGCGCCCACACCATGTAAAGGCCGCTCAGGCCAACAATGAGCCATGCGATCCTTGCCTGCGGACGGAAGCTGCGCTCGATGCGTTCGAACAGCCAAACCTTCTGTTCGTTGGAATCAACCCGCCGCATCGCCGGAAATACGATGGTTGTGATTGCGGCAATGCCGCCGATCCACACCACAATCGCAAGTACGTGCAGAATGCGTGCGACCACGAACCATCGGTAGGTCACCTACCCGCCTCATCGATCGCAAACCTGCGTCCTTGCTGCGACGACATTGAGATCGCGTAACTCATGGTAAAAAAAACGTCATCCGGCGCGTTCTCGGGCGCGCTGCGTGTCCGATCGCTTGTCTGGTCATCCTTGGACCTGCGGCTCCACGATTCGGTTTTCGATCGGACTAGAACCACCGTCGTCCGCCCAGCGCATAAGCGCGTGCCGATCCAGCCACTCCTCAGGCGTGGCGGAGGATTTCCAGGCTTCATGCGCGACACCGCTCAAGACGGTGCCAGGAGTGGGCGCCCCGATAGTGGATTGGTCGAAAAACTGGAATTTATTGTCGTTCATGATTTTGCATATGTTGCGCGTCGCAAAGCGTGCGCCAGACCTTTCCATTGAGAAACGTGCGGCCGCGCGCGTAGTTGCTTGTCTTCATTCAGGTGGTGGCCTCTGAAGCTTACGATCTCCATACTGATACCAGTCGGCCACACTCAGCTCTTCAAGCGGCTCGCCATATCGACGAAGCGATCCCAGGAGGTCGCCAACCAAGTCTCGGCGGTCGCATGGCCAATTGAACGCACCAACAGCATCACCTTGGTCGCGGTTTCCGTGTCGGGCGCCTCGAAGATATCCAGATAGTCGTACGGTCCTGACACCGCATAATTGCCCAGCCATTTCACCTGCAAGCCTTGTCGTGTCATTCGCGTCGTGAGTTCCCGGTTCAATCGCGCCACCGCGCTCGGATCGTCCAGAGCATCGGCTGCAAGTTTTGTCAGCATCGCGTAGGTTTCCATTGCGAGCCTCCTTTCCGTGGTTGTTCGTTAATCAGGCGGATTCGCTTAACCTTCAGTTGAAAAATTATTTGGCTTATCCGCGGCGGACGGGAAACGCAAAATTGTGTGAGATGCCTGGCGAGGAGCTGCTAAGGCATTGGGCCCGATCGTCAGGACCGGGCACGGCGCATGCCGCCCTACTTCTTCAGCCACGCTACCGCGTATCAGATGCGCGAGGCCGCTGCGCCCGTG
>JBOHWL010000117.1:0-4683 GCA_050736615.1 Binataceae bacterium (SeqCode) | reverse complement strand
GTTGATCTGGCGCGGCTGTCGCTATGGCTCGCGACGCTCGCCAAGGATCACGAGTTCACCTTCCTCGATCATGCGCTGAAGGGCGCCGACAGTCTTACCGGCCTCGATAGTGCGGTCGCGGCAAATCTGAAAGCTGGTGCCGGGGAAATCGGCCTTTCTCTGCAACAAATTTCCAACGTTACTTGGGGAAAATCACGGTCCGGCCTTCCGATCGCGCGAATAATCTCACAGCAAAGGCTGGAGGAAATTCGACAGCTCCGCAAAGAAATTCGCGAAGCTAGGGAGAGTGCCCCGTTGGCCGAATTGGAGGTTCTGAACGAGCATTATATCCAAGCAACGGATCGGTTCCGTGATCTCGGCGATTCCATCGTGGCCGCCTTTTTCCTTGGTAAAACCAATAACGAGAGGGAGCGAGTGCGCCGAAAGGTGGAGGAGTGGGCTTCCGCATTCGGTGACTCGGCCACGCAACGGATGCGGGATTTCGCACGCGAGTTCAGATTGGCGCATCCTCATTTGGTTCCATTCCATTGGGAGCTGGAGCTCCCAGAAGTCTTTGACCGTGAAAATCCCGGTTTCGACGCCATTGTCGGAAATCCACCGTTCGCTGGAAAGAACACCATTATCAAGGCGACACGTGCGGGCTACCTGAATTGGCTCAAGGAAATTCATCCCGATGCCCATGGAAACGCCGACATTGTTGCGCACTTTTTCAGGCGCTCTTTCGCGCTGCTCCGTCGAGATGGAACATTCGGCCTCATCGCTACGAACACGATCGCGCAAGGCGATACGCGGGAGACCGGCCTTGCTGCGATACTCAGTGAGGGTGGTTCGATTGCCCGCGCGACCCGCCGCTTGAAATGGCCAGGCGAAGCTGCGGTGACCGTTAGTGTCATTCACCTTTCAAAGGGAGCCGCCCCGTCACCTATTGTGGATAAACGCCGAGTTCGACGAATATCAGCCTATCTTGTCGAGGGTGACCTTGACCATGCGCCCGCCAAGCTTACCGCAAATGACGGGCTGGCTTTCAACGGGACAAAAATCTATGGTCAGGGGTTTATATTCGACGACATTGCGGCGAATACGAGTGGAACAACTTCCACTTTGGCAGAAATGGCCCAACTTATCGCGAATAATGCGTGCAATGAATCGGCAATAAAGCCCTACGTAGGAGGAGACGAAATTACGTCTGATCCCACTCATTCGCACTACAGATACGTGATAAATTTCGACAACCTAGGTGAGACAGAGGCGCGATCTACCTGGCCCGACCTAATGCAGATCGTCGAACGGTTGGTAAAACCGGGTCGCCTCAGAGATAATAGGAAGGGATATCGCCAGTATTGGTGGCGTTATGGGGAGAGGCGCGTCCGTCTATACAATTCTATCGCCAACCTCGCACGTGTCTTGGCAAACAGCAGTAAGGCAACACCTCATCATGCCTTTGCATTTATAGGAAATGGAAAGGTATACTCACAAAATCTAAATGTTTTTTCATTCGAAATGTATTCGGCTTTTTGCCCATTGCAGTCGAGATCACATGAGACCTGGGCGCGTTTTGTCGGGACGAGCTTTGAAGATCGTCTAACATATGTGACGGATGATTGCTTCAAGACGTTTCCTCTTCCCAAGTACTTCGAAACCTCGATTGCGCTCGAAGCTACCGGCCAAGCCTATCACCACCACCGCGCGGCGCTGATGGTCGCCCGCAACGAGGGCATGACCAAGACCTACAATCGTTTCCATGACCGCGCTGAAACAGTGGCGGATATCGTGCGCCTGCGCGAGCTGCACGCCGAGATGGATCGCGCCGTACTCGGAGCCTACGGCTGGCACGATCTCGCGGAGCGCGCCGCGCCGGTCTTCCTCGACGAGTCCACCGAGGACGATCATACCTATCAGGGCCGCCTGTTCTGGCCCTCCGACTTCCGCGACGAAGTCCTCGCCCGCCTCCTCGCCCTGAACGCCGATCGCCACGTGGAGGAAGTCCGTCTCGGCATCGCACCCGGCATGAAAGGCGGGCAGCGCGAGGGCGAAGACGGTGAGGAAGCGTCGGAGGATGCGGCGCCCGAAGGCATGGAGGCCTGACCGTGGCTGAGCCGCCAGGGCCACCCCCCTTGGTCTACCGCCCCAGCCCCAAGCACTGTGATCCGATCACTGCCGAGAAACCCGGCAGCAAGTGCCCATGCTGGAGCGCGGCTCGCGCCGAAGAGCTACTCCGAACGAGTGAGGCGATGGGTAACAAGCGCGTGGCTACGGCCCATGGCCTCGCTTTCGTCGCTCAATACGGTAATGATGGCACTTGGCATGGATACCCGGAGGCGTGGGATAAAATCGATCCTGCCATCCGGACCCGATGGAAAGCCGAGGGGCGCATTAAAGGACGCGATCTGCGGCAGTGGGCGACCCGCGAAGACATCCGCAACGCGTGGAAGGGGTTGAGTGATGCCGAGTGAGGCTGGGTTCGAGCGATTTGGCCGGCCAGATCGTTTCGCGCTTGACCTGCGTCTGCTGCAAGACCCAGACGGCGACGATGCTGCGCCCGTGGCATCGGTAGGTTCCTGGGGCCAATGGCGGCTATGGGTGAGCGGCCTCAACCTCATGGAGCACGACCTTGCGTTGGATTCTGGCAAGGTGGCGCGGCAGGACCATGTCACATGGTACTTGGCGCCATTGCTCCGTTGGCTGGCGGCGGTCTGGACGCCGCTGCTGCACGAGGAACGGTTTCCGACTCCGGCGCGCCGCGCGAGAGACGCTCGCTCGGCTTATCTCTCCGTTGGTGGCACGCAAATGGACAACGCCGAAGCGTTCGCGCCATGGCAAGAGTGGGCCGCGCGTCATGGGCTACGCTGGTCGGCCGAGGGTGGTCTTCTCCCCGATGCGTTCCTGCGCCGCGTGGGCGATGACATCGAAGTCAGCTGGGGCGAGCGCTGGCAGCCCGGCGGCGAAGCGGCGGAATATGTGATCGAGCCTGGCGTTACGCATTGTGACGTCGCTGACGTTGCACAAGCGCTCGATGCCGCGCTGACTTGGGCAGTGCGGCAGCCGACATTGCGCGCTCGTGCTTGGCATCAGTTATTCCGCCGGCGCGTCGCGGCTCGACCGCAACGTGGCGGCACCGACACACCCCTCGCCTGGTATCTGGATGGTAAATCGCGACCAGGACGGCTAACCCGACTATTTCGAGAAAGAACGGTACAATTCGGTGCAAAGCAACGACGCTTGCTCAATTCGGCCTTCAATGCACATGCGATAACCCAGATCTCACCCGCAGCAGCGATGTTCGGCGCTCTTTCACCAAAGATTTCAGAGGGCGGGGTGATCACCTTGTTGGCGATTGCGACCGCGAGCCTCGAAATCACCAACAACGAGCGCCCCGTGGAACAACATGTCCGGAACAGCCCGGCATGGCGTTCCATAGAGCCTTGGGAGGACGGCTACCGCTTGGCCCTCGATCTGCTCGAAGAACTCAACCTGATTGCCCAAGCGAGTCCGTTCGATCTTGAACACCTGCTGGAACAGTGGCAGGTGGAACGGCGTGAGGCGGCGCTGGATCAGGATGGCCCGTTAGGCGTCGCTTTGGCCGGACCGAACCTAGCGCCGACCATTGTGGTCAATCGTGACCACTCGATGAACCATCACGACCACGGCAAGCGGTTCACTATCGCGCACGAACTTTGCCATCTGCTGTACGATCGCGACCGGGCAAGGCGTGTTGCTCATAGCAGCACGCAATGGGCTCCCCTGGCGGTGGAGCAACGTGCTAACGCCTTTGCCGCCATGCTGCTTATGCCGCCGGGGGCCGTGCAGGCAACTTTTCAACCGCGACGCAAGCGTGCGTCTCTGTCAGATGTGTCGGAAATGGCGCGAACTCTGCGCGTAGGTTTGCGCGCGGCGATCCAGCATCTAGCGAACTTGGGCCAGATCACCGATGACGATCGTGCGCGATTGCTGGACGAGGCGGTTGAAGCGGGCTCAGCTCATGTCAGCCAGAGAGCATCGGCCTAGATACCCGCTTTGCTTGCACCGACCCCTCGCAAGATTGCGTTCCTTGTGGGGAGGCCCTCTTGGCGGCCAAATCCGCGCCTTGCGGATCTAGCGTAACCTCTCTGATGACGGCCTCGCTGGCCCTCAACGCCGAGCGCCACGTCGAGGAAGTCCGCCTCGACATCGCGCTTGGCATGAAGGGGCGGCCTGAAGTCGAAGACGACTAGGAAGCTTCGGAAGACGAGCTCACGGAATAACCCGGCGCCACTTGTCGGGGCTTCCCCGGTTCGTCTCCCGAACCCGCTCGACCAAGACGTCGCCGCCCCGCTCCTTCGCCCAGTCGATCGCCCCACCCTCTGTCGGCAGCACGGCGCTTGCCCGCTCCGAATCAGGCTTGCGAACCGCGTAGTCGCCCGTCTCGGGGCGGCGTTCGATGAACATCCTATTGTCAGCCATCGGAAACTCCCGATCTGGGTTCACCGCCCGAATCGACGGTCGGATCGCAATATAATCTTGCAAAGTGCATTTCGCAAGATTATCTAGGTGGCCGGGAGGCAGCAGCATGACCAATCTCATCGGAGCGCGGATCAAGGCCCTGCGGGAGGAACGAAGCCTCTCTCAGGACGACCTCGCGCGCCTCTTCGGCTTCAAGGACCGCCAAACGGTCTCCGCTATCGAAACCGGGGAGCGCCGCGTCAC
>JBOHWL010000116.1:0-25005 GCA_050736615.1 Binataceae bacterium (SeqCode) | reverse complement strand
CGGCGGCCGGAGCGAGGCTCAAACCGCGCGTCTGCTCCGCGTAAAGCCGCGCGTAAGTGCCGCCGCGGTGCAGTAATTCCGTATGCGTGCCGGTTTCGGCAACTTTGCCGTGGTCGAGCGCGATAATGAGATCAGTGGTAATTCGACTATTTCCAGGGAATCGCTGCACAAGTCTCGCATGTCATTCCGAGCGCAGCGAGGAATCCCGGACCTTTTGGTCTTTTCAAGGACTTCTCCGGGATTCCTCACTTATTTCGAACGCACCTCGCAGACTCGTTTGCTCGCTCCGCCTGCGGTTACGCTAACGGCAGACTCCGTTCGGAATGACAACTGGCGCTTGCGCAAAGGTTCCCGAGTGGTGTGGCCACTCAGATGCGAGGCGTCTTCTGAGATATTTCTTAAATAAGCCCAGGGCCCGTGCGACGCGCCGCCCAGCACAATTACCAAATCTTCTTCATTTTCGTGGCCGGTACGGGAAATGTGTGCTACGGACGCGATTGCCAGGGGTCCATCAAGGAAATTCCGACGTGTTCGAAGTCTTTGATATTACGCGTTACCAGCGTGAGATCGTGAGCCTCGGCGGTCGCGGCGACAAAGGCGTCCATCGAGCCCATCGCGTGGCCTTTCTTCTCGCTTCGCGCCATTACCACGCCCCAAGTGTCCGCGACCCCGAGATCAACGGCCAAGATCCGGTCTTCGAATCGCAGCGGCAACTCTTCGGCTAACCACAGCGCCAGGCGTTGACGCCGCCGCCCCGCGACCATCAGCTCGATTCCACGACGGATCTCCGCGAATGAAATCACGCTGACGAACACCCGGTCCTCATCAGCCTCGGCCAGCCAAGTAACAACGTTGCGGTCCGGCTCCGGCTTGACCCATTCCGAAATCACGTTGGTGTCAAGGAGAAAGTTCACAGCTCGACGGCTCGCGAACGGTCCTTGGTCCGTTTGACCTTGAGTCTGGAGCCGCGCAGCGGTGAGGCGGCGAAGAACTCGGCGAGATTGCCCGTGCGCCTGGTTTTTCGCCGCCACTCCTCGGCTGATACAACGACCACAGCTTGCTTGCCGTTGCGCGTGATGGTCTGCGGGCCATCCCTCAACGCGCGGTCGATCATCTCGCTGAATCGCGCCTTGGCTTCGGCCACCGGCCATGTCGCACGATCATCGGCTTGAGGTTTTATGGTCACTTTAGTCATGCTAGTCATTTCCCGGCCGGGACACCATACCACTCGGAAATAGCCGAGATTTCTACGCTTTTTCCAACGGGATCAGACTGAGGCCAGAAATCTTATGGCAGATTTGTCGCAAATCCGGCGGCGCGTCAAATGACCGACCGCTCGATCATTTCCTGAATCAGCGAAGGCCGTTCGAGCACCTTGCCTTGGAGTGTTACCTCGCCATACGTCTCATCTACCACCCGCGTCTGACCATCGTGAACATGGACATGAATGCCGAACTCCTGAGGTCTAGACGCGGTCCACACGATCGCGGGAGTCGACGCCCAGACCGTGAACGAGCAACCCGCGTAATCGTCGAGGTTCAACACGCGATTTGGGGTCTCGTACTTGAGGGTTTTGGCGTACTGGTCATGCAGCGGCTTCAAGGGAGTGGACACGATAGGGTCCTTACTCCACGTGCTGAAAAAGCAGCAATACGCCATACTCGGCACCCATACGGTACAGCGGATCCGTAAAACTGCGACGCAACCTCGGCTATCCCGACGCGAGTACGGCTTTTATTCCCAGCCGATGCGCCAACACTGTCCCACCGAATGCTGCAATCGACAGCCGGAGATAACAGCGGCAAAGAATTCGCGATAAGGGACGTCCGGCTCGGGAATCGGCAATGGTGCTGAGTCGGCCATCTCACGACTCGTCGATCACCCGCTCCATGCCGCCACCGCGAGCGGGTCCCGCCGTGATATCCACATAATCCGGCCTGGTGACGATTACCGTGTTGGTCGTCAACAGCAAACCGGCCACCGAGGTCGCACTTCGCAAAGCGGCGCAAATGGTCCTGACCGGATCGATCACACCGGCGTCGATCAGGTTTACGAACGTACCGGTACGGGCGTTGAAGCCGATTTCCGAGCCGGCTCTTGAGACGCGTTGCACAGTCTCGTCCGGATCAACGCCGCAGTTCTCGGCAATGCAGCGCAGCGGCTCCGCCGCCGCATCCTGGACGATTCGCGCCCCTTCCTTTACATCTCCCGATGACGAATCAACTAATTCCCTCAATTTCGCCGCGGCGCGCAATAGCCCGGTTCCGCCGCCGGGAAGGATCCCGTCCTCGAGCGCCGCATGCGCCGCGTTAATCGCGTTCTCAATCAATTGGGAACGCCGCCGCTGCTCGCTGAGCGAGGCTCCGCCCACGCGTATTACGGCCGTACCGCCGCATAGCTTCGCCAAGCGCTCCTTGAGTTTGTCCGCTTCCGCAGGCTGTTCCGAAGCGTCGGCTAATTGCCGGCCGACCAGCTCACGGCGCGCCGCAATCTGCGCCACATCTCCTTCGCCGCCGGTAATCACCGTGCGCTGGCTCGATACGATAACTTTGTTCGCCCGTCCAAGATCAGCCAGCCGGACGGCCTCCAGCCGGCCGCCGGTTTCCCGTGCAATCACCCGGCCGCCGGTCATGATGGCCAGATCCTCGAGGGTGGCTTGCCGCCATTTTCCGTACTCGGGCGGATAAATCGCCACGACCGGATTCTTCTCGGTAGTCGCGGCCAGCAGCGTGGCAACGACCTCGCCGGCTATATCCTCGGCAATGATCAGGAGTGAGCCGGCCGCCGCTTTCACAGCCTCCACCGTCGGCGCGATTTGTGCCAGCGAACCGATGCGCTGATCGGTCATCAACAGGTACGGCTTGTCCAACGTGGCCAACGTTTTCTCCGGGTTGGTGGCCATGTGGTGAGAGATGAAGCCGCGATCGAAGCTGATACCCTCCACCGCTTCCAGGGCGCTGACTAGAGCCTGGCCGATTTCCGTCGTGATGACCCCTTTTGCGCCAACCCGCTGAATGGCTTGCGCGACCAGCCGCCCGGTGGAATCTTCGCCCGCCGCGATCGCGGCGACCGCTTGCAATTCATGATCGTTAGCCAAGGGCCGCGCGGATTGCTGGAGCGCCGCGATAATGAATTCGGTGGCGTTTTCGATTCCCCTTACGAGGTCGACCGAATTCGCTTTGCGCGCCAACGCTTCGAGTCCGCGCTGCAGGATGGCGTTGGCGAGCACAGTGGCCGTGGTCGTACCATCTCCGACGGTCTCGCTGGTCTTGCGCGCGACCTCGCGCACAACTTGCGCGCCGACGTTTTCGAAGGGGTCTTCCAGTTCGATCTCTTCGGCAATGCTGACGCCGTCGCGTGACACGATCGGCGGACCGATGGTGCGGTCGATGATGGTGTTGCCGCCCTTCGGGCCGAGTGTTGCGCGCACCGCTCGGGTCAGTTTGTCCACGCCTCGGCCGAGGGCGGTTCTGGCCTCGTCCTGATAAAGGATTAGCTTCGGCACGCGGTTTCTCCAGTCGGAATTGGAATTTCGCGGGATTTGCCGGCAACCGCGCGATCAGCGCATACTCGCGCTGACGCGGCCCCGGGCCGCTTAGCACGCGTGGCGGTTAGGTTTCGTCGTCGGCCATTTCATACGGCAGCGCGTCTTCCAGGCGGCCGAAAAAAACCAGCTTATCGTCGAACATCACCATGCGTCCGTAATGCGTTGCCATCTCGATGGTAAAATCGTAGGGATCAATTTCCCTTCCCAGCGCCTCGCTTAACTCCTTCATGTCGAATTCGAGCTTCTCCTCGCCGTCGATCCTGATCATTGAGGGATAATACGTGATTTTGACGCCGGGCTTCTTCTCCATCAGCTTTACGATGTCGCGGCTCTGCACGCTGTCATTCAGCGTCACTCCGCATTTGGTGGAAACCGCGTCCTGCCTGTCGCCATGAACGTCCACGTTGGCTTGCGGCCGTGCTGCCATCAGATTCCCACCTCCTTTCCGAGCGTCTGATCGATTTTAGCCAGGCTCTCGACGGTGTCATTTCTGGCCTGTTCGAACGCGTCTTCGAACGTAACGCAGTGAATGCGCGGTTGCGACCAAAGCGGCCGCAATGCCTGCGCGGCCCTGACGCACATCGGCCCATAGACGCCAGCCCATTTCAGCGCCAGGCCGCGATTATGATCGGCGTGCTGGTCGTCGTTGAGCAGGAGCTGGAACAACGCGACGCTATTGGCGAGATTGCGCTGATAATCGGCCTGCCCGAAGCCGATGATGCTGGGCGTCGCGGAATCGCCGTGCGCAGCGCCGAATCGTGCGGCGAAATTGCGCACCAGGCCGGTCACGAGGCTTTCATAAAACAAGTTTGACGCAAAAACCGCCTCAAGGTAGTCGGACACCCCCCTGATGGTCTCTACCGCTTTGCGGCTTTCCTGCCATAGGGGGTCTTCGAGCCAGTGTTGCTTGCCGGCCGCCACGTCAAAATTGGCTAGGTCGAGGCCGATTTCCGCCAAATAAAGCGTCAGGTCCTGGGAGAACCGCAGCTTGTAAGACGCGTTGGTCAGGATGGCGGTGTTGATCATCTGGCTCATGCCGTCGCGCTGCGCCTGCATGAGGATTATTCCCAGCGCGTATTCCGGATGCTTGAGCGCGCCCACATGATTCTGCAGGATCGGCACCCAGCTTGGATCAAAGGATGCCGCGACACCTTGCGCCCTGGCATTGTCGCTGATCATCTTGATCGCGCCTTCGACCGTGGATTGACGCTGATAATGCGTGCGGTCCCATTCCTGATCAGTCGAACGAAAGCGATGCCAATTGACGCTCTTCATCGCGGTTCGTTTCTCAGTGTAGGTCGGCAAGCCATCGGCAAAGTCGATGATCCAACCCTGCAAAAGATAGCGATCGGGATCGGGTTGGACGTCGACGGTCAGGTCTTCATAAAGCGTCGCGGTCCGGCCCTGTGGTTCGAAATAGTCAAACTTGCGGCTTTCCGAGCCGGGAAATTTTCTGGCGCCCGCCGCCGCCGACTCTTTCTCAGACGCGGCCATATAGCCTCCTGTTCCGCAACAAATACCCAGATCAATGCGAAGCCTGGGTAAACTTTTCGATGTGGATGCGCTCCGGTTCCACTCCGCTGACTTGCAGCACCGGCACGGTTGCCTCGATCATCGGCGGCGGTCCGCAGCAATACGCTTCAGCCTGATCGTCCAAGTCCGCACCGCGCAACTGACGCGCGACGACCTCGTGAATAAACCCGGTTTCACCTTTCCAATTAGTTCCGGCCGGTTCATGCGACAGCGCGGGGACGAAGCGAAACTCGGGCAGAACCGCGCGGATCGCCTCGATCTGTTCGAGGTAAAACAGGTCGCGACTGGTGCGAGCGCCATAAAAGAACGTCAGTTTGCGCCGCTCCTGATTGCGCGCAAGATCATTCACGATGGACCACAGGGGCGCCATGCCGGAGCCGCCACCAACCAGGATCATCTCGCCGGACCGATTCTCATGCCTGAAGCAGATTCCGTACGGGCCCTTAATACCGAGTTCGTCGCCGACTTTGAGCTGCTTGTCGAGCACCGACGAAAACGCGCCGTCCGGATAAATCTTGATGATAAAATCAAGCTGATTGCCGCCCGGCGGATTGGCCATCGAGAAGGATCTCATTAGTCCACTGCCCGGAACCGTGATATCCACATATTGGCCCGCCAAGAATTTGAACGGCTGCTCCAACTCAAGCGCAAGACCGCGGATATCGGCCGTGAGGTGTTCGATCGCGGCGACCCTGGCGGAATAGTCACGGACCGGAATCGAGTGGGTAAGGAGATCCTCGTCGTAACTCAGCAGCTCGACGGAAATGTCGCTGTAAGCCAGCGTGCGGCATAGCAATATATAGTTCTCTTCACGTTCGTAATCGGCCAGTGCAAAGGTCGAATGCTTGAGTAGTTCGATGTCGCCGTCGAGCAGAATCGATTTGCAACTCGAGCATTGTCCTTCCTTGCAACCATGCATCAGCATGATGCCTTGACGGAAGGCCGCGGACAGAACCGTTTCGCCCTCCTCCACCTCCATCTCGACACCGACGGGTTCGAGGCGCACTTTGTACGACTTTGGCACGACTACCCTGCAACTATCCTGCCGCGCCCTGGCTTCGTATTCGTGGGATCACAATTCCTTTACTCCGTGATTCCAGGCCGCTGGCAATTAGATTGTCCGCACCGTGAACCCTTTGCGATACTCGTCAGCCCAGGCCGCCTTTTGTTCCGGCGTCAGCGCGCGGAAATCCACCAAAGGACTGCGGAATTCCAGGCCTTTGATGTGCTCGAGCGTCCACATGTCCTTTTCGTCCCAGGACAGATGAGGTTGCGGGATCAGCGTCTTGCCGTCGTTGCGCACGAATTTGAGGTCCTTCAGGATCTCGGCCAAATCCCAGCCGTGATAGCAAGTTTCCCACTCCCGCTTGCCGCTGAAGCGCCCCATCGCCGGCGTGGGACGGCCTTCATATTCGCCCTGGAAGGCAACTTTGTGGGTCCAACGGCATAACTCGGAGCAGTAGGCATAGACTTCGCCATCGACTTCGTCATAGACGAAATCCTCGCGAATCAAAGCGGGAACCAGGCAGCTCCAGCATCGGATGGGGTATCTATAACCGGTATCCTCGAACACGATCGGCTTCTGATTGGGCTTGGAGAGCTTGCGGTAGTCTTCCCACCATGCGCCAAAACGCCGATACCAACCGGGATATTTGTATTCGAACCATTCGAAATCGCGCTCATCCATTCCGCCGATACGCCAATAGTTAACCGGCCATCCGGCCGAGAAGAACTGCGCGACTTCATGCACGTACCACTTCTTGGACATCCGGTTCCACATCTCCTCGATGTCCTCGTGATGGATCTTGACGCCGTATTTCTCCAAGGGCAGAAGGAAGCTGCGATAGTAATCGTCGTAGATCCACCGGTGCCAGAGTTCCAGGTACGATTCCTTATCCTTGCTGCGATCCTTTGTGCCATATTCGATAATCACGCCGATGGCCGCGTCCACGATCGCGTGGTTCTGCCACAAGGCGTAGCGCAGGTCGCGCTCGAGCAAAAGATGGTTTTCAGGATGGTTGAGAATCGACATCAGGACCGCGTGGCCGTTGTTCATGTGACGCGATTCGTCTGATTGCACCGACAGGAAGACCGAAGGCATCGCGTAATCGCCATTGCGGGCCGCTTCCGACGGCATCGCCACGAACAACGTATTGGTGAAAGCGGTCTCAGCCACCACCTGCAGGAAAATATTCGTGGCGGTGATATTGTCGCCCGTCAGAAACCCTTCGGCGAATTGCCGCCCGATGGTACTGGCGTAACAACGGCCAAACCCCTTGGCGTGGATATCGAAGCCGGCCGGATCGATATAATTCTCCATGTACCATTTTTTTAAATTCATCTGGATGGTGGAGTGGCGCAACTCATCGACCATCTGCATGGTCAAGCCGGTCTTCAGATTGGCCCCTGGCACCACCCGCGCCTCCATCGCCATCGAGCGCGCGGCCGAGATTTCCGGGAACGGAATGATGCCCAGGAACAGCTTCATCCATTCCATCCAGCGCGGCTCGACGTTGCGGAACATGTCTCCGCGCAGTGCCGCGTCCAAAGCGCCATAGACCCGGTTGTTCTTCTCGTTCTGCATCGGGAAGTATGAGCGAAGAACCGATTTGGTGGGATCTTTCGGCGCCTTGGTTATTTTGTAGTCAGTGGGATACTTGGCGGCTTCCTTTGCGTATGACGGCAACCAGTCCAGATCGGACACCAGTCGGGCCGCTTCGCTCAGCGGAATTCCACGCTGAGCTTTGATTTTGGAGATGTTTGATCCACTCGCCATGGTATATCTCCCGATTGAGTATTGATGAGGGGTCAACGCGGCCGTGCATCTTGGCGGGCGCCAAGCCGCGAGGTCCCGCCCTTATGCTTGAGGCGCGCGATCCTCCCGCCGGAGCCTGGCTTTTTGCGCCTCGATGTCGATGCCATAGAGACGCGCGGCATTCCCGCCCAGGATCTTCCGTTTACCCTCAAGCGTCAAAGTTTTGCCGGTTTCCTGTTGCAAATCGTCGGGAATCTCAAACGCCATGAATTTCTCGACTATCCATTTCGGTTGCCAGATGGCATAGTCACTGGAGAATAATAAACGATCTTCGCCGAGCCAGAACAGCAGCTCGGATATAATCTGCGCGAAATACCTGGGGCGCGCGTGCACAAACGGCATTGCCACCGCGAGCCCGCCGTAAACGTTGGGTTCCTGCGTCGCGATCCAGCAGAAATCGTCCAGCCGCGGCAGACCGACGTGTTCCACGATGAAGTTCAAGTCGGGGAAGGTGGTCGCGGCGTCATCAATATCAGCCACGTCGAAGGCGTCCCGGTTGAGCGGCAGAATCGTTGGCCCCTTATGAACGTGAATGTTCTTTATGCCCAGCTTTTGGCACTCTTCGAGATAACGCTGCGCGCCGGGTTCCGACAACTTGTATCCCTTCGATGCGCCGCGCCATTCGGCGGTGTAGAGCTTCACCCCTTTGATAGCGTATTTCTCGACGAGTGAATGCAGGTATTCCAGGCCAGCCTCACCGTCGCGCGGATCGAACGCTCCGTTGAGAATGATGCGCTCCGGATATAACTCCTTCAGCCGCGCGTTTTGCTCGGTGGTGTTAAAACCGTTGCGATAGAAATCGGTCAAGTAAGTCGGCTGGCAGATCGCGAGATCGGCGTAGCCGTTGACAAAAAGGTCTTCGTACATGAGTTCGGGAGAGTAATGCTGAAATTGTTCAGCCGTCCACAAATACTCCTTGGGACTCAAGCCCTTATGATAGTCGTAAAAGCAATTGATGAATTCGGCGCCATGCCGGTTGAGCTGATTCGACGGCCGCGCGTCCCATAAATGAACGTGGCCGTCGATGACAAAGACCTCGTCGCCATTGGCCGTGTAAAACAATTATATCCTCCGCCGCGACTGGCTATTAAGCTCAAATATATTATCAGCGGGATGATAAAATGAATTCATGGGACCAACACCGCGCGTCCTTTGATCTTGCCCTCGTTCAGGTCATGCAAAGCACTGTTCGCGTCTCTTAACTTGTATTCCCTGGTCGCGAGCTTGACCAGGCCGCGATCGGCCAGCGCCATCAACTCGACCAGGTCTGGATAGGTGCCAACGAGATTGCCGACAATGGTTTTTTCACTCACGATCAGATCCATCGTGGGTATCTCGATTTTTCCCCCGTAGCCGACCACGTAGTAATAGCCGGCATTGCGGGTCATCTTGAATCCGTTACCGACCGCGTCCCCTTCGCCGACAAAATCAATTACCGCCTGCGCGCCCATGCCGTGGGTTAAAGCGAGCACCGCGTCGACCTCGTGGGCATCAGCCTTGACCACATGATCGGCGCCCGATTCGCGGGCGAGACTTAGCGCCTGGTCCGAACGGTCCACTGCGATTATTTCCGCTGCGCATAGCGCTTTCAGCACCTGGATGCCGATATGGCCGAGTCCGCCCGAACCAATCGCGACGACGAAGTCGCCGGGGAGCAAATGGGCGGCAGCCTTTTTGACCGCATGATACGCCGTCAGGCCGGCATCCGCGTATGGAGCAACGTCCTTGGGCGCGAGCGTGGATGGAAGCTTGATTACCGCGCGCTCGGCGGTCTTGAGCAGCTCGGCATAGCCGCCGTTGCAATCGATCCCGGGGAACGCGCCGCCCGCATGCATGTCGTTGCCACGCCGCGCCGCAAGCATCGTGCCGTTGCTAACCAAGGGATGGCAAATCACCGGGTCGCCAACTTTGACGCTATGGACCGCGCTACCTGCCGCCTCAACCCAGCCGGCATTCTCGTGCCCCATGATATACGGCAGCTTCACCGGTACGCGCTCGCGCCAAAGCCCTTCGATAATATGCAGATCGGTTCGGCATACGCCCGCGCCGCCGACGCGCACGATGACGTCATTGGGAGTCTCTATCCTGGGCTCGGGAACGTCCTGACCAATGACGAATTCCGGCCGGCGGAGACTCGTATCATAGGCTTCGAGAACGGCTGCTCTCATGCGTTTGAGCCTCGCTGGTTTCGTCCCGACATTGGCAAAGTCACCGATGACTTGCAAATGATGCGATCTGGGCGAATTTGCTGGACGCGGCCGCGCATTTTCAAGCGAGCATTGCGCTCCGTAACCGGAGCAAACGGTTTGCTAAGCTCCGCGGGATGACCGGCGCAACCGGCCGCGACCGTAGTTGCCCTTGCCAAATCACCCATTACGGACAAATCTCTCAATTATGTCCGCGAAGATTTCCGCCGCAATGTCCAATCGGCAGGCGGTCGCGCAAGTGTGGCGCCAGCTCGCAAGCGTGACTGATCCGGAACTCGACGAGCCGCTGCCTGACCTCGGCTTCATTCAAAGCGTCGAGGTCGAGTCGAGCAACGACGTCCGTGTCACTTTCAAGTTGCCGACGTATTGGTGTGCGGCGAACTTCGCCTTTATGATGGCGCGGGATATCCGCGAACGAATCGAGGAGTTGGGCTGGGTGCAACGCGCAACGGTCGAACTGGTTGACCACTTCTGCGGAAGCGAAATCAACCGCGGAGTCGCGGACAGTGACTCCTTCAAGGCGGCGTTCCCCGATGAAGCAACCGGTGACCTCGACGATCTGCGCCGCGTGTTCCAGGCCAAGGCCTTCATGCACCGGCAGGCGTACCTGCTTCGCTATCTTTTGCGGGAATTCACCGCGGCGCAACTGGTTGCCTTGACCGTCAGCGAACTCGCCGCACTGCAAATCACCGACGAGGCCGGCCTGCGGATGCGTCGCCGCTATGTGGCGGCACGCCAGGAATTGGCGGCACGCATCCCGTCCGATCTTGCTTTCGTCAGACCCAGCGGTCAGGGGCTTACGGCAGAGTCCTTGCCTGATTATTTAAAGGAATTGCGCGGCGCCTCGGCCAATATCGATTTCAACGTTGCGATGTGCTCGAGTCTGCTGCGCGCCCGCCTGCAATAGGCCAGTTCGCCGCGAACAGACTTCAATTGGTTGGGCAACAGGCGGTGGCCGGAGTGCGACGACGCGCCATTTGCATCAGACAACACATCGGTCGCGGAGAGGGTCCGATGGTTTTCGGCGCGCCGGCACTCCGGCCGGACTAGCTATTCCAAATCGCGTATTAAGAAGAACGCGAGCATTTCATTCCGGTGACAGTGTACCGAACAAGCCGTTCGTTTCATTCTTGAGGCCGGTGGTGAAATACAGGGTTTGCGGGTTCGCGCTCAGGCCGCCGCCGAATACCAACGCCCACAAGGATCCCAGCGTCAGTGTGCGGCCATGCGTGTCCCTCATCCAACCCATGAACCGCCCGCTCTTCGGACTCCAGGCGCTGATCTTTCCGTCGCCGAAATTGCCGATGAGGATGTCATTGCTGAACTCGCCAAAGCTATTCGGCGCCATCACAACCGCCCATGGCGCGTTGAGCACGCCATTGCTAGCGAAACGCCGAAGCAGATCGCCGTCGGTATCGAACACATCGACGACGCCGGTGCCCTCGCCCGCGACCGGGTCGTGCCGGGGCCCGTCCTGTTTGGCGTAAGTTACCCAGAGTTGGCCGTTGACGTTCTGAATGCCAAACGGAGCAAAGCCCTGCGGCAGCTGACTATCGGCGAATTTCGCGCTGAGCTCCGAATCAAAGCCGAAACTACTATTCCATACGATTATCTTCGCATCCCTGAAATCGGTGGCATATAGAAACAACCCTCGGCTGTTGTTGCCCAATGCAAGTCCCTTATAAACCGGCCCCGTGGTCAGATTCGAGTTGGGAACGACGATTTGAGCGTTATTCCCGAGGCCGGCCTGCCAGGCCGCGATCGTCCCGTCCTCCGTCGCGAAGATAAACAGCGCCGGGGCGGGGGGATTTCCGACCTCGAATGCCAGCGGATTGCCGTTCCACACGATGCCGTCCGGTCCGGGCGCGCCGGCGTTGCTGTCGCCGTCAGCGGGGATCGTTACGGTCAGGCCGATAGCCTGCGAAATACTATTGCCCATACCATCATAAAGAGTTGATACGCCCGTGCCGTTGTCAGAGATCCAGAAAGGTCCGGCGGGGAAAAACGCGACTCCCCACGGATTCACCAAATCCGGGTCCACCACCTTGGCGGGCGGATTGACTCCGTTGGCGAGATTCGAGACCAGGTTGGTTTGAACGTAGCCGGTGCTTCCCTGATGTTCTTCCGGCTTCATCCGTTTCATCATGCTTGAAGCGCCCGCCATCTGCGCGAATCCGCTCAGTGGCGCCGCGATCAGCATTAGCAGCGTGAATGTAAATAATCTCTTGATGATCCGATTGTGCACGTGAATAGACCTCCAATTTGGTTTGTATTATCGTTTCGCAATAGGTTGTTCAGCGAAGCGACCGGAATCCGACGCGATTGCCACAGTGTGAAAATGACTATTTGTCGATCACCGTGCCGTTCATTCCCGACGCTTCATGCGCGACGCCGACATAGCGGTATGTTCCCGGCTTGATAAACGTATGAGTGAAGGTTTCCCCGGGCCGCAGGAATCCGGAATCGAACGGCTGCGCGCCGCACGGATTTGAAACGACGCCGCCCTTGATCGCAAGCGAGAAATCACTTGTGGCGTGATGCATGGAGTTGCCAACGTTCTTCCATTTGCCGTCGCAACTGGGGCGCCGAGTTCCAATCTTCCCAATCCCGCATCGAGTGGCAGCGGATAAAAACGGATTCGCGCCCCATAAGCGCGTCCATTCGTGTTGAGGCCCTGCGCTTCAGCGCGCTTTCGCTCGAGCTTTTGTTCGTGCCGCAGCCAGGCCACTTCCGCTTGAAGTTGTTGCAAGCCGGTCTTGTGGTCCGCATCGGCGGCGTCACCCGCCACGGCGCAATGGCCGCACATGACAATGGTCAGTCCAGTTAGAAACAACAGGCGCACTGCCCAGAGGCAAAAGCGAAAAACCGTCACTCGCACAACCGTCTTCAAACTCCCTCTGTGTCCTTCGGATACACAGCTCGGCCATTCTTAGGCAGGCTGGCCAGGTAATGTGATCTTGAAACGGCGGGTTCAAAAGTTACGCAACGGAAATATCCTGGCCGGCGGGTTCACAAGTTCATATTCCGAAAGTAGTCTCCGCGACGGAATATGTATTGACAACGCTCAAGCGGTCTGCGCAAAATACTCGCTTACTATTCGATTACTCAAAGCTGACAATTATTAATTTATGCGCGGGCGGAACGACGACGGAGCGCGCGGCCAAAGATGGGCGCAGCTCATGGATCGCACACAACAGGGCGACCGCGAAGCCTTTCGCATGCTGGTGAACGAAATCGGACCGGCGATCACCGGCTTTCTGCGTCGGCGCATTTTTGACCAGGACGAATTGGAGGACGTATGCCAGGAAACCCTGCTGGCGATTTATGAATCGCGCCACACTTACGACCCAGCGCGCCCATTCGAACCCTGGCTGTTCGCGATCTCCCGGCACATCGCGGCGAATCATTTTCGACGCCATCGTTTGCGCACGAATAGTCAGGAATTGGCGGAAGATCTCCTGGAATATGGCGGTGAAAAGGGCGAGAACCTGCTGGTGAGACTCCGCCAGGCGCTGTCACGCCTGCCGACCTTTCAACGCGAGGCCTTTATCATGATGAAGATTGAAGGCCTGTCTTTGTTGGAGGCCTCCGAACGGACCGGCGCGAGCGTCGGTACATTAAAGGTGCGCGTTCATCGCGCTTACGTCCATCTACGAGCGATGTTAGGCTGAACCGTCCGATGCTGACTTCGGAAATACACGAGACACGCTACGATGCCCTGCTGGAACCCGCGATCGAGCGTTTGCGCCCGGTCAAACGGATCTGGCCGGTGAGATTGCGGCTGGCGCTGTGGCTACTGCTTGAGCTGGCGTTGCTGGGCACCATCGCGCTGATTTTTCCGCGTGCGGACCTGCACGCACACCTGCACGATCTTCATTACATATTGGTGCTTGGATCGTTTGTATTGCTGGGCGTCGCGGCGGCGGCGTTGGCGCTCAGGACGGCTATTCCCGGGCGGGAGGCCTCCCGCCCGGAGTTAATGCTCGTCGGGGCGTTGGCACTCGGGGCGGTGCTGTTGGTGTCGCGCGGTACTGTCGCGTCGCACTTCTCAATCGGCGAATTCATCCGTGATGGCGTGCCGTGCATGGCATGCACTGGATTGTGTGCGGTACTACCCTGGGCGCTGCTCTTTTGGGCCGTGCGGCGCGCGGCACCCTTGCCGCTCGGTGTTGCGGGCGGGCTGGTCGGCGTCGCGGTTTTTGCTTTCGCTTTTGCCGCGACCCGTCTCGGCTGTCCGATCGATGGGAGGCTGCACATTTTGATCTGGCACGTGCTGCCTGCCACCGCGGGGGCGGGTTTATCCGTACTGGCCGGGACAGCATGGTTGCGCAAGCAACAACATGGAGCGAGCCTGCGCAAAATGCCTTCCTGATTCGCCCCGCATTGTCGCAAACCTCACGCCGGCGTTTGACCATTCCAGGTGATCGGCGGCGCCGACTATAGAAGCTGGTGTCGTAACGATTCCGTCGCATAGTTTCGCCAAGCACATGGGGAATAGCTGTAGGGGCGCGGCTTTTGATAAACTTTCGGCGGGCGGATTCCCTTATGGACGACCGCGCCGCCCGCGCATTCGATGTTCAATTTTGACGGACAACGCCTCACGGCTACGTTATTGACCCAATGCGAAGACCGCACCGGGCTGGTCCGCGAGCTTGCGCACTTTATCGCCGCGCATGGCGGTAATATCCTGCATGCCGACCATCACGTGGATTTCGAAAGCCGGCGATTCTTTTCGCGCGTGGAATGGGATTTGGAAAGTTTTGCCATCGCGCGCGACGAGATCGCCGGTGCGTTCACGCCGATAGCCGCAAGCTTCGGGATGCAATGGCAACTGCGCTTTTCGGACGAGCAGTTGACGATCGTGATCTTCGTATCAAAATTGGACCATTGCCTGGCCGATCTGCTGCATCGATGGGAGATCGGCGAGCTGCGTGGGCGGGTGGCCGCGGTCATCAGCAATCATCCCGATCTGCAGGCCGCGGTGGAGCGCCGCGGCATTAGCTATTTCCATTTTCCCATCACGCCGCAAAATAAACGGATTCAAGAAGAGAAGCAGCGCGAGTTGCTCGCCTCCCTGCACGCCGACCTGGTGATTCTTGCCCGTTATATGCAGGTGCTGACCGACGATTTTATCGCGCAGTATCCCAATCGCATCATCAATATACATCATTCATTTTTGCCGGCCTTCGTTGGGTCAAGTGCCTACGCCCGCGCGTACGAACGTGGCGTCAAACTCATCGGAGCGACCAGCCATTACGTCACTCCGGTGCTTGATGCGGGTCCGATAATCGAACAGGACGTGGCTCGCATCTCACACCGCGATAGCTTGCGGGACCTGATTAGGAAAGGGCGCGACCTCGAACGAGTCGTCCTCGCCCGCGGAGTGCGCTTACATCTCGAACGCAGAGTTCTATCGTATGCCAACAAGACCGTCGTCTTCGATTAAGCGTTTGCCCAGCGGCGATTTTCCGACGATTGGCCGGATTCTCGACGGCGTCCGCCTCGCCCGCGAGCTCCATGCGGAAGTCCGCGAGAACGTCGAACGCTTGCTCCGTGAACATGGTGTGCGTCCGCGATTGGCGGCGATCATGGTCGGGAATGACCCGGCGTCGGCAGTGTATATCGAGGCTAAACGCCGCGCCTGCGAGCAAGACGGAATCGCCTCGGACATTTACAACCTGCCCGCGTCGGTGACCGAGGATGAGTTGGTCCATCTCATTTATCGTCTCAACCGCGAGCGCGCCGTTCACGGAATCCTGGTCCAGTTACCGTTGCCCGAGCGCGCCGCCGAAAACGCGGCATTGGCCGAGATTGCACCGGAGAAGGACGTTGATGGCCTCAGTCCGGCCAACCGCGCGCGCCTGCTAACCGGCGAGCAGGGTTTGCGCCCATGCACGCCGCTGGCCGTGATGGAGCTTATCGCGCGCAGCGGAGAAGAATTGGCGGGCAAACGCGCCGTGATTATCGGCGCGAGCCTGCTGGTGGGAAAGCCCTTGGCGCTGATGCTGCTCGAATACAACGCGACGGTCGTTCTCTGCCATGAATTTACACGCGAACTCGAACCTGAGATCGCCAATGCGGACTTCGTCATAGCCGCCGCCGGCAAGCCGGGCCTGGTGCGCGGCGATTGGATTCGGCCGGGCGCCGTGGTGATCGACGTTGGTATCAATCGCACACGGACTGGGCTGGTCGGCGATGTCGAGTTTGAACGCGCCCGCGAACGCGCGGGGTTCATCACGCCGGTCCCAGGCGGCGTTGGGCCGATGACGGTGGCAATGCTCGCGCGCAATACGTTGTTTGCCGCACAGCGCCTGGCGATCCAGTCGCGATGATTTATGCTCATATAATGGTGAAATTGGCGATTGGCGCGGGCATCGCGTAATAACCATAAGCCAAAGGCCCGAGGGGTTCTGTGCGGGCTTGGTCGGAAAACGCCGAAAACGCGTTGCACGGGAGACGTTCCAATGAGCACTGACAAGTCCAACGGCAATCAGCTCAACACCATTCCCATGCGCCTGCATCATGCGGCTTACGTATGCCGCGATCTCGAACAAACGCGCGTGTTTTACGAGGACGTACTCGGCTGGCCGCTGGTGGCGGCGTGGCGCGAATGCGACAAGGTATTTGGCGAAGACGAGCTATATTATTGTCATCTGTTTTTCCAGCTTGAGGACGGCGGCGCGCTGGCATTTTTTCATTTCGCCGACCCGCGGCAACATGAGAAATTTGCCCACTACGGACCTCATTCTCCGTTCGTCCATCTCGCTCTGAAAATTACTGACGCGGCGGGTCAGAACGAAATGCGGCGGCGGCTCGAAGCGGCGGGTCATTCGACCATGTTGATCGACCATGGCTATTGCGTCTCGCTCTATGTAACCGACCCCAATGGGCTGAATCTCGAATTCACGGTCGATCATCCCGCGGCGGATAGTATCAAGGCGAAACGCCGCGCGAGCGCGCGCGAGGATTTAGACAAATGGCTGCGAGGCGATCGCACCACCAATAACGAATGGCGCGACGAAGCGAAGTCCGCCCCGCGCTCCTGACGTTATCCTGGGTTGTATCGCGGGCGCGATTACTCTTTTGACCCGACCGGAGTGAGTTGCAGCGCCACGCGTTCGGCGCCGCGGATCACCTCGATGGTGGCTTCCCTGCCCACGCGTTCATCGGACAGCAACCGATGCAGGTCGTCAACCGCCGCCACCGCGATTCCGTCGAACGCGACAATCACGTCGCGTGGATGCAGTCCCGCGCGCTCGGCCGGGCTGCCCGGCTCGACCGAGGCCACCGCGACGCCGTGTTCCTTCGGCAGCCGGTAAAAGCGCACCAGCCGGCGCTGCAAGGGCGCGGTCATGCCGGCGACCCCAATATAGGCGGGCACAATGTGACCATCACGAATTAGCCGCCCGGCCACGTACTTGGCGATATTAATCGCGATCGCGAAGCAAATTCCCTGGGCGGGCAAAATTACGGCGGTGTTGACGCCAATGACTTCGCCGCGCGAATTTATCAGCGGGCCGCCGGAATTGCCGGGATTGAGCGCCGCGTCGGTTTGAATAACGTCATCGATAAGCCGTCCAGACATCGAGCGCAACGAGCGGCCCAGCGCACTAACGACGCCGGCCGTTACCGTGCATTGAAAGCCGAACGGGCTGCCGATTGCGATGGCGATCTGGCCCACGCGCAGCCGGTTTGAGTCGCCGAATTTCACCGGCGCCAGGTCGTCCGCATGGATTCGCACCACGGCCAGATCAGTGTCCGGGTCGGCACCGGCCAGCGTACCCGCGACCGCGCGCCCATCGAGCAAAGTTACGGTTAGCCGCGTCGCGTGGTTTACCACATGGCTGTTGGTGAGGATGAACCCGTCCGGCGTGAAAATAAATCCGGAACCGCTGCCGGCACTTCGCTCGCTGGAGCCCTCGCGGCACGCGGCCGCGATATTGACGACCGATTGACTAACCTTGTGCGCGGCGCTTGAAACCGCTTCCGAATAGGCGTCGAGCAGTTCGTTATCGGAACCTGAGGCGCCGGTCGACGCCGGCTGATTAATCGCATGCTCACCCAGCACCCGGCGAAATCGAGCGTTCATTGGTTTCCTCTTCCGTGTAAAAAGACTACGGGTTAAATCTAACCATCGTGCCAAGTGCGGGAGTGGGACGCGCTCGCTTTTGGAGCGGTTTATCGGCCCAGGCCTATAATCGTTATGACCAGTGACTCCGCGATGAAGCGAATTATCGCCGGTGCCGTCCTGCTGACGGCGGTCGTGGTTGGAATCGGCCTGCGATTTAAACCAGCGGCAACGCGCCCAGTCACGCGGGCGACGCCATCTTCTTCGGTTCTCCCCGCAAGTCAGAGCGCTCGCGGGCAACAATCGTCGCCGCCGGACGCTCAGCCCGCGAATATCCTGATAACTGCCCGAGGCCAGCCCCGATTTCATCGGCTATTGGGGCGGATTTGTACATAGCCGGGCCCACAGCATAATTCCGGGCTATTTGACTGGGGCTAATCCCGCCCGTGTCAGCGTAATGTTCGGGCAGGCCGGCAATACTATTTTCATGGCCAGCGAGCTGTATAGCTCGGGCCGCCAGCAAATCATCGGCCGCCCGCAGGCCCGAGTAATCAATCCGGCTCAGGCGTTGATAACGTACGCTTCTGAAGACCGGCAATTATACTATCGCTGCAAACATAGCTTCAGGTTGACGCGTACGGGGCGCATTCAGTACCGCGGCACAATCGACGTATATCAGCGTTCGACGCGGGCGCTGGTCGGTACCGTGAGTCAACGTGTTTCGTTGACACGGCTGTTGAGTGCGAGGCGGCGGCGTGAATTCGCGCGGCCGTCAGCCAGCGAGATTCCGCGCGGCGCCGTTGCCGCAAGCTCGAATTTCGCACCAGCGGCGGCAACCGGACGAACCACGCTGGAGCTGCCGAAGCGCGACCGCGCTATTTCACACCGCGGAGGTTAGGCGTCTTTGCGAACCCACAATTGCTCGTCAATCAATGCGCCGGAATCATCTCACGGAGAAGCCGCCATCGATCACCAGCTCGGCCCCAGTCATATGATCGGAGGCGCTCGAGGCTAAAAACACCGCCGCTCCGGCGAGTTCGCAGGGTTCACCGAATCGTGCACGCGGCGTGCGCTGGATCATTTCCTTATGCGCTTCGGCGTATTCAGGCCAATTGCGGATCCAGTCCGTCATGTCGGTGGCAAACCATCCGGGCATCAGTGTATTGACCTGGATATTGTATGGCGCAAGTTCCAACGCGCAGCATTTGGTCAACTGCTGAAGGCCGCCCTTGGCGACTGCATAAGAGGGAAATACCGGCGTGCCGAAATGGCCGGCGATACTGCTGACGTTGATGATCTTACCGCGTTTTTGGCGGATCATCGTTTGGGCCGCGTACTTGGTAAGCAAAAAGCAGGCGTTCAGATTGGTCTCGAGCACGCGATCCCATTCCTCGGCCGTCTGCTCGAGGATTCCCTTCAGCACCGCCACCGCCGCATTGTTAACCAGGATATCGAGCCCGCCAAGCGCGCGTTCGGTTTCGCGCAAGGCCGGTTCGAGCTGCGCGCGCCGGGTTAAGTCCACCGGCAACGCGAGCGCCCCCACACCGCATTCAGCAATCTCAGCCGCGGCCTCGCGATTCATCTGTTCATCGCGAGCCATAATCGCGACTGACGCGCCGGCTTGAGCCAGCGCCAGAGCGATGGCGCGGCCGATGCCACGGTTGCCGCCGGTTACCACCGCCACTTTCCCGCTGAGGTCGAACAGTTTCACCATCGGATTCGGACGCGGGCTTGCCACTTAAACCTCCCATCATCGGGTGAGCGAGCGGTCGTGATTAACCACGCTGGGCTTTGGCCAATGAGGACTCGCGCAATTGGCTCAGGCTGGTGCGCGGACTAATCGCTTCGGGATCGACCCGAAGTTCGATCAACGCGGCGCGTCCACAATCGCGCGCGCGTTCGAAAGCCGGGAAAAAATCAGCCGTACGTTCGACCGCCTCACCATGCAGGCCATAGGCGCGCGCCAACGCCGCGAAATCCGGGTTGGTCAGGCTCGTGCCGATCACGCGCGTCGGATATTCGCGCTCCTGATGCATTCGGATGGTGCCGTACATGCCATTGTTGATCACGAAGAAAATCGGCTTGACCCGATATTGCATCGCTGTGGCGAGTTCCTGGCCGTTCATCAAAAAGCATCCATCTCCTGAAAATGACAACACGACGCGCTCGGGATGGGCTATCGCCGCGGCGACCGCCGAGGGCACGCCATAACCCATCGAGCCGCTGGTCGGCGCCAGTTGTGTGCCATATTCGCGATAACGCCAGAAACGGTGCACCCAGCCGGTGAAATTGCCACCGCCATTGGTGACGATGGCATTGGCGGGTAGCCGATCGCGCAGCGCGGTGACAATTTCCGCAAGCTGGACCGCGCCCGGATTTCCTATCGGCGTCGAATAGTCGAGATAGTCCGCATGCGCCCGCCGGGTGCGCTCCCGCCACGCGGCCGAATCAGCCCGCGCCAGCGCCTTGGCCGCTGCGGCAAACCGCGGCATGCTGGCGTTTATCGCCAAGTCGGGCTGGTAGACGCGGCCGAGTTCATCGGCTCCCGGATGGACATGAATCAGTTTTTGACGCGGACGCGGAACGTCAAACAGCGTATATCCACCGGTGGCATTTTCGCTCAGCCGAGCGCCCACGGCGATAATCAGGTCGGATTGACTGACGAGCGCGGCCAGCGCCGGACTCGGCCCGATACCGAGGTCGCCCGCATAACATCGATGCAAATTATCGAAGTGGTCCTGGCGCCGAAATGATACCGCGGCCGCGAGATCATTCTCCTCAGCGAAGGCGGTGATATCGCGCACGGCCTGCGCGTTCCATCCGCTGCCGCCGAGCAACATGAGCGGTGCGCGAGCCGCCGCCAGCGTCCGCGCCAACTCCGCCATTTCCGCCGCGCCGGGATGCGCTTCCAATTTGACGTAGGGCGCGGCGTCCGCAACCGCGGCGCTTTCACGCAGCATGTCCTCGGGCAGCACCAGCACCACCGGGCCCGGACGCCCGGAGGCGGCGAGTGTGAATGCGCGCGCGACCAGTTCCGGGATCCGGCGGGGATCATCGATTTGTGCCACCCACTTGGAGAACTGGCCATACATCCGGCGGAAATCGAGTTCCTGGAAGGCGCCGCGCTCGAGATCGGCACGCGCAACCTGTCCGACGAACAGAATCACCGGCGTTGAATCATGCCAGGCGGTATAGATGCCGGTGCTGGCGTTGCTCGCGCCCGGCGCCCGCGTGACAAAGCAGATACCGGGGCGGCCGCGTAATTTGCCATAGGCGTCGGCCATGTAAGCGGCGCCGCCTTCCTGCCGGCAGACGATCAGGCGGATTTGCTCGCGCACATCATAGAAGGCGTCGAGCGCAGCCAGGAAACTTTCCCCAGGTACGCAAAAGACCGTGTCGGCGCCGTGGATTGCGAGCTGATCGATCAGAATCCGGCCGCCGGTGCGGGCAACCTGTGCACTCATGTTCTCCTCTTGGTCCGCCGTGGGGCCAGCGCCTCATCGATTCCACGAGAATCGGCGCCAAAGCCGCCGGCTTATTCGCGCCGCTGAAAGGACGGTCCCGAGAAGCCCGAGCCGAAGTTGATGCGGGTGTTGCCGGTATTCAGTCCGCCGTCGACCACCATCGCGGTGCCGCTGATCCATTCCGACTCGTCGCTGGCCAGGAAGAGGGCCATTGCCGCGATATCCTCGGGGCGACCCGGCCGCGGAATCGGCTGCATACGCGCCAGATTACGCGCCGCCGCCTCTTCACCGCCCGGCATCCCGCGGTATACCAACGGTGTCAGAATGCCGCCGGGACAGATGCAGTTGACGCGAATCCGATCACGGCCCAATTCAATCGCGGCGCTCTCGGTCAGATTCACCACCGCGGCCTTGGCCGCACTATACGCATGAAGGCCGGCCACGCCCCGCAAACCCGCCAATGACGACGTGGAAATGATCGAACCGCCGCCGCCTTTGCGCATCGGTTCGATCGAGTGCTTGATGCCAAAAAATACCGCGCGCGTGAGGACCGCGAAGGTTTTGTCCCAATCCTCACCCGCGATCTCATGCAGGCGTCCGGTCGCACCGCCGATTCCCGCGTTGTTGTAGGTAATGTCGAGGCGGCCATATTCCTTGACCGCGCGTTCAATCATGGCCTGGATATCCGCCTCGCTGGTGACGTCGGTGCGCTGAAAAACCGCGCGGCCGCCATTCGCCGCGATTTCCGAAATCACCGTCTCGCCGCTTTGCGAGTTGAGGTCGGCGACCACGACGGCCGCGCCTTCTTGCGCGAATCGAAGCGCGGTGGCGCGTCCCATGCCGCTGGCGGCACCGGTTATCACCGCGACTTTGCCATTGAGTTTGCCCATAATCGCACTCCACTTCAGGATTGAAGCGCCAGCTTGATACATCCCCGCCCGGCAACGCAACTCATCGCCTTTGGAAGTGCCCGGATGGCGGGACGGCCTCAAGCCCGCGTCATCACCTCGTAGATATGGCTGTTGGCGTCGCGGAAGTAAAAGCCGCGCCCGCCCTTGCGGTGATTTATCTGGCCGACCTCACGATTAAAAGGATCGGCGGAATAAGCGATCTCATGCTCATTGATCCGCCCAAAGATTTGGTCGAACTCCGGATCATTCACCAGGAAGGCGTAATGATGGCTCTCGAAGCCTTCGCTATCATCAAAATCCAGGGTCAATTCGTCATTTATTTTGACGGCGGCGAAATGGCCCGCTTCGCGCATCTCAAGCCCAAGCAGTTTGGCCAGGAACTCCGCGGCCACGCGTTTGTCTCGTGCCGGCACGATCGTATGATTCAAGATGATACCCATAACGCACCTCCGCTCATGGCGTGTTGATTTCAGCGTCGCGCGCCATGCGCCGGGGCGCAAGCCCGATTGTGACGTGCCGGACCGGCAGGCCGGGCCTTAGAAAGAGTGAACCCCCGCATTCCTTCGCCTGAATGAGTGTCTTCAGGTTCGTGAATTTAGAGAGCCAAGGGACAAGCATTGCCTGCGGCTAGCGGGCATCGCGTGGGCTTTCCGTTCCCGCAATGCGGGCAAAATTTGACTCCGCAGGATCTTCAGGCGCACGAAGGTATGTCATCCGGAGTGGATGCGACGACTTTGTCGCACTTCGAGCATACGACACCTCTTTTTGGATCGATTTTCAAGCTATTCATCGTGATGCTTCGCCGTAGGAGCTGAGGATCAGACGACGCGAGGAATCGTGTGGTGTGATCGGTCTTTCGATGCAACGGCTGTTTGATTTCCTCGACCAGAATTTCAACAGCCGCCGAGATCTAGTCGTTCTCGGCGCTCATTGTCAGGCTAGCTTTTCGGCCGTCTCAATCAGTGGATCTGCTAGATGGTCGCTCGCTTTTACAAGTTGCTGGAGGTCCAAAAGGTGACGCTCGGTGAAGCGGATATCTGTGGGTTGTCCACACAGGACGATATGAAGCATTGGGCTGATCGGGCCACCTTCTTTAGATGGTCGAAAGCCGTCAATTTGATCCAGGAGGTCATCGGCAAGAACCTCTCCATGGACGAACTTGGCGGAACAGTTTGCGCAGAGGCAAAGAACGTTGCCTGCGCGGTCGATCCAGCGCGCCCGGGTACGCGACACTACGTAAACCCCTTCGAAGTATCGGTCCCCGTTACGTTCGGGAAATGTGAAATCGCAGATTTGACAGCGCCCCTGGTATTGCTCCTCTAAAAACGTTCGCACTACACCGTTTTTTGACTCCCAGACTTTTCTCAGCACCCTTGTGAAGCGTTCGACCAGCCTTGGTTCTCGTCCTTTCGCCTCTTGAATCTCTTCCTGTAGTTTTTGCCGCCGCCGTTCGGGATTTGGTACCGGGCCAGTTGTAGCCGAACCATCTGTGTCGTCGGCTCCTTCTCGAGCCTCGCGAGAAAAGGTTTCGGCGATTTCGGCGCGATAGTCCAGAGGCTTCGCTTCGTGCTGAACGTTGTCCGTGCTCTCTTCAAGTTTTTCGCGGATCTGTTCGAGCAAGTCGGGGCGTTTTGCGAGGCGTTCGATCAGGTCGGTGTTCTCTTTCGCGAAACGTGCGGCCTCGGGCATCAAGCCTGCAGCTCGGAACAGACTCTCCTTGTCGAGGTTGGAAGGTATGGTCGGCTTCATGCCGAGGAATCTGGCCAGGTCAGAGTTCCGGATAAAGTCCTCCGGCAACTCATCCAAGGTAAGATCGCCAGGTTGAAGAAGCTTACCGTCAGGGCCGGGCAGCCACGAAGACTTCGTGATTAACCGCCCGGTAGTCGACAGTTCGATCGTCTTCTCGGAATCGCGATAGTCCTGCCGCGAGGACGACTCGACGACGCCACGGATGTGGCGACTGTGTCCATGGAGAATTTCGTTCCAGAGGCAGCGTGCTTTTGCGGTGGTGATGGTCTTGAGGGTATGAGCCAGCCCGGTGATGTCGCATCGACTATCAAACCCATCCAATCCTCGCTTGTGCCATCCCCGTGTGTTCTGCAGCGGCACATCTCCCTGGGCGCCGATTGCACAAGGACTAATTCGAGTGGAGACAATGCCCCAGTCTTCAACGTGGGCAAACGCATCTTTCGAAAAATCGTCATCGACGAACCAAATGTCTGGATTGCCTTCGAACAAGAGCCTTGTTGTCTCGGTCTCGAATTCGGTGTCGGCGAGCTTTTTAAAGGCTATGGTGGCGCTTGCGGCGTTCCTTGCGCGTAGGAACGGAAATTCAAAAACAGCTTCAACAAGAGCGGCGGCACGGTCGCACGTAACGGCCTTTAGAGCGGCGACGACACGCCTGAGGTCACGCGCGTGTTCATCGGCAGGTATGATTTTCCCCTCGGCATACTTTGGAAG
>JBOHWL010000115.1:0-4666 GCA_050736615.1 Binataceae bacterium (SeqCode) | reverse complement strand
GATCTACTTCGCGTCATGGTCGAGAGGAAACTACCACCCAAGGGTTGGGACGCGATATTTTTAGAGCCTTGGACCACGGAAGACGTACTTGCTGAAAAGCTAGGGGAAATGGAACCCCCTATGTTTCCGACGCAGTCAAAACCCGGAGACAACTCACCAGAGACATAGGAGCCGAACTGAATTCCAAAGGATTGGAGATTGCGCCGTGCATAGCTAAGGCCCAGTTCATCGAGCCGATGCCTTGCCTCGCGGTTGCGAAGCTGCCCGAAGGTCCGGCCTGGCAATACGAAGTAAAGCTCGACGCTTAAAACATGAAAAGCGTTCTCCTGTGCAGCAGTTTCCAAACCTTCGGAACGTAAAACGCTCCGCTTACGGCCGGATTCCTCCAAGCCAACCGCATTGTGGATGCGCCACTGTTAAGCCGATCAGGTCCGCTACGAATTTTTGCGTACCTCCTGGTTCCAGGGATTGCTTGACTAATCCGCGCGGCGCGGACAACAAGAGACATGGGATCATGCCTGGATGTACCAGGTTGATCCGTAAGCAATCATGACGAAGCCTGAGCTGAGGAACGCATGAAAATCCTCGTGATGGGAGCGGGCGCGGTCGGCGCATACTACGGAGCGCGGTTGCAACAATCGGGTCAGGGCGTGGTGTTCTGCGCACGCGGCGAGAATCTGCGCGCCTTACGACATCACGGCTTAACCGTGCAAAGCTTCCAAGGCGACTTTTCCCTCAAGGTCAAAGCCACCGACAACCCCGCTGACTTCCGGCCTTACGACCTTATTTTGTTCGCGGTTAAGTCTTACGATACCGAAGCCGCGGCGCGGCAACTGCAAGGATGTCTGGCGGCGGACGGCATTATCATGACCATTCAGAACGGCGTCGAGAATGAGGAAATTCTGTGCCGGTTCTTTCCGCGCGGCGCCGTGATGGGCGGGAACTCGCGTGTCGGCGCCGAATTGCAGGCTCCGGGCAAGCTGTTACACACCGCGCTCGGCGTGCTTGAATTTGGCGAATTGGACGGCGCCATCACGCCGCGCGCCGAGCGTATTGCGGAGGTGTTCAAGCGGGCGGGCATTCTGGGCGAATTCACCACCGAGCTGAAGACCGTCCGTTGGTACAAGTTGATGGGCAATAACAGTACCAACGCGGTCAGTGCGCTCGCGCGCGTCACGATCGGTCCGATGCTCGACGATCCCGACGGGTGTAATTTGCTGCGCACGCTGATGGCTGAAACACTCGCGGCCGGACGCGCGGAAGGCGCCCGCGTCAGCGATGAGCGGATTGAACCGCAACTCGAGCACATCCGCAAAAATCTGAATCCCTATGTGATCAAGACCTCTACGCTGCAGGATCTCGAAAAGGGCAAACGACTCGAATACGACGCTATCTGTGGCGCCGTCGTGCGCGCCGCGCGCCGTCATGGAATACGCGTACCGGCAACCGAAACTGTTTACGCCTTGCTCAAATTGCTCGACAGCGGCCGTTGAGCGCCGCGCCGCCATGCCGACATCATCTGAAACAAGCATACATGCCGAACAGTCCGGCGCCGATGAACACCACCGCGAGAAAATAGGTATCCCATAACGCCGCGCGTTTGCCAAAGAGCCGCTTCAACAAGACCTGGGCGTTGACCAGTGACATCCCTTCGGGCGGATCAACCAGCACCGGCCAACGGCAGTACGCGCCGTAGAACAGCACCGCGCCCCAAACCAGCAGAATCAGTGAAACCGTAACTCCGAAGAATCGCGCCATCGGCTGTACAGTTTAAGCTGATGAGGCGGGGTGTGCGCAACACGGCGTCTCGATCTCGCGCCAGTTCAATCACCCGAAAAACCCCGGCCGGATTCTCCAAATGAAACTCGGCGCGAGTGGTACGGCTACTCCTTACGCAACTCCATCGGGCGGTCGGTCCGCGAGGTGCGTACGAAAGGAGTGAAGAATCCCACAGGATGTGCGAAACGAGGGAGGAATTCGGGATTCCTCGCTGCGCTCAGAATGACAAATGCCGCCTAGGCAAATTTCGCAAGGGGAGACTCTGCACAAATCCACTTTTGTCATTCTGAACGAAGTCTGCGAAGTGAAGAATCCCGGTAACAGGCTGGCAAAAACAAGAACATCCGGGATTCTTCGCTTTTATACGCAGCTCGCAGACTCGCCTGCTCGCTTCGCCGCACAGAGTGGCTCCGCTGGCGGCGCTCAGAATGACAGAATCCCTCCTTGAGCGGAGGTTCCCAAGCAGGCTGTTGATAAATCACAGCCTGCTCCCCCGCTCTTTCTCCCCCGCAAAAGAGCGGGAGAGAAGCTTGAGGAAAGCAGCCATCTTTTGCGCAGGGTGTTGCGGGCACTGGGATGCGGCTTGCGCTAAGAACGCCTTTTTCAACACCCTGCTAGCGGCGTTCGTACTGCTTATTGCCGAACAACACGTCCCACGATTTTTTATCGGGCGGATTCTGTCGCGCCTTGGCCACCTCGTCGGCCATCACCGCCAATCCGCGCTGCACGGCGGGACGTGCTTCGATCGCTTCGTACCAGCGTTTGAGATGGGGAAAATCGTCGAGATTCTGCCCCTGCCAATGATGCGTCCGCAACCACGGATAAGTCGCGATATCGGCAATCGAATATTCGCCGGCGAGAAACGGAACTTCGGCCACACGCTTATCGATCACATGGTAGATGCGCTTAGCCTCATTGGTATAGCGGTCAATCGCATATTGAAGCTGTTCGGGCGCGTAACGGCGAAAATGATGCGCCTGGCCCAGCATCGGACCGACACTCGCCATCTGGAACATCAACCACTGGACCACGTCGTAGCGCCGCCGCAGGTCTTGCGGCATCAGCTTCCATCCGGCCTTTTCGGCCAGGTACATCAGGATCGCGCCGGACTCGAAGAGCGCGAGCGGTTCGCCGCCGGGACCTTCGTGGTCGACAATCGCCGGGATTTTATTGTTGGGACTGATCTTCAAAAACTCGGGCTCGAATTGTTCGCCCTTTCCAATCGCAATCGGAAATACATTGTATTTCCATCCGAGTTCCTCGAGCATGATCGTGACTTTGTAACCGTTCGGGGTGGTCCAGAAATAAACGTCGATCATCTAAGGCTCCTGGGTCCGCCATTCGGCGGGAATTGCAACAAATCTGCGCGCGAATCCCGCGCGAGGCAAGGCAATGGATCACTCCGCAAGTCTCATTCCGCCGTGCGCGCCGGCTGACCTAACGCGATGGCTCTGGTGTAATAAGCCCGCAGCCGGTTAATTCGACACGAGCATCTGGGAAGCGCTGCTGAGAGTAAGCGTAATCGGGGCCATGAACGGGATCGGCAAATTATAGCCGTAGGTAACGACCACGCGAGCGTCAGTCTGCGACGGAAGCTGTGGATCGGGAATCCAGCTCAGCGCCACGTCATCGGGCTGAAGGCGCAGTCCTGGGGCCGCCGCGATCGCGGCCTGCAGAATCTCGGCATCGAGACTCGCCTGGACACTGCTGTCCGCGCTGTAGTGCACGATGGCGTAGCGCACGCCTTCGCGTGCCGCCGCGCAGACCATATTGTAGGAGTAGACCGCGTACGCGAGCTGCATGGCGGCGAACGCCACCAAAATAAAAACGGAAATCGCCAAGGCGAACTCCACCGCTGATTGGCCTCTCGCCTTGCGTCCGCCGCCCCGTGCGTTCACTGCTGCACCTGCATCACCGCGACGCCGTTGAGCGCGACCGAGGAGGGAATACCCGGGTAGCGCACCAGGGTATTGAATACCGCGCTCGCGCTGACTTTGACGAAGGTCGCATCAGCGTCACTCCGGCAATAATCGCCCGGACATGCCGCGATTCCCGCCGGCGCCGGCGTGACACAGGTACACTGGCTCGCCATGGCTTTGATTCCGGCAATGTTCGAACCATCGACAGTGGCGGCATTCTCCATACCGTTGATATCGGCGGCGGTGATAACGCTGCGCGAGCCGTACTGCGCGCCCGCGCGCGCCGCGCTATCGAGCCCGATACTCAGATAAAACAGTCGTCCAAAATCGGCCGCCGCCAGCAACAGCATCAGGAGCAGCGGCAGCAAGAGCGCCAATTCCACCGCCGCCTGTCCCGCCAGACCAGACCACCGGCATGCGCGGAACCTTGCGTCGCGATCGCGGCTATTCATAAAGAGCGGTGGATTTTATCGGCGGTCCGTCCTGTAGTGATGAGTAATCATTACCCAACTTGGCATTGCGCATGACTGTGATCCGATCAGCTATCAGGAATGTATATCCTCCAGCACTCGAATCACCGGCATAGGTCAGTCCCGTGGTGGGAAAATATAACGCGCCATCAAACGTCGAACCCGCATCACCGCTGATCACGCTATCATCCGCGGAATCGCCGGCCGCCACTGAACGGTCCTGAAAAAAGAGAATTCCTTTAAACGGACCCGATACTGGCGCGCTCAGATTCACCCGCGAATTACCGCTCAAGATCACCGGCGCGTACGCGGCGCCTCCCGCCAAAAAGAATGTCACGCCGCTACCGCTCAGTGTGGCACCACCTGGCACCGAAATACCGCCGCCGTCAATTATGTAAGTGCCCGGATTGAACGTCACGCTTCGCACATTGTTGCCAATCTGGATGCCGCCCTCGTACGTGCCCGGGCTCAGCGTCACCGTGTCATTACCGGTGAGGG
>JBOHWL010000114.1:0-19773 GCA_050736615.1 Binataceae bacterium (SeqCode) | reverse complement strand
GTTAAGGATCATGCGATCCGCCGCATCATCAGGGATCGTACAAGGGGTGGGATGGCGCGCAGGAAAATCCGCATCGCAGTGCTTTTCGGTGGCCGTTCGGGTGAGCATGAGGTCTCACTGCGCTCGGCCCTGACCGTAATTTCCGCCATGGATCCGCAACGCTATGAAATCGTGCCGATCGGCATCGCCCACGACGGCCGTTGGCTATTGCAAAGCGACGCCGTAACGCTCCTCGAGGCCGCTACGCCAACGCTGCAGCCGCTTGGCCGCGGCGGTATCGCGGTGAGCCTCGCACCACATCCGGATGGTGGCGCGCTGATGCCAGCCGTCAATCAGGCGCCGGAAGATTCCAGCGCGGCGCTCGCTCGGCCACTCGACGTGGTATTTCCGATCCTGCACGGCACCTATGGCGAGGATGGCACGGTGCAAGGCCTGCTCGAACTGACCGGGATTCCATATGTCGGCGCCGGCGTGTTGGGCTCGGCGCTTGGCATGGACAAGGACGCGCAAAAACGCATCCTGCGCGATGGCGGCTTGCCGGTGGTGAACTATTTCGCCTTGAGCGCCGCCGGCCACGCGGATCATCCGCGCCGCGCTTTGACGTTGGCCGGCGAACTGGGTTATCCCGTGTTCGTCAAGCCGAACGCGCTGGGCTCTTCGATCGGCATCAGCAAGGTAAAACGTCGCACCGAGTTGACGGCGGCGCTGGCCAATGCCTTTCAGTATGATCGTAAAGTTCTGATTGAAGCGGCCTGCCAGGGACGCGAATTCGAATGCTCGGTGCTAGGCAATGAACGGCCGGAATGCTCCGTTCCCGGCGAAGTCATCGTGCGCGGCGGCCATGAATTTTACAGCTATGACTCGAAGTACGTCGATCCGGAGGGCTCGGAAACCCGGGTGCCGGCTGAGCTTCCCCGCGCAGTGAGTAAGCGTTTACGCGACCTCTCGGCCGCCGCTTTCAAGCTACTTAGCTTGCGCGGGATGGCACGGGTTGATTTCCTGGCCCGCGCCGATCTCAGTGAAATCTTCATCAACGAGGTTAATACCATCCCCGGCTTCACCTCGATCAGCATGTATCCGAAGTTGTGGGAGGCGAGCGGATTGCCCCTGCCGCGCCTGATCGATCGGCTGGTGGATCTCGCGCTCGAACATCATCGCGCGCAGGCCCGGCTCCGATACACCTATCAGCCCAAAGCGACGTGACATGAAACGCCTGCTGATCGCGACCACCAATCCAGCCAAGCTCAAGGAATACCGCCTGCTGTTGCATGGCCACGCGCTCGAGTTGGTTTCCTTGCGCGATCTGCATATCGAAGCCGACGCGCCGGAGACTGGCGCGACCTTTATCGAGAACGCGCGATTGAAAGCCGCGTTCTATTTCGCACGCGCCGATATTCCCACCCTGGCCGACGACGGCGGCCTCGAAGTGGACGCGCTCGGTGGCGCCCCCGGCGTGCATTCGCATCGGTGGCTCGGCGATATCGGCGCGGGCACCTCCGGTGATCGCTTATTGGCCGAAGAGGTGATTCGGCGCATGGCCGGGATCGAAACGGGTTGCCGCAATGCGCGCATGCGCGCGGCGGCGGTACTCATCCATACACGCGACGGCCTCACCTGCGAGCACGTGGCCGAAGCTGCCCTTGAAGGTGTCATCGCCGACCACTGTCATGCCAATATGCGCCCCGGCTTTCCTTATCGCGCGGTGCTCTATCTGCCCGCGCGCGGATGCTATCTGGCCGAACTGAGTGAAGCGGAAGAAGCACGGCTCAGTCAGCGCCGCGTGCTGGTCGAAAAGCTCGCACCGCACCTCGAACGGCTCGCCGCCCAGCGCTAAAAGGACCCCCGCATAGATGGCATCCCCTCATTCTGAGCGCCTGTTTTTGTCAGTTCCGAGCGGCGTCGAGGAATAAAATCGGTTCCTTGCGCTGGTAGTCAACGAAGCGTCACGGTTTCCTTAAAAACATTCGCAAAGGCCTGTTTGACCCGCGCGCGCGGCGCGATAGGATCACGCGCTGGAGAATTGGTGTGACTCGTGGCGGCGCATGCCGGCTTCGCATCGTGGTTACCGGCCTGGCGGCAACCTTTCCTCTGGGCGGGGTCTTCTGGGACTATTTCCAATACGTCGAGGGCTTGCGCGGGCTTGGCCATGAGGTGCTTTATCTCGAAGATACGGGCAAGTGGTGCTACGACACCGAGGCGCAGACGTTTGTCGAGAACGGCACGCGCAACGCCGCCTGGCTCGCACGGACGATCCGCGCCTTTGAACCCGCGCTGGCCAACTCCTGGTATTTTCGCGACCCGGCGGGCAACGATTACGGCCAAAGCTTTGCGCAAGCGGCCGCGTTCTGCCGCGGCGCCGATTTGTTGCTCGATATCTCCGCCTCATGCCGCATGTGCGAGGAATATTTGCGGGCGCGCCGAATCGCTTTTATTGATAGCGACCCGATGTACACGCAGGCGTGCGTGAGTGCGCATCTCGAAGGTGGCGCAAGCCCCGGCGAGCGCGCCGCTTTCGACAAATTGCGCATGCACCAGGTATTTTTCACATTCGCTGAAAACATCGGGGCGCCGCAATGCCGGGTGCCGCGCCAGCTCTTCGAATGGGTGCCGACGCGCCAGCCGATCGTGCTAAAGCATTTCGATCATCCGGCGGCGCGTTTGCCAGTCTCGGCGCGCAGACGCGCGCTGACCACTGTGATGTCATGGGGACCGACCGAGCGCGGGCCGCGCATCGGCGGCGTAAGCTATTTCGGCAAGAGCGCCGGGTTCGAGCGTTTCATCGATCTGCCGGCGAAGGTCCCGGTGCCGTTCGAAATCGCGCTGAGCGGGCCGGCGCCGCGCGAACGTCTGCGCCGGCACGGCTGGGGCTTGCGCGACGCCTCCGGAATTTCAGCCGATCCGTGGACCTACCGCGCCTACCTGGCGAATTCGCTCGCTGAATGGAGTGTGGCGAAGGACGCTTACGTACGCAGTGCCAGTGGCTGGTTTTCATGCCGCAGTGCGTGTTATCTCTCACTGGGCGTGCCCGTTATCTTGCAGGACACCGGCTTTGGCTGCGCCCTTCCCAATGGCGAGGGGGTGATCGCCTTCTCAACTCCCGACCAGGCACGGGCGGCGGTGGAAGCGGTAATGACCAACCCTGATTTACATGCGCGTACCGCCGCCGCGATTGCGCGCGAATACTTCGATTCCGGTCCGGTTCTGACGCGCTTGCTCGAAACCGCCATGTAGGTCAACGTTTGAACGTTCAATGTCTTATCGGCACGTGCAAAGCTGACTAATGCAGCCGACGCCGCTCCAGACTTTAGTGGGACTTGGCCTGGTTGGCTCCGACTGGCGAATTATCGCTGAGGCGGTTGTCGCGATATTGTTCGCGCTCGGCGCGCTGTCGATGCGCGGCCGCTTGCGCATGGTGCGGCCGTTCGGCCTGGTGCTATGCGCGTTGGGCTTCGCGGTGGACCTGTTTGCATCGCCCAGCCGGGCGAGCGCCCTCGGCTGGGCCAAATGGAGCGGCGGCGTCGCCTTGGTCTTCGTCTTATGCGGCGTGCTGCTGGTGCTGATCGACGCGGCCGACGCGATGGCGCGGCGTTCGCGTTCGCACTCGTCCACTATCCTGAAGGATCTGCTCAAGATACTGCTGTGCCTAGTGGTGGTGCTGGTGGTTTTGCGGGCCGACTTCAAGATCGATGTCACCGCGCTGGTTGCGATCCCGGCAGTCGCCTCAGTGGTGCTTGGCTTCGCCCTGCAGGAGACCTTAGGCAATATCTTCAGCGGCCTCACGCTGCAACTGGATAAGCCCTTCGTCCCCGGCGATTGGGTGCGCTCCGGCACCCATATCGGCCGCGTGCAGGGCATCGGATGGCGGGCGACCGCCATCGTGACACGCAACAACGAGAAACTCGAAGTCCCCAACGCCATGATTGCCAAGGACGTGCTCATCAATTTCTCCAACGGAGTTGTCGCTGACGAACTCACGATTGGAGTCAGTTACGATGCGCCGCCCAACTATGTACGCGAAGTGGTGGGTGAGGCTTTGCGCGACGTTTCCGGCGCGTTGCAAAGTCCGGAGCCGGAGGTTTTCACTGAGAATTACGGCGATTCCGCCGTTCGCTATCGGATTCGCTACTGGGTTAGCGATTACACCGACGTCGAGCGGATTAGAGATACGGTAACCACCGGGCTATGGTACGCGCTCAAACGCAAATCGATCGAGATTCCCTACCCAATCCGCACGCTGCGGATGCAATCCCAGGCCACGACCGGCGCCGTGGACGCCTTCGAGCGCGAGGTCATGACCGAGCTGCGGCGGGTCGATTTTCTGCGCGGCCTGAGCGACGAGGAATTGCGGCTGCTATTGCCGGGGGTGACGGTGCAGAAGTTCGGCGCCGGCGAGGTGATTGTGCGCGAAGGTGACCAGGGCGATTCCATCTACATTATCCGCGCCGGCAAAGTCGAGGTGGTGGCCAGCGCGCGCGACGGCAAGCAGGTTCATATTCGCGACCTGACGCGTCCGGCCTTTTTCGGCGAAATCGCGCTGATGACCGGCGAACCGCGCAACGCCACCATCCGCGCCCGCTCCGATGCCGAATTGCTCGAAATCACGCGTGACGGTTTTACCCAGCTTTTCCAGGCTCATCCGGACGCCGCCGCCAGCATGGGCGAGGTTATCGCGTTGCGCATGACCGAACGGCGTGAGTTGCTCGCCGCCGCCCCGCACGAAGACGGCGCGCGCACGCGCACCAATTGGCTGCTCGGCAAGATGCGCACGGTGTTCAATCTCGCCTGAACGGCGGTATCGATGGCGGGCGGCTTGCGAAAATTCACGCTGATAATGGGCGGCGCCCGCAGCGGCAAGAGCGCGCATGCGCTCGCGTTGGCCAACGATTATCCCGCCGCGTCCCGCCGCGTCTTCGTGGCGACAGCGCAGGTCCTGGACGACGAAATGGCGGCGCGCATCGCGCGTCATCGCCAGACCCGTTCCGCCGAGTTTGTCACGCTTGAAGAACCGGTCGCGCTCGCGGGAGCCATCGTTCGCCTCGGCCGCCACGCCGACCTCGTCGTGCTCGATTCGCTGACCTTGTGGGTTTCGAATCTGCTCGGCCGCGACTTGCCCGATAACGCCATTTTGCGCCAGGCGGAGGAACTCGCGGAAAGCATCGCGCAAGCGCCATTCGCGACCATCGTGGTCAGTGACGAGGTGGGACTCGGCATCGTGCCGGACAATCCGCTGGCGCGCCGGTTTCGCGACCTGCTGGGCGCGGTCAATCAGATAACGGCGCGCGCGGCTGAACAGGTCCTCATGATGGCCGCTGGATATCCAATCAAGGTGAAGTGAGCCGGCGTGCCGGCGGCGCGTCCAATTTAAATTAGCGGGCGCACATCGCCAGCAACACCGCGGTTTCAATTAACTCGCCGGCCGCACCCAGCAAATCGCCGGTAATGCCGCCGAGCCAGCGGCGATAAACCGTGCGCAATATCAGCACCATTGCGACCGCGACCACGTAGGCGCGCAAGGTTGGCGCAAGCAATATGGGCAAAGCGCCCAGCACCGCCGTTAATGAGGCGACCATGAGCGCGTGCCGGTCGAATCCCAGCAACGATGTTCCCGCTCCGCGCGGCCGCAGATATTCAAGGCCGTCGGCACTCGCGACCATCGCCCAGCGCGCCAAGCCGGGCGCCAACCACAGCGCCGCGTAACGAACCGTGCCGGTCAGCGCCGCCAGTGCGGCTACCTTCAGCGCCAGCACGAAGATTAACGCAAGTGCGCCGAAGCTGCCGATGCGGCTGTCACGCATGATCTCCAGCGCGCGGGCACGATCACGGCCGGCGCCCAAAGCGTCGGCGGTATCGGCAAGGCCGTCCAGATGCACTGCGCCCGTCACAATTGCAAGCGACAGGATGATCAACGACGAGCGCACGAGGCGTTCAAACACCAGCCCCAGCAGCCAATTCTCGAAGCACAGCGCGGCGCCGATCGTAAATCCCGCCAGCGCGAACCAGCGGAAGGAGCGGGGCACTGCCTCCGGCGCGGCGCGACGCGGCGCCAGCGGGAGTATGGTCAAAAAACTGAGCGCCAGCCGAATTTCGACGATCCACGAGGCGGGCGCGCCAGCCGTACTCCATGATTGCGGCGCGCGCGCGCTCATCCGAGCCTGCCCGAGACCTGCGCGGTCTCGAACGTCGCCATTTCATGATAGAGCGCGAGCGCCGTTTCGATCAGATTCATCGCCAGCGCGGCGCCGGTGCCCTCTCCAAGGCGCATGCCGAGGTCGAGCATCGGGCGCGCGCCGAGCGTTTCAAGTGTGAGGCGGTGGCCGCCTTCCGCCGAACAATGACTGAAAAACAAATGCTTGAGCAACTCCGGATGCATCCGGTTGGCAATCGCCGCGGCGGCGGTCGCAATAAAACCGTCGATCACGACCGGAACGTGGCGGGCGGCGGCGCCCAAGCATACGCCGGCGATGGCGGCAATTTCGAAACCGCCCAACGCCGCCAGTGCGCTGAGCGTCTCACCGAGCGCCGCGTGATGGCGCGCAAGCCCCGCTTCAATCACCTCGAGTTTGTGGCGCAAGCCAGCGTCATCAACGCCCGTGCCGCGGCCGGCAATCAGCGCGGGTGCGAGCCCGGTCATCGCCGATAACAACGCGGCGGCGCTCGTGCTGTTGCCGATGCCCATTTCACCGACGCCGATGAGCGTAGCTCCCGCCGCGATCGCTTCTTGCGCGATCTTGATCCCGCTTTCAAGCGCCTGTCGCGCCTGCGGTGATGACATCGCCGGGGCCTCGAGAAAATTGCGCGTGCCCGCGGCCACACGTTGATAATGCACGCCTGGGATGGAATCGACGCTAGTGTCGCATGCGACTCCCATATCAGTGACGATCAGATCGAAGCCGAAACGGCGCGCCATTACGCTAATTGCGGCGCCGCCCGCCGCGATATTGCGCAGCATCTCGATCGTCACGGCCTTGGGATAAGCGCTCACGCCAGCATCGGCAACGCCATGATCGGCGACAAACACGGTCAGCGCGCCGCGGCCGTAATGCGCGGCCGGATCGTGCCGAATTGCGGCGAAACGACGCACGATTTCCTCAAGATAGCCGAGACTCCCTTGCGGTTTGGTGAGCCTGTCGAGCCGATGGGCGGCGGCTTCGCCTGCGCGATGGTCCGGCGCCGTAATCGCGGCGAGCGCCTCGTCAAACAGTCTCATCGCACGTTGGCCCAAACTTCAACCGCGGCGAGCAGCAGCTCGTTATCCGCCCGTGTCCGAATGCCGATACGGAACATGCCGGGCATACAGCCGGGCAGCCGGCGCAAATCACGCACAAAGATCCCTCGGCCCATCATGAAGGCGGCAAAAGCATCCGCGTTAACCTCGTCGTCCCGGCGCAACTCGAGCATCAGGAAGTTGGCAGCCGAGGGTATCATGCGCAAGTTCAAGGCGCGCAGCCGCGTCACCATGCGCGCCCGCTCGGCGGAGATAAACGCTTGCGTGCGAGCAATAAACTCGTCCGCCTGCTCCAGACATGCGATCGCGACCCGTTCGGCGATAGCGTTTACCGACCAGGGTTCGAGCCGCGCGCGCATCGCGCTGACAAGCTCTTCTTCCGCTATTATAAATCCGAGCCGGAGTCCCGCAATCGAAAAGACCTTGGTTAGCGAGCGCAGGATAATGAGATTCGGCAAAGATCGCAGGAGCGGCGCGCATGACTGCCCGCCTTCGACGAAATCAATGAAAGCTTCGTCGAAGACGCAGTAAACCTTGAAACGGCGGCAGATCCGCACGATCGCGCGCGCTTGCTCCAATGAGAGCATCGAGCCGGTCGGACTGTTCGGCCGGCCGAGGAAAACCGGCGCGGCCAGACGCGCCAGAGCGGCGGCGACCCGATTTTCCGTGAGCGCAAAGTCAGGGCCATCAAGCCCGATTGCATAGGGCGTTTTCCCCGCAATCACGATCGCGTTGGCGATCTCGCTGAAAGTTGGAATGACCACGTGCATCGCCGGCGCCGCGAGTGTTCGCGCCAGCAAATGGATCAACTGGGTTGAACCGTTGCCAACCAGCACGTTGGCCGCCGCCACACCCGCCCATTGCGCGATGGCCGCCGCCAGCCGCGACGGATAGGGCGGCGGATAGTTCGTAATCGCCTCCATCGCGGCGCGATATGCGGTGAAGGCCGCCGGCGGCGGTCCCAACGGATTGAGACTCACACTGAAATCGAGCATGCCGGCCGGAGCGTCGCCGCCATGGGTCGAATCGGCCGGGATAGGCGTTAGTGCCGGCGGCCGCGTCCTCATTGGCATGTGTCAGGGTTGGCGGCTGAGGCGGCCGCGCATGGGTGGGTCCCCGGCGCGCGTGTAATCGCCAATACGGCGCTCATGCGATCAGCGCGGCAATCGCAAGCCGCGCAATAGTCAGAGCCACAAAGGCGAGCGTCAGCGCCGTCCACATCATAATGCGCGCGCGGAGAATGTCGGCGACGGCCGGTTCGCGTTCCGGGATTCCCATCAAGCCACGCCGCTCGACTTCGCCCTCGTAGACCGCATCCCCGCCGAGCTGAATACCGAGCGCGCCGGCCATTGCCGCTTCAGGATAACCGGCGTTGCGGCTGCGATGCACCTGGGCGTCCGCGCGACAGGATACGTACGCTTTATGCGCGCGCCCGAAAACCAGCGCGGCGGCGGCGATCAGGCACAGCGCCGTGAGCCGGGCCGGAATGTAATTCAGCACATCGTCGATCCGGGCGGCGGCGCGGCCGAAATAGTAATAGCGCGTAGTGGTGTAACCGATCATCGAGTCGAGGGTATTAGCGGCTTTGTACGCCATCGCGGCCACCGGCCCACCCACGAACAGGAACAGCAGCGGCGCGATAATCCCGTCCGAGCAATTCTCCGCGACCGATTCGACGGTGGCGCAAATCATGCCGTTGCGGTTCAAAGCTTCGGGATCCCGACCGACTAAAGCCGGCAGTGCGCGACGCGCGCCCGCCTCGTCGCCGCAACTGAGCGCGGCCTGAACCCCGAATGCGGCGCGGTCGAGTCCGCGCGCGGCCAGCGTGGTCCACGCGACCAGCAATCCCGCTAGCGCCGATAGCCACCATCCGGCGACGCCTATCACCGCAAGTACGATCCACACGCAAGCCGCCGATAAGGCAATCACGCCGAGCGCAAGCATCGTGCCGTTGCGCAAATCAAGCCGCGCATAACCGGTCCGCAGCCGTCGTTCACCGGCCGCGATCGCGGCGCCAATGAAGCGCACCGGATGCGGCAGCCACGATGGGTCTCCGAGGACAAGATCGAGTACCAGCGCCAGCAGGATTAGCCATGCCGGCATGAAAATCGCCGCGTCCATACACCACTTTCCGTAAATTTATAACGTGCGCCGTGCGAGCGCCCGGATGCAACCGCGCATCGCCGCGCGGCCGATAAGCTCGCCCGCCACGGTATGCTTGCCGCAGTATTGGATCGCGCCGGAAGTGCTCGCGGGCGCCGCAATCATCACGCAATCGGTGCCGGTGCCGGTAGCGGGCCGCCTGGAGCGCACACTCGTTACGCCCGCCGCCATCATCGCGGCCACCCGGGCTTCCACCGCGATTTGCAACGCTTCCGCCAGCGCCGCCGTGGACAATGAACGGTCTAGCGCGACGATCAGATTGATCGTGCCGGGTAACGGCGTCGCGGCTGTGGCGCGATCCCCGACGCGCAGCGCATTACTGCATCCCGCGCTGCACCATGCCCTGGCCAGCAGGCCATCGCGGGCGCGCTTCGCGGTTCCCAGGCGCGCCATTTCCGCACCGGTCATCATCGCGACCGTATCGCGCGGTTGATAACCCAGCGTGCGCGCCAGATGTGCCAAGTACGCGCGCGGCGCTTCGGTGGCGGCGCGATCGTCAAGCGCCACCTGATGATTCAGCATGACGCGGGCGCGCCTGAACCCGCCGTTGAGCGGCGCCCAGCCGAGAACGAGGTACGGTTGGGGCAATTCCACCGCGAGCGTGCGCCGTGCAATCAGGCGCCAGCGCCAAGGCTCACGGATAATCGCGCGGCACGGATACGACGCGCCCGCGCCGATACGCGGCGCGATCATGCGGGCGACGCCATCGACTCAGGAGGCGTCGCCATCTTTCTTCGGTTCCATCGCCGCATCGATGGAAGACGGCAACAAGCCGCGCCAGATACGCGCATCCCGCACCAGTTCGGCGACGTGCCCGTTCGGCTCTGTCGCGTTATCCCAGGAATCGAAGTGGAGCAACTGGCCCGGCGGCAGCCGCGCCGCCCATTGTGCGCTCTCGAGCAGCGGCTGCGGCGGGAACGTCACGGGATAGCCGACACAAAGATAGGCAATCGGGATAACATCCGCCGGGATCCCGAAGATACGATGGAGCTCCTCGTTGCGCACGATGCTGACCCAGCCGACGCCGAGGCCCTCCGCGCGCGCCGCCAGCCACAAATTGCCCACCGCCAGACAGACCGAATATACCTCCACGTCGGTGATGCTGACCTTGCCCAGTACGCCGGGTCCGAAGCGCTCGGGCTTGCAGGTAACAATCAGGTTGAGCGGCGCTTCGAGAATTCCTTCGAGCTTCAGCGAAAGGAATTTATCGCGCCGCGCCCCGCTGAACTGCTCGGCGTTCTTGCGCCGCTCTTGCTCGAAGACACGCCGCACCTCGTGACGGCGCGCGCGGTCGCGCACCACAATGAAGTCCCATGGCTGCGTGAAGCCCACGCTGGCCGCATGATGAGCGGCGACGAGCACGCGCGCCAGCACCTCATCGGGGACGTCGTCGGGGAGAAATTCACGGATATCACGGCGGCGGAAGATCGCTTCGTAAACCCCGCGCTGGAGTTCCACCTGGAACGCTCCGCGCCGCTGCCCAATCGCGCTCTCGAACGCCGGAGTCAAGGCGAATCTCTTATTGCCCGGCCCGCGCCGCCGCGCCGTTCACACTCAGGCCGCAGCCTTGCGGGCGGCGGCTAGCGCGGCCTCGAAATTCGGCTGCTCGGCCACTTCCTTGACATATTCAACGTGAACCAGCTTGCCGCTTTTATCGACTACGAAAACCGCCCGCGCGAGCAGGTGCAATTCCTTGATCAGCGCACCGTAGCGCTGGCCGAATTCCGCACTGCGCCAGTCGCTCAACGTGACCACTTTGTCAACTCCGGCGGCGCCGCACCAGCGAGCCTGCGCAAACGGCAGGTCCATCGAAACGGTCACCACTTGCACGCCGCCGGGCAGTTTGGCGGCTTCCTCATTGAAACGGCGGGTCTCGGCGTCGCATACGGGAGTATCCAGCGAGGGCACGGCGGCGATAATGCTGACCTTGCCCTTATAATCGTCGAGCGAAACCGGCTTGAGTCCCTGGCCCACCAGCGTGGCATTGGGAGCCTGCTGACCGGATTTTAGTTCGGGCCCCACCAGCGTCATCGGGTTACCGCGCATCGTCACGGCGCCTTTGCGTTCTTCCGCCATGGCACACTCTCCTTATCGAATGGGGAATTGAAACCTCGGGTCCTTGACTCTAACCGCTCCGCACGACGCGGTAAACACAAATGCCCTTGGCGAGCACACGCCGCGCCATCGCGATTGGGCTGACCGGCGCGCGCTGAAGGCATATAATCGAAAGGTGCGGCGGCCGCTCAACTCAAGCAATTGCCACTCGTTGACGCGGAATAATCATGAAGAAGGTGAAACACAATCAGGGGGCCGGCTCTTCCGGCCCATCGCACAATCATCGCCAGGGTTCCGATACGGGAGCCGGATTCGGCGCTGATTGGAGCCCGGATGCTCATTCCTCCAACGGCCACGGCCGCGCGCGTGGCAACGGAGTGCGCCGTAACGACGCACCGGCGCATCATATCTGGGAGGGTGCGCCGGCCTACCGCCGCCGCCCGTTGATTTCGGTATTTGGCAGCGCGCGGCCGCACCGCGACGACGAACTCTACGCGGCCGGCGTGCATATGGGCGAATTGCTTGGCGCGGCGGGTTGCGATGTCATGACCGGCGGTTACACGGGCGTGATGGAAGCGGTGAGCCGCGGCGCTCATCGGGCCGGCGCACACGTGATCGGTGTCACGATGCGGCGTTTTCAGGATCGCGTCAACCGTTACGTGATGGACGAAATCCATACCGCCAGTTTCTATGAACGTTTCGGCTGGCTGGTCGATCGCGCCGACGGCTATATCGCGATGCATGGCGGCAACGGGACGCTGGCCGAAGTGACGTTCACCTGGCAGGAAATTCTGCTGGGCATGATGCCCAAGCGGCCGCTGATACTATGTGGACGGCCATGGCGCGCCATCCGCGATGAGTTGGCGAAAAGCCTGGTGCCCGCGCCGCATTTGTTTGATCCGCTCACCTTGGTGGATACGCCCGATGAGGCCGTGGAAATCATCCGCGCGCATTTTGGACTGGGTCAATTGCACCCGCGCGGCGATTGCTGATATGCAAAAGCCGCCCGTTTGAAACCGCGCGCGGCAACAGGCGGCGCTTCATTCACGCCGGGCGGGGGATGATAACCATGGCAAGCGAGCGGAATACCGTCGAAACCATCGCTCATCAACGCGTGCAAGCGCAATTCGGCTCCGCCGCCGCGGCCTACAGCACCAGTGCGGGCCATAGCGATGCGCAAATGCTGGCGCGGGTGGTCGAGCTGGCGCGGCCCGAAGCTCACGACCAAGCGCTGGATATTGCCACCGGCGCGGGCCATACGGCGATGGCGCTGGCGCCGCATGTGGCGCAAGTGGTTGCATACGACCTCACGCCGCAGATGCTGGAGGAAACCGCGCGCAACGCCGCCGCGCGCGGAATAACCAACCTCGTCATCCGTCAGGGCGCGGCGGAACATTTGCCGTTTGACGACGACTCTTTCGAAATCGTAACGGTGCGCCAGGCGCCGCATCATTTCGCCGACGTGCGCCGCGCGATCGCCGAAATGGCGCGGGTCATCAAACCGAACGGCCGGATTGTGATCGTGGACAGCCGCGGTTTCGAGGATATTGAACTGGACCGCGCCTATGATCGTATCGAGCGTCTGCGCGATCCCTCGCACGTGCGCAACTACTCGCCGTCACAATGGCGTGCGATGGTCAAGGATGCCGGCTTGCACGTTACTTTCGAGCATCTCGACTTTTACAACGAAAATGGCGGACCGATGGATTTCACCGCCTGGACCACCCGCATGAAGACACCGCCCGAGGCGGTTGACGAATTGAAACACCTGTTTCGTGAAGCCTCGCCCGCACTCGCCGAAGCCTTGCGCATTTCGCTCGACGGCGGCGAGGTCAGAGGCTTTTACGTACCGCAGATCACGCTCGCGGCGGTAAAAGCAATCGACTGAAGCGCCAAAGCGGGCGAATTATACGGCGCCCGAGAATTCGCCGGGAGGGAGAAAGTGGAAGCGGAACGCCAGCAAGTCAAAATGTACTCCGATTACAAGAGCCCGTTTGCTTATCTGGCCTTCGATCCCGCCTTTGCCCTCGAGTCACGCTTCCATATCAAGGTGCGCTGGATTCCCTTTCAATTACGGGTCAAGGGTCCGGGTCAACGCAGCATCTACTCGGAATACAAAGCGCGTTATTCGTATCTCGACGCGCGCCGATGGGCCCAGCCACGTGGCCTGATAATTCGCGGGCCGCTCAAGATCTACGATACGCGACCGGCTCTGATTGGCGGTTTGTTCGCCGAACAACACGGGCGCCTGCTCGACTATAGCCGCCGGGCCTTTGAATTATTCTTTCGCCGCGAATTCGAAGCCGACCAGTCCGAGGCGGTGGCCGGCCTGCTCGCTCCCCTCGGCCTCTCCGCCCAGGGATACCGCGCTTATTTAAACGGGGAAGGCGCGAATGCCTATGAGCGCGCCCAGGAGGAGGCGGCGCGGGATCACGTTTTTGGCGTGCCGCTTTTCTTCTTCGCCAACGAACCGTTCTGGGGCCACGACCGGCTGGCGGTACTGGAGGACCGGATGACCGCGGCCGGTCTGAAAATATAGCTGTGGGTATCCTTCGCGCATGCAAGCTTCTCGGCGCGTGTGCTTTTTGCCGCCGCTATCACATTGGTGCGAGCGTGAAGTTGAACTCGATCGCGTCCGCGCCGCCATCGCCTGACGCGCCGGTTTTGGACCCGGCGTTCGACCGGTAGTTAACGACCAGCGACTCACGCGCGCCAAAGACGGCGTCGGACTCAATATAGCGGTCGCCGGCCATGTAAAGCGCGGTCACCAGCGGACGATATTGCGCGGCCGAAACAATGAAGTGGATATGCGCGGGACGATACGGATGGCGTCCTTGCGCGCGCAGCATCTTGCCCACCGGACCGTCATGCGGCACCGGATAACTGCTCGGCTTGACCGAGCGGAATTCGAAACACCCGTTCTTATCAGTACGAAATCGACCGCGCAAGTTCATCTCCGGCTGGTTGGGGTCCTGCAAATCGTAGAGACCCTGCGGTGACGCCTGCCAGACGTCAAGCATGGCGTCTTTGATTGGGCCGCCGCCGCTGGAATCGACTTTGCCCCGCATAATCAACGGTTCGCCCGGCGTGCCATCGGCGATAGTCGCACCGGCCGGCAGTTCCGGCGCGCCCTCGCGATAAAACGGACCGAGCAAGCTGGTCTCGGTGGTGTCCGCACGCCGCCCGCGATTGGCGATCAGGTCGACCAGCGCGCTCAAGCCAAGCGTGTCGGAGAGCAGGATGAACTCCTGGCGTTTATCATCGGTGATATGACCAGCCGCTGTGAGGAAATCGATTCCGATCCGCCATTCTTCGGCGGTAAGCCCGGTTTCCCGCGCGAAATCGTGCAGATGGCGGATCAGGCTGCTGGTGATTTGTTGCAAGCGCGGGTTCGAGGTTTCGAAACGCTCGAGCACCACGCTGGTGAGATTTTCTTCGCTGAGTTTCCGCATCGCTGTTACTCATCCACGGTGGTCTGATGATGCGCGCGCGGAGCGCGCCTGCAAGTTTCGCAAAACCGCCAACTCCTCGTGACTGGGCGGCGCCAGTTTCAGTTAGATTTTCGCTAATTTTAAGCGGCCATCCGGTAGCGGCAAGCACATCTTTAGGCGACACACCGGGATGAATACTGGTCAGGGTCAGCTCCTGGCTTTGTGGCGCCGGCCGCAGGATGCCCAAATCGGTAATCACCGCGGCCGCGCGGATGCAACGTGGCGCGGCTATGGTTACCGTGCAGATGCGGCCTCGGTGAGCGCCAGGAGCGGCGCCATGATTCAATCCAGAGTATGCTATGCGATAGTGCGTATACTATGGCGCTGGCACAAGTGCGCGGCGCCTGGTTCGGATTAGCTTGTCGGTATGTTGTTCGCATACTGCACTATTTCGCCGTCGCGCGAAGACTGGAAGCGGTACCGCAACTAGGTTGAAGGTAACGCTTTCGAGCAGTTGCGGCGATTGGAGCCGCATCCATTCCGGAACGCAAAGCTATTGCGCCGAGTTACCGCCATCGATGGTGAAGACGGAACCGGTCACCCACGATGATTCGTCTGACGCCAGAAAAAGCGCCATCGCGGCAATATCCTCGGGAGTGCCAACCCGGCCAAGCGGATGGGTGCGTTCGTAGCTCTGCCGCAGGCGCTGATTTTCGCTGTGCAGCACATGCGCCATCATCGGCGTATCGACCGCGCCCGGGCAGATGACATTGCAGCGGATCTTCTCCTTCGCATAGGCGATCGCGACTGCCCGAGTGAGCGAAATCACCCCGCCTTTCGCCGCGGTATAGGCGTGCACGTTGCCGACACCCAGCAACCCGGCAAGCGAAGACGTATTGATGATCGAGCCACCGCCGGCGGCGCTTAGCGCGGGCACCGCATACTTGCATCCGAGAAAAACGCCTTTGAGGTTGGTATCGAGCACCTGATGCCAGATTTCCTCGTCAAGCGTGGTGACGGGTGCGTCTTTGCGATGAAGCACGGCGGCGTTGTTATACATGATGTGCAGCGCGCCATAGTGGTCGACCGCGCATCGTACGGCGGCTTCGACCTGGGCGGCTCGCGACACGTCAGTCGCGATAAATTCGGCCTGGCCGCCGGCCTCGCGCACCGTCCGCACGGTTTCATTGCCACCCTCGACATTGACGTCCGCGGCGACGATGCGCGCGCCTTCCCGTGCAAACATCAGGGCCGCGGCTCTTCCCTGGCCGCCGCCCGCGCCGGTAATCAAGGCCACTTTGTCCGACAGTCTGTCAGCCATTGCGATCGCTCCGAGCTACGCGGCTCCAGCCGCGGCGGATTCCGTCCCGGTGAGGGACTTACGAAAATGGGGAATCACGTGTTTTCCAAACAGTTAGATCGCGTGCATGGTTTTCTCGTGAGGGATCGACCAGAACTGCATCATTGCAAGGAACTGATCGAGTTGCGCGGCCTTCTGCAAGCGTTCGAGCTGTTTCACGGCCGTATCCTGGCTGCCGCAGATGCACATGCCGTGCTCAATCAAGGAATCGATGGTCACTTTGCTCGGGTCCAAGCCTTCGTATTGGGCCGGCAAATCCGGCATCAGGGCGCGCGCGCCTTCCGTCGGATCAACCCCGGTTTTCTTCGCCTCAATCACCGCCGCGTTCACCCGCAAAGTGGTGTTGACGTATGAGATAAACGCGCGCCCGGCTTCGTCGCGGGCCTGTTGGTCGGTATCGGCCAGATGGGTCATGGCGAAGGCGCCTGCCCGATTGTTGACGAAGGCGCCATCGGGCTTGGCCGTTTTGATCGCATCGCGATAGGCCCGCACCCGGCGTCGAGTTTTTCCGGACTGACCAGCAACGTGAACGAGAGCAATCCCAGACCGAGTCTGCCCGCCAACTCGTGCGTATCCTCGCCGGTACAGGCGACCCACATCGGCGGATGAGGCTTCTGGATGGGCATCGGCACCACCGTTCGTTCGGGAATATCGAAGTACTTCCCTTTGTAGGAGAACGTGCCGTTTTGACTCTTCCAGATGGTGGTGATTATATCGAGCGCTTCTTCCCAGCGGGCGCGTGTTTCCTTATAGGGAATGCCGAAGCCGCCAAGTTCCACCTGGGTTGCGGAGCGGCCGGTCCCGACCTCAACCCGGCCGTTGCTGAGAATATCCAGCGTGGCGACTCGTTCGGCGATCCGAATCGGATGATTATAGGGAAACGGCAGCAGCACCACCGCGTGCCCGATGCGAATCACGCTGGTGCGCTGCGAAATCGCGCCGTACAGCACTTCGGGCGCCGACGAGTGGGCGAAACCGACCTGGATGGGCGAAACCGACCTGCAAATGATGTTCAACCGTCCAGAAATGACTGAAGCCCACCTGTTCGGCGGTCTCGACCTGCCGCAGTACGTCATGAAAGGCCTGGTATTCGCGCTCGCGATATTTTAGCGGACTGTTGACCTGGATTTCGTAAAAGATCCCAAAGTCCATACTCGTCGTCCCGTTGACGCAATGTCGTCACGCTTGGTGTAGTCCTGCGGCATCAATAGCAAAAGCGTCGGCGTGCCGAACAGACGCGCGATTCCCGGATGTGCCGGGAATGAGTGAATCACTCAGGTTTGCCCAACCCATTAGGGAACCTCTGCACAAGTCCGATGCGTCATTCCGAGCGTGTGTGAAGATTTTGTTTTTCTGTCATTCCGAGCACAGCGAGGAATCCCGGATCTTTCAGCTTTTCCTGTTTTTTATCCGGGATTCCTCATTTCGAAGACTTCGTTCGGAATGACCTAAACTGATTGTGCGGAGCTTCCTTAGCGCTCGAAAATCGCGCCAGAGCATGCCAGAGTGACGCCCGGAGGGTCAAACTGGCAAAAATTTCAACAAGGAAGATGCAGTCATGGATATCGGCTTCCTGATGGCGGCGACGGCGCAAAGCGGCAATCTCATCGAGATCGCCCGGCAGGTCGAAGTGTGCGGTTACGAGTCGCTTTGGATTCCGGAACATCCGGTAATCCCAATCAACATCAAGACTCCGTTTCCATTTACACCGGATAACAAGCTGCCCGAACATTATGGCAGATGGGCCGATCCCTTCATCGCGCTGGCTATCGCGGCCGCCGTTACCACCAGGATAAAGCTCGGTACGGGTATCTGCCTGGTGCCGGAACGCGAACCGCTGATTACAGCAAAAGTGGTCGCGAGCCTCGACTTCTTTTCCGGCGGACGATTGGTGCTCGGTGTTGGCGCCGGCTGGCTGCGGGAGGAGACTGAAGCGCTGGGCGCGAATTTCGGCCTCAGATGGAAACGTACGCGTGAAGCGGTCGAGGCGATGCGTTTGCTGTGGACGCGGGGCGAGGGCTCATACCAAGGAGAGACCGTGAACTTCCCGGCGGTGCGCTGCGAGCCGAGGCCGCTGCGGAAGCCGTACCCACCGGTACTTCTCGGCGCGCACGGACCCAAGGCTTTGGAGCGAGTGGCACGCACCTATGACGGCTGGATGCCGTTGGTGCGAAGCCCCGAGGAATTGAAGCCCGCCGTCGCAAAGCTGCGCCAATTGACCAGCGAACATGGCCGCGATCCTCATTCGCTCGAAATCTCGCCGCTGGTTGATCCTGCGGACCATGGTCCCTCGACCGAAGAGCTGAAGCGCTACCGTGAAGCGGGCGCGAATCGGATAGTTTTGCTATCACAAAAAACAGTGGCGGAAACCGCCGACGGAAAAGCACTGGAACTGGCGCGTCGCTTTGCGCCGGTGGTCGAACGCGCCCAATCGATTTGAGTTTAGCGTCCGTATTCAGGGCAACGCTTTCAGCCGTATCCGACCGTTGGCTTTGATCGTACGCGCGGGAACTCCAGCCGAGCGCTGCTCGCGCGCAACACCGTTTCTTGAGGCGCCGGTGTCCTTGCCATGGAGCAGTTCGAAGGCGAGAATGCCGGCGCGAAGGAACTCGATTCCGCCGCCAATCCGATCGCCCGGGAGCTGTTCCACCAGTTCACGCAGGAATTCGCGTCCGCGCGCCACCATGGTTGAAACGAACCGCTCTCCCTTTGGCGTCAGGAGCACTCTTTTTTCCCGGGCGGAAGCGGCGTCTTCGACCAATCGCACGAGGCCGAGCGGCGGACGCGCCATGCCGCGCAAAGTCTGGGTTATCGCCGGGCTGGTGACCTCGAACCAGTTCTGGAGCCGCACCACGATCTCCTTGCGGCGCATCCAACGCCCGCCGCCGCTTCCGGCCGAGCGAATTAACCATAGAATGGCCGCTTGTTTGCGCGTGAGCGGACCGCGCATGGCGTCTTCGACCGCCATGTTTACCCGGTAGTGAACGGGGTAAAAGAGTTCGAGCAGATCGGCAGCCTGACGCGCCGGGGCAATGGGACCCCTCTCCGCTGACGTTGCCACCGCTGTCTGCTCCATCCGCTCATTCATATATGCCGTCTTTGGTTGACAGGCAAATATTTTTTGCGTTAAAGGCTGATTAGAAAAACGGTTAAGTAGCTTAACTATATCGTCGGATGCCGGGAGAAAAACGCATGAAATTCGGCCTGCTCTACGAAATGGAGACGCCGCGCCCGTGGCACGCGCTGAGCGAGTACAACACCTATTGGCAGGCGCTCGCGCAAATCGAGCTCGCCGATCGCCTCGGCCTCGACTACGTGTGGGAAGACGAGCACCATTTCCTCGAGGAATATTCGCACAGCCCGGCACCGGAAGTCTTTTATGGCGCGGTCAGCCAGCGCACCCGCAATATCCGCCTGGCCCATGGCGTCCGTCTGCTGCCGTTTAATTTCAATCATCCGATTAAGATTGCCGAGCAGGCGGCTGTACTCGATATTATGAGCAATGGCCGGATGGACCTGGGCACTGGCCGTTCCACCAC
>JBOHWL010000113.1:0-20537 GCA_050736615.1 Binataceae bacterium (SeqCode) | reverse complement strand
CCCTAACGGTTTGGCTCAGGTTCGGCAGCGGCTGTCACTAATCGGGGCGATTATGGTCAACCGCAGGTGCTTCCTCTTCTTTTTCTCAGCAACCACTCGTAGACCCGGTCCTCTTCGTAGGCGATTTTTGCCGTGCCCGTGTGATCCTCCCCTCTATCCTCGCAGATGAAATCAGCATCCGGAATCACGTCTTCCGGCCGCACCTCCCGAAGGTTGTTAATGGCGTGCAAAAACTCGCTGCGTTTGCCGCGCGAAGCTTCGCCCAGGGAAAGCCAGAGCGGACACGGTAAGCTGCCCTCCGGCGGCCGGGTCGGATCGACCGACCACAGCGCAGCCCAGAAGCCAGGTTGCGCGATCCCTACATCAAATACGCCATTGCCGCCGTAGCTGAAGCCAGTGAGATAAGTCCGGCCCGGGTCTCCGCCGTATTCCTTTTCTGCCTCTGTCATGATGCGCCGGACCGCATGCGCTTGTTTGCGCCATTGATCTCCAGCGATCGGCAACTGCGGAGCAACGATAATGAAGCGTTCAGCGACTCCCGGAAAATTTCCAGCCCGGAGCGGTCCATGCAGGGTGAGCGCTTCGCGAAGCGGCATCGGGGCGGCCTCTCGGTATCCATGCAGGAAGCAAAGCACCGGAAGAAGTCCGGTGGCCGGGCGCTGTAGGGGTAATGATATTATGTGACCGAGCGGTGGGTTGTCCGCTTTAACTATTAGAATTGCCCGTTCTTGCATGCGCGTCGCCTTCCCGATAAATGCCGTTGCCTTTCTTGAAAGCCATACTCCATTTGTCGGGCCGGCTTCTTCTGAGCCACTCACACGGCTCCGTTCAGATCACGACGAGCGTCTGGCTGAGCCTGGATCGCGAAGGTAAACTTCGTCTTCGCGCGATCGCTTGCCGGTGAGAAACTTCTCGACTGAAAAACTCTGCTCCACAGGATCGATTCGCGCCCAATCCATCGCCACCTTACGATCGGCAATTTTCCAGACGCCCGCGCGCTTGGCAAAACGATCGATGTAGCGGCCGGCCATGATTAGATCAACGAGCCCACCCCGCTTAGCCGTGCGATGATGCACTGCGAGCACATAGCTTTCGACATAGGCGACCTCGCCGCGAAGCTCGATCAACTCGTTGGTGACATAATGCTTCGTGCTCAGATCCCGCTTGAGGCCCTTGAGCGCCCACGGGATGAAGTCCGCCGCCTTGCCCACGAACAGGCCATGATTATCGGTTGCGTCGGGATGATACACCCCACGTAGTAGCTCTTCATCGCAGCGGTCGATTCCGCGACAGTAGCGCATCAGTACTTCGTGGATTTCCTGTTTGTCCAGAAGCTCGCACAGGGCCTGATTGAGGTTGTCCTTCTCCATGGCGTCACCTCTGAGGTGGAGTTGAAGATACTGCCAGCCGCGCACAAGGCGCAATCGCGCCCGCGCCGGCGACAACCGCGGCACGTATCTTTGGCGCTCTGAGGTTGTCGGTTTGCGTCGCGGGGCGGTATAAACGCGTTACTGTATCGCAACAAATATAACTGGCCGTGCGCTCACATTCGGCGAAGCCGCCTGGCCGCGGCTTGGAAGCTCACAGGGAGGCGCTATGGGACGCCTGCAGGGAAAGGTCGCTTTCATCACTGGAGCCGGTTCGGGCATCGCCCGCGCGGCGACGCAGCTATTTGCGCAGGAAGGCGCCCGCGTGGCAATTGCCGAACTAAAGCCTGAGCTGGGGCGCGCCAGCGAACAGGCCGTCCGGGACGCGGGTGGTGAGGCCATTTTCATCGAGACTGACGTGACCAACGAGGAGAGTGTCAAGAGCTCGATTCAGCGAAGCGTCAGTCAATTCGGCAAGCTGGACATACTTTACAACTGCGCGGGCGGCTCGATCGCGCAGGATGCGCCGGTAACCGAGGTCGACATGTTTGTGTGGCGGCATACCATTTCCCTTGACCTGTTGGGAACCTTCCACTGCTGCCGCCATGGTGTCCCGGAGCTCATAAAGGCGGGCGGGGGCGCAATCGTCAATATGTCATCGGTGGCGGCGTTGCGCGGCTTCCATGCGCATGTGTACGTTGCCGCCAAGGGCGGGATCATTTCGTTCACACGGGCGTTAGCCGGCCAATACGCGAGAAATGGCGTTCGCGCGAATGCGATTTGCCCCGGACTGGTGAAGACCGATCGGGTGCTCCAGCGTTTCGGCGAGCCGGACGATCCGAATTCAGGAACGCCGCAGGCGCAGGCGGTCAAATCGCAATTTCGGCGCTATCCCTTTTCGGTGGGTGAGCCCGAGGACATCGCTCGCATCGCGCTGTTTCTGGCCTCGGATGAGGCACGCATGATAACCGGCGCGATTATACCGGCCGACGGCGGACTCTCGGCGTATTGACGCTAAAACTCAATCAAGCGGGCGTCCTGTCGGCCGACACGGAGGCGCGATCCCGACGGCACTGGAAGAACTTCCGGGTGCATCGACGGGCCCCCTGCGAGTCTGTTGATACTTGATTTCGGTCAGGCCGCGGTCGGACCGGTTGCTGCTGAATGGCTCGGCATGCTGGGCGCCACTGTGATCAAAGTGGAGGCGCCCAAGGGAGATTTCGTGCGCAGGGCGACACCGCTGATTGGCGGCACGGGCACGACCTTCATCGGCAACAATCTCACAAAGCTCGGCGTAGTGGTCGGATCTTAAGACCTCAGTCGGGCTGTGAGCGCGCCAAGCAACTGATCGCCAACGCTGAGGTCCTGATCGAAAATTTTCGCAATCGCTCCGCTCCGATCCCTCCACTCACTGCGCTGCCGCCTCGTTCCCCTGGTCGGGATGACGAGGGCGCGCATTCCCCGCAGGACCCTTGTTACTGCCATTTGGGAGACTGCACACTAGCCCGCGCTCTGAAAAAAAACGAGCGTTATCTACCGCTTCACGGGCGCTAGCCCGGCGGCTTTCCGAACCGCGTCAAGATAATCGGCTAGTCCGCTCTCCATACTGTACTGTGGCTCGAACCCCAGATCCTTTCTCAGGTTTTGACAGTTCATGTTCGGGGTCGTCCAGACCCGCTTTTCGGAAACTCCGATCGATGCTTCGGGCAGCAATTTGCGCAAATGGGCGGTGACATCGGCCATCCGGCGCCGCTCAGCGGCGAGATTGTAGACCAGACGAGGCGGCTTGGGCGTATGCATCGCGCGGTACCAGGCTTCGGCCGCGTCCGCCGCGTAAATCCAATCAGATTCGGTATCGTCCGGCGGCATTACGACCGGCTTCCCCAGCGCGGCCAGTTCCGGCAACACCATGTAATGGATTTCCTGCGGTGGCAACAGACCGCTCGCATATGACCCCCGCGCTCCACGACCGACGCCAAACACCGAAGTTGGCCGCAACCCGACCGTAGCCAGTCCGAAACGCCGGCTGTAGAGCGCGGCCAAGTTCTCCGCGTACAACTTGCACATTCCATAAAAGGTGCCGGGGCTCGGCGGATCGTCCTCGTCGAGTTCGCTCCCGGGCGCCTTCCCGCGAAAGCTCGCGCGCCCATAGACTGCGACGGAGCTCGCATAGACCACTCGCCTGACGCCTGCGATTCGCGCGGTCTCGAAGACGTTCAATGTGCCTTCGCACATCACCTTCATGTAGGAGACGACCTGCGCGGGCGCCGGTTCGCCGAGAATCGCCGCCAGGTGGTAGACGTTGTCCACCTCATAGCGTTTGATCGCCGCCATCAACTCGGTCGGTTCGGTGATATCTCCGGTGATCAGGATCACCTGCTCGGCTACGTCGGCGATGCGTTCGCGGCTGGGATACCGATCGAAGAGAATGAGCTCTTTGCCCGCAAGCCCTTTTTGCCGCACCAGATGACGCGTCAGATATGAACCCAGAAACCCGGTCCCGCCGGTGATCATTGTGGCCATCGAGCACCCTCCTGCGCGGCGATTGACCCAGAGTGCGCCAAGCCTTTGAAATTTTCAAAGGAAACGGAAATCGTCAAAAACTCTCGACATTCTTTCGCGCTTTCTGGCTGACGATGATGGCAGGCGTGGGGAAGGTCCGCGTTCGACGTTTATGCGCAGGCTGAGAGGATTCGAGCTGCCGCCGAGCGTTTGTGTCCCTCAGGGACAATCGTGATTCGCTGGTGCGAGAGGAGGCACGATTCCAGATCGTTCCATCGCCTGCTCGAAACGCGTCCTGAATTCTTTTCAGCCGGCTTCTGGACAGCCGCTGTCCGACAGTTATGCAAGACTGCAATCTTTGACCATCAGCAGAACGCGGGGGCGATGAACTATGACTTGCGAAGTTGCTGTGATGAATAAACGCGGTGTGGCCCTGGCGGCGGATAGTGCCGTGACCCTCGGCGACGGAGAAAAGGTTTATCTGACAGCCGAAAAACTTTTTCCCGTGTCATCATGCATATCGGGCGGTATGGCATCACCAGTGCCGGTCGGCATTATGATCTACGGAGGCGCCGACATAATGGGTGTCCCGTGGGAGACCATTGTCAAACTATACGCACAAAAACTCGGAGCGCGGACATTCGACCGGCTTGACCAATACGCGCAGGACTTTCTGCGTTTCGTCGAAAGCGCGCAGACCTTGTTCCCCGAACCCGTTCAGCGCCGATCGTTCCGTCAATTGGTCGAATCGTATTGGTTCCAATTTTTCTTGCAGCCGCTTAAAGAACGTTTGGAAAAGAAGCTGAACGACAGTAAGCGCGCGAGCACGATAATATGCGAGCTGATTGAGAAAGATCGCGAAGACACGCGGACAAACTACCAAAGTATAGATGAATTGGCCGAAGGCTACGGAGACCGGATCCTGGAGTTGTATGCTGCCGAATTGAATGAGCTCGAGCAGAAAATGTTCAGTTCATTCAAACCGGCCAGAGAAGTGCGCGAAGGTCTTCGAGATACCGTCAGGCTGATGTTCACGCGCAACCTGTTCGACGGTGACGCGTCAACCGTGGTGTTCGCCGGCATGGGTGAAGGCGAGGCGCTCCCGGCATTGTTCCGGTACAGAGTGGGAACGCTCGTTGCCGGCAAGTTGCGGTTCGTCAAGGAGGATGAAGCGCGAGTTGACCACGAAACGGATGCGGTCGTGGTGCCAATGGCTCAACGACAGGTAATAGACATGTTCTACGGCGGTATCTGGCCGGAGTTGAAAGCAAAACTGGTCGAAATAGCACGCAATTGTTTTTGGGAAAACGCAACTGGCAAAGGCAAGGACTCGCCCAAGGCGCTAAGAGAGCGCGAAGAGGACTTCAACAAGAACTTGGATCGTGAAATTCAGGAAAATTACACGGCATCTTTGATAAGCGCTGTCGGCGGACTACCGCGGCACGAATTGGCCGGGCTAGCGGAGGCGTTGGTCAGTATCACCGTCTTCGTGGCCAAGATGTCGACGGGGAAAAGAGAAACCGTTGGCGGTCCGATCGATGTCGCCCTGATCTCGAAAGGCGATGGATTCATTTGGGTCAAGCATAAGGGGCCGATGGCCGGATTCGCACTCTCATAAGGCCGCGGCATTGGAATTTCAACGGCTTCGGTCAAACGAAGTGCAACGGAATAAGATGATTCTAAATCCAGGGGAGGGAAAAGCTTGGCTTCTGGCATTGCAGCTAACAGCAGAATCCTGGGCGGGCTTTGGGGTGTCGCCATCGGCGACGCGCTCGGGGTCCCGGTTGAGTTTCGCAGCCGCAAGGAGCGCGAGCATGATCCGGTCACGGATTTACGTGGCTATGGAACGCACCATCAGCCGCCGGGCACCTGGTCGGACGACACCTCGCTGACGCTTTGTACGGTCGACGTTCTTCTTCACGCAGGGGAAGATTATCAGGCTCTCGCCAAAGCTTTCGTGCGGTGGCTTGAGGCGAAGATTTGGACTCCTCACGGCACGGTCTTCGACGTGGGCAACGCGACCGCCGATGCGATTGGGCGCCTCGCGCGCGGTGTTCCGCCGCTCGAAGCTGGCCGCGACGATGAGGATTCCAACGGCAATGGCTCCCTGATGCGTATTCTGCCCGTGGCAATCTGGTTCGCCGCGCAGGGCACGGTGCAGGCTATCGAAGCGGCGCATCGGTTTTCGGCGATGACCCACCGTCATCCGCGCTCGCAAATCGGCTGCGCGATTTTTTGCCTGGTCGCCCGGCATCTTCTTGCCGGCGCCGATCGGTCATCGGCTATCGACCAAGCTTGGGAAGCGGCCAGCGGGTACTACAAAGCGGCGCCATACGCGTCTGAGTTGGGCACATACTCGCGTATCGCGCCGGCTAGCCATTTCAAGCAACTCAAAGTGCGCGAGATAGAGGGATCTGGCTACGTCGTCCACGCATTGGAAGCCAGTTTGTGGTGCTTGCTCACCACCGCAAGTTTCAAGGAGGCGGTACTCAGCGCGGTCAATCTTGGCGACGATACCGACACGACCGGCGCAATCACCGGCGCGCTCGCCGGCCTCTTCCATGGCTTCGAGGCGATATCTTCGGATTGGCGCGCCAGGCTGGCGCGCCACGACGATCTCGAGACCCTTTTCAACGCATTCACCACCCGTGTTTCCGAAGTGCGTCGAAAATCATGACTATCGTCGAGAGGCTACGGCGAAATCAGGAGCCCTTGCCGGAATGGTTGGAGGGCTACCCTCGATGTGATCCGTTTAATCCAGCAGCCTTTGTTGCGTCGCGAATCGTCTATTATCCGGGTGCGGGAGATGACGGACACGCTATTAAACTTTTCGGCGCCGCTTGGTTGTGCCCACGGAACACATGTTCTATACAAAATTCAAAGCGCGCGCACGGAAAACTCCGGATAAGGGAGAAAACGATGGACATCGGGTATTTCGCACTCGGGATAGGACCGCTGGTCAATCCGGAATGGGTCAAGCCGGTCGCCACGACCGCCGAACGCCTGGGCTTTTCAAGTATCTGGTCGCCTGAGCATGTGGTGCTGCTTGAGCAGTACGCCTCGAAATACCCTTACTCGGCGGGTGAATTCCCGCTGCCGACCGATACGCCATTCAGCGACCCCTTCACGACCCTGGCTTATGCCGCCGCTTGCACCAGCCGAATCAAACTGGCCACCGGCATCTGCCTGGTCCCCGAGCATAACCCGCTGGTGCTGGCCAAGGCCGTTGCGACGCTGGATCGCTTGAGCGGCGGGCGCTTTATCCTCGGGGTGGGAATCGGATGGCTGGCCGAGGAATTCCAGGCGCTCGGCCTTACCTTCGAGCGCCGCGCTCAACGCACCCGCGAATATATTGACGTGATGCGGAAGTTGTGGCGTGAACCCAAGAGCTCGCATCGCGGCGAGTTCGTGAATTTTCCCGACGTCCTGAGCTTTCCAAAGCCACACAACAACCGTAGCGTGCCGGTCTGGTTCGGCGGCGAGACCCCGCCCGCACTACGCCGCGTCGGTGAATATGGCGACGGCTGGATTGGATTCAATCTTTCTCCTGAGGAAGCCGCCGCGAAAGTCAAGCGCATCGAGCAGGTTTTGTCGGCCAACGGACGCAAGCGCTCCGACGTTTATCTTTCCGCTTCACCCTATGGAAAGCCGATCAAACCCGACGACCTCAAGCGCTACCGGGATGCGGGGCTCGACGAAGTCGTGCTGCTGGTCTTCGACATTCCCTCGTCAGTGCGCGATTTGACTGAACGCATGGAACGGATGGCAAAGGAATTCGTCGAACCGGCCGCCAAACTATAATCGGCGAAAACACCGTCGTGTTGACGGGCGGCTTCCCCGCGCGTCCACGCGGGTGCGTCGACGCCAACGCGCAGCCGCGATTCATCGGCCGACCGGGCAGAACTGATACTTGCCGACGGATTCACCGGTCGTCTCGTCAAGATCGGTGTGAAAGGTCGCATGAACGCGATTGACTAATGCGGCCAATCCAATCGTAAAACACAACTCGACTAATTCCTCGCGCGGAAAACATCCGGCCAATTCAGCGTAAAGCGCGTCGTCAACGCGATTATCGCGCGTTAGTACCCGCGCATAACGCAACACTAGCCGATCTTTCTCATCGAACAGCGCGGAGGTGTCCGCGTCCGCCATCGCGCTGATTTCGCTGTCAGTAAGCCCGACGCTCCGACCGAGCATCACGTGCGTCGGAATTCAATAATGGCAGGAATTGAGCTGGGAAGCGCGCAGATAGGCCAACTCCCGATAGCGCGGCGAGAGCTTCGCGTGCGTATAGATTCCCGCCACCAGTTGATGCATTCCCGCCAGGAAATACTGATTGTTGCCAAACATCTTCATTACGTTGAAAATCTGGAAGCCGTCGGCCTGAAATTTCTGATAAACCGCGCGCACTTCGGGTGAGGCGTTTTCGGGTTCGACCATCGGGATGCGAGACATGGTGCTCCTGATTTGTAAAGGGCGCGGACTGCCCGCGCCCGGTGCTTCAAATCACTTGATATGGTACAAGGCCGTTGCGTTTTTGAAAACGATCTTGTGCTGCACCTCCTCCGGCACTTCCGCAAATTCGCGTTCGACCACTTGGCGCGATTGCGGCCAGGTCGAGTCGGTGTGCGGAAAATCCGAAGCCCACATGTAATTGGTTGAATCAAACAATCTGTAGGCCGCCGGTCCGACCGGCCATCCTGGAAGGTCGCGAACATTTGCCGCCGGATATACTCACTTGGCTTCATCCGGCAGCGGCTCGGGCGAAAGCGCGTTGACTTTTTTCGTGACCATGATCGAGCCGGTACATGTAATGAGGTATCCAGCCCACGTCGTTTTCCGCTGAAACTATAATCAATTTAGGAAAACGGTCAAGCACGCCGCTCATTATTATCGAAGTAAGTGAACGCTGAACCTCATGAATCAGGTTGGCGTAAATCTCGCCGATCGAGGGGCGGTTCGACGCTTTATCCCGCGCGCCACTCATCGCGATCGCGCTCACGCCGCTCTCCTTGCCCTTGCCCGTGATGACGTGCAATGACAGCGGCATGCCCAGTTCGGAGGCCCCTGCCATAGGCGGTCGCAGGCTCGGCTCGAGTAAGGCTTGTCAGCCGGCGGTGAGCCCCGAATCATGGCGTCCGCTCACGAGGTTTTTCGCGTGGCGGCATCGAACGCATTCCATAAGAGCCAGTGAAGCGTGGCGGAAATGACGCCAGCGTCGCCGGTCGCGCATACGCGACCGTGCTCATAGCTGACAAAACCTTCGTTGCTCAGTTATTTATTCACAGTGTTGCGCGTTTTTTTCACGTATTACTGACACTAACCAGCATTGTACATCTTTATGAACGGTTATTTTGGGTCTTAGCGCTGTGGATTTTCAAGGGATCTGCCCATTGCCCACGATGTTTGTCTCCGTTTGCATTCCGTCGCATACTCAGATGCGGCGCGCGTTTTGTGAAGCGTTCCGGAGTAATTGAAGACGGCAGGGAGGTCCCGCGATGATCTGGAGCAAACCCGAATTTCTCGAATTGCGATTCGGCTTCGAAGTGACGATGTACATCTGGAACCGTTAGAATCAAAGGTGGATGCCGAAGCCGTGATCGCTGAAATCCCGATTCCGGCTTCGGCATGCCCGATTATCGTTTCGCAATCAGTCGGGGCTTTTTCCCAGATAGAGCGCATGACCATTGGATTCGCCGTATGAGAATCCTGGTTCTGGGAGCAGCCGCGGGCGGTGGTTTCCCCCAATGGAACTGCAATTGCGCCAATTGCCGCGGCCTTCGTGAAGGAACGATCAAAGCCAAAGCACGCACCCAGTCATCGATCGCGGTCAGCGCGGATAACGTCAACTGGGCGATTGTCAATACTTCGCCGGATATCCTGTCTCAGCTCAAGGCCAATCAGCGCCTTCAGCCCGCACGCGCCCTCAGGGACACTGGTGTGCGCGCCGTCGTCCTGGTCGATAGCCAAATCGACCATACGATCGGTCTCGCGATGCTGCGCGAGGGGACGCCGTTGCACGTGTATTGCACGGCGAGCGTGCATGAAGACCTCGTTACAGGCAATCCGCTTCTGCGTATACTCGACAATTATTGCGGGGTGCGCTGGCATGAAGTGAAAATCGCGGCGGGCGCGTCATTTACCATTGCCGGTCTCGATGGAATAACGTTTGCGGCCATTCCGGTTCGGAGTAAAGCGCCACCGTACTCGCCTCATCGCGAAGCGCCCCAGGACGGCGACAACATCGCATTGACGATAACTGAAACCGGCACTCGCCAAAGCCTGTTCTATGCGCCTGGCCTGGCCGCCATCGAGCCCGTGGTTTGGGAATGCATGAGCGCGGCGGAATGCCTATTGCTGGATGGTACTTTCTGGGGGGACGATGAGATGATCCAGCTCGGCGCGGGTCACAAGCGCGGGCTCGAAATGGGACACCTGGCGCAGTCAGGACCCAACGGAATGCTGTCCTTCCTGCACCGTATACCACATAAGCGCAAGATTTTAATTCATATCAACAATACCAATCCCATTCTTAACGAAGACTCAGAGCAGCGCCGGGAGCTCGCTCGCCATGGTATCGAGGTCGCCTATGATGGGATGGAGATTTTAGTTGGGAACTAGAATCTTCCACGCGAGGCGTTGCCGTCTCATTTCAGCGTGCGCGCGGAATTGCAGTCGGGATAAGTACGAGCAATTTATGCATCGTGCTTTCGCACTCACCCTCACATAGGACACGGCCAGGCGGAGGGATTATCTGTAATGGCACAGGCCGCGTGGAGCAAAGCGGAATTCGAGCGGAAGCTGCGCGATCAAGCGGTTCATTACCATGTTCATCATCCGTTTCACCTCATGATGAACGAGGGCAAGCTCCCGCCCGCGCAGATTCGCGGTTGGGTGGCAAACCGCTTTTATTATCAATTCAGTATTCCGATGAAAGACGGCGCGATTCTCTCCAACTGCCCCGATCGCGAAGTACGCCGAGCGTGGGTTATGCGCATTCTCGATCAGGACGGCGCGGGCGGCGAAGCAGGTGGCATTGAGGCGTGGATCCGCCTGGGTGAGGCTTGCGGGATAAGCCGCGATGAACTTACTTCGTTCAAGACGGTGCTTCCCGCCGTCCGTTTCGCGGTCGACGCCTACGTGACTTTCGCGCGCACACGCCCTTGGCAGGAGGCGGTCTGTTCATCGTTGAGCGAGCTATTCGCTCCGCAAGCCCATCGCGATCGTCTGGCGACATGGCCCAGCCAATATCCGTGGATTAAGCCCGAAGGGCTGCAGTATTTCCGTTCACGCCTGGCGCAGGCGCGGCGCGACGTTGAGCATGGACTGGCTATTACGCTGGACTATTTCGTTACGCGCGAATTACAGGAGCGCGCGCTTACGATCCTGCGCTTCAAGCTCGACGTGCTATGGTCTCTGCTCGATGCCGTGCAAATGGCATATCGCGAGGCTTGAGGATGAGCGCGAACGTTTTAATCGATTTAGCGGGCGTTCCTGTAGTGCCGGCGCGCTTTCGCCTGCAATGGGAAAAGGCGCAACAGGCGTACGTGCTGCTCTACCCGGAGGGAATGGTGAAATTGTCGGCGAGCGCGGCCGAGATCGTCAAACGCGTGGATGGCTGCGTGTCTGTCGCCGCTTTGTTACACGACCTGGAACAGGCTTTTCCCGGGGCCGATTTGCGCGATGACGTCATCGAATTTCTGAAGGCTGCCTATGAGCGCGGATGGATTGAAATCCACACCAAATAATCCGCTCTGGCTGCTCGCGGAATTGACCTACCGATGTCCGCTGCATTGCGTATACTGTTCCAATCCCATTGACTACGCACGGCACGAGGCGGAGCTTTCCACCGAATCCTGGATCAAGGTGTTGAATGAGGCGCGCGCGCTCGGTGCCGTCCAACTGGGCTTTTCCGGCGGCGAACCGCTGATGCGCGGTGATCTTGAAACTCTGGTGCGTGAGGGCCATGCCCTTGGCTATTACACCAACCTGATAACTTCCGGCGTCGGCCTGGACGAGCGCCGCATTATCGATTTGCGCGAAGCTGGACTTGACCATATCCAACTAAGTTTCCAGGACTCGACGCGCGAGCTGAATGATTTCCTGAGTCACGCCCGCACTTTTGACCTCAAGCTCAAGGTTGCCCGCCTGATCAAGCAACATGGCTATCCGATGGTTCTCAATGTCGTGCTCCATCGCGAGAATCTCGATCATATCGAACGGATTCTCGAAATGGCCGAACACCTTGGAGCCGAGTACCTCGAGCTCGCGAATACGCAGTATTACGGATGGGCATATTTGAATCGTGGACGGCTATTGCCTTCGCAACATCAGATCGCGCGGGCCGAGACGGCAATTAGCGATTTTCGTCAACGGGCTGGTTCGATCAAGGTCTATTGGGTCGTACCCGATTATTATGAACAGCGGCCGAAACCCTGCATGAACGGCTGGGGTTCCGTCTTTATCGCCGTTACGGCCGACGGCGTCGTGTTGCCATGCCATCAAGCGCGTATGCTGCCGGGGCTCCAATTTCCCCGCGTCCTGGAGCATCCGCTTCGATGGATCTGGTATGACTCGCCCGCCTTCAACGCATTTCGCGGCTTCGCCTGGATGCGCGAGCCATGCCGTTCATGCCCCGAGCGCTTCAAGGATTTCGGCGGCTGCCGCTGCCAAGCCTATTTGCTCACCGGCAACGCGGCGGCGACCGACCCGGTCTGCGAGCTTGCTCCATCCCATGGAGTCGTGCTCGGCGCTGTCACGCGCGCGCGGCGGCCAACCGGGGACGAGTCGATTTATTTTCGTGATGATCGCAACTCCCGCGAGTTAAGCTCGCGGACGCCTTCGCGCTAAATGTCTGGTACGTGCGTTAGCCGGTTCGAGGCATCTCAGATTGGTTCCGCTCCGCGAACGGGGCCGCTTGATTGGTCTGCCGCGCGGATCCCCACTACTGTTGCGCAGCTCGACAATGGACTGACCGTGGTGGCTCACTGCGACTGCAAAGCGCCTGTCGTCGCGGTTCGGGTCGTTTATCGCGCGGGCTCACGTGATGAGGCCCCCGGCAAGGCGGGCCTCGCGCATATATGCGAGCATTTGATGTACTCCGGAACGATGTCCGTACCCGGATCTTATTTCCTGCCGTTCGAACAGGCCGGCGCGGCGTACATGAATGCGCGCGTCACTGAGGATTACAGCGCTTATTTCGCAACCATACCGGCCGGCGCGCTCGACTTCGCGCTCTGGATGGAAGCCGATCGCATGGCCAATCTTGCCGCCGCGCTCGATTTCAGGAAATTTGATCGTCAGCGCGAGGTGGTCCGCAATGAACTTCGCCAGCGCGAAAGCGAGCCGTACGGCCGCGCGGCCACAACGATTGCCGCGCTGACCCATTCGACGGGCCATCCATACTCACATCCGCCCAACGGAATCCTCGAACAGCTCGATAACATTACCCACGGCGACGCGCTCGACTGGATCCGCTCACATCACGGCGCGGCCAATGCCGTAGTGGTCATCGCGGGGGATATCCAGACCGAAGCGGCTGTTGAAAAGGCATACAAGTATTTCGCATTCGTTCCGCGCGGCGCGGTCTCCAAAACTGCCGCAGTCAGTGTGGCGGACGATGCCCGCGCTTCAGGTATTTCGATTCGAGCGGCTGGGAATCGGCGTTTGTATATTTCCTGGCCCGCGCCGGAATTCGCCCATGCCGATTATGCAGTGGTGAAAGCCACCTGCGAACTACTCAACGGCAAAGACTCACAATTATGGCAACGCGTGTGCGTCGCTGAACGGCTGGCATCCGACATAACAATCGAATTACATCCGCGCCAGCTTGGTTCGCAAGTTATCCTATCCGCAACGGCATTGCCGGGCATTTCGCTGAATGTGATCAAGACCGCGATTCTTGATGAACTCGAGCGGCTCTGCGAAACGCTCAGCATTGGGGATGTAGACAAGACTGCTGTAAAGCTGTTTGCCACACTCGTCCGCGCAAGCGAGGGAGTTGGCAGACCACAGGGAAAGGCCGACACTGTGGCGATAGCCACTGTACTCGGCGGCCACCCGGAGATCCATCATCGCCATCTCTCAACGTTCGCGGCGCTCAACCGCGGACTGCTTGAAGCTGCGCTACGGCGGTATCTGAACAGCGCTGCGGCAAGTTTGGAGATTCGCGAAAGTTCGGACTAATGCTCTCCAACTCCAGGCCACCACCGATCGTCCCAACCTGCACGCGGGCGTGGTCGACTACAGATTTTACACTTGGCAACGGGCTGCGGGTGTTCATGGCCGAACGCGCGGATTCACCCCTGACCGAATTGAGATTTGTCTGTGATGGCGGCTTTGGCGTTGACGCGCCCACGCAAAGCGGCCGCGCGGAGCTGGCGATGGCAATGTTCAGCGACGCCGCATTACTCAACGGCGCCAAGCTTGATGCGAGACTGACATTATTAGGCGCGACGATTAGCGGGCGGGGAGCGGCCGACGGCGCAATCGTCGCAATGTCCGCGCTCGCCTGCAATTTGCCCAGCGCCCTGACATTGTATGCGCAATCATTAGCAAATCCACACTTCGATATGCGGACCTTCGCCCGTGTGCGAGCGGCCCGGATCGAATTGATCTCGCGCGAACTACTCAGTCCATTCAATCTCGCGTCGCGGCTGCTTGCACAGATGTTGTTTCCGGCGAATCATCAGTACGGCCCTTCTTATATTACCGGCGGTGGCGCGCGCACTACCACAACCCTCACGCAGGAAGACATACGTAGGTACTTTGCCGAGCATCTATCACCCGGACGCGGCACCTTGATCGTGGCGGGCGGGTCCGCGTGCACGGAAATGCGCCCACTATTGGAGAATGGGTTTCGCCGATGGCGTAAATCATCTTCGCGGATTGATTCGAACGCGACAACGAGCAAACAGCACGCCGCTCCGCTCGCTGTTAACGAGAATCCTGAGCTAATGCTGGTCGATTTCCCGCGCGCGAAGCAATGCGGCTTGTTTTTGGGATTACGCATCCCGCGTCAGGAAAGCAGTCTCGCCTTGATGGTCGTCGACGCTATTTCAGCGGGCATGTTCACGTCACGGCTTAATCTGAGTCTGCGCGAAAATAAAGGCTGGACCTATGGAGCGCAATCCTGGCGTTCGCGTACGCGTGATGGCGGGCTTTGGATCATCTGCTGTTCCGTCCGCCCGGACCGCACGATCGAATCGATGGGCAAGATACATCAAGAGCTTCAAGGTCTCGCCTCTTGTGCCCCGTGCACCGATGAGGAGCTTAGTCGTGCCATTAACTATCTTGTCGGTCGGAACTATAGTCACTATGAGACCTGCGCGGAAACGGCTGACGCGCTCGCTGAGGGTCTGTTGCTCGGCCAACCCTCCGATTACGTTTGGACATTCGAGGAGCGCCTGCGCCAGATCGACGCAATTCAGGTAACCGCCGCGTGCAAGCGAATGCTCGCGGCGGATGCTTTGCGCTGGGTAGTCGTGGGTAATGCCGCTGAGTTAAAAATGCGATTGCTCAAGGCAGGTTATCAGCATATCCAAATAGTAAATGCGGAATGCCTTTCTACTTGAAGCGCCGCCGATGGACGAGACACCGTGTACTTGAACCGGTGCGATAACCTCGGGGATGCAACGACCGCAACCGTGTAGCGAGGAACGCATCTCCAATCAGCCCGGCTTGCGAGCCGGACGCGCGTCCCTGCGAGGCTCCGTAATGCAAGCGGGGTGCGCCAGATTCCGATTCCACCACACCCCGCGTTCAATTACCTTCGGGTCTGACTACTTCATCGCATAAGCGGCGTGGCTTAGCCATATGGCGGGTTCAATATCCACATCCGCCTTGCATAGAAAATCCCGATCCTACGCCGGGTGCGGATTCACCTAAGATTTGTACCGTGGCAAGATCTCTTTGCCAAAGGTTTCGAGTTGCCGCATCACCTCGGGGAAAGGCAGCAGACCCTGATCGGATTGCCATACGAACCATTCGGGATTGACGTTCTCGACAATCGCGCCCACTTCGGCCTGAATATCCGCCGTGTTGCCCAAGAGTGCGAATTTAGCCCGCGCCATGCGATCGACCGTGCATTCCGATTGTGGAAGCGGCCGGCCCGCGTACCGCTCATCATCTTCGGGTTCGCGCCAGGCCTCAGTGAAGCCAAAATGATGGAAAAACTTGCGGAAGCCAACCCCGCAGGCTCCATTCTCAGCCAGTTGATATGCATGATCGCGGTCTCGCCCGATATACAGACAGCGGATTACGCCGATGCCCTCGCCCAGCTTGAGAGTTCGTCCCGCCTTGCGCGCTTCCTCGCGGAAAGCTTCGGCATGCTTGCGCGTGACCTCCGGCTGCGAGAGCAGAATGGTTGGAACGATATGCTCGCGGGCGCACCAGCGTACCGTCTCTTCACTGACCGAAAATGCTTGGAAAAGCGGCGGATGGGGTTTTTGATAGGGTTTCGGCACCACGTTGATTCTGCGCACGCGCCCCAACTCATCCACTTCTCCGGGTGCGCCGAATTCGCGGGTCCATTCATGCGCGAGCCACGGTGTCCCCTCCTCGTATGGATAGGGATACTCGTAGTACTTGCCTTTGAAACTGAACGGCTCCGCGCCCCATGCGAGCTTGAGGATGCGATAAACCTCCTCGAAAGCTTCCCGATTGACGCGGTCTGACTGGCTCTTGTCGCTGACCGTCGCGCTGACGTGAATTTTCTGGGCCATCTGGTTCAGCCACCTGGTTTGGTACCCGCGAGCAAAACCGACGAACGTCCGTCCCTTACTCAACTGATCAAGCCACGCGGTCTCCAATGCCAGACGCAGTGGATTCCATCCGGGCAGCACATATCCAATCGGACCTACGCGGATGCGGTTAGTGCGGTCGATGACGTGCTGGTAGAGGGTCGGCAATCCTCCCATCTCGAGGCCTTCACTGTGCAAATGATGCTCGGGAAAGCCCATGGCATCGAAGCCCAATTCCTCGGCCCGGCGTGCGAGCGCGACCACCTCCTCGAACATTCGCTGCCAACGCTCGGTTTGGTTGGCGATGGGGCGCAACTCGCGCCGTTCCTCCAGCGTGGCTGGCAGGGTGGGCAGACAGAAAAACATGAATTTCATAGTGACCTCGTTTTTCCGGTTACAGTCGCACCGTGCGTCCCGAGCCCCGCACGATTCGCGGGACTATGCTTTCCCGGCCTGCGTATCATATCTGCGCCAGCAATGCTTATTTGCGGCGCGTGGCTATATCCAGGCGATCACAGCAGTTTATAAGCGCGCGCGACATTCTCTCCCAACACACCGCGCCGTGCCGCCGCCGACATCCCTTCCACCATTCCGCGTAATTCCTCGAGATAATCACCGGGATGGTCGGGATGCGGATAATCGCTGGCCCAGAAGAAACGGTCCTCTCCGACCAGGCGCGTCAACGCCGCCACCGATCGTTCGTCCGGGTCTCCGGAAATAAAGCACTGCCGTTTGAAATAGTACGATGGCCGTTCCCTTAACTGCACAGTGCCACCAAGCTGGGTGTGGCGATAAATCGCGTCGCCCCGGTCGAGCCAGTAACCGATCCAGCCGGCACCCGATTCCAGCACAACCACGCGCAGGCGCGGGAAACGATCGAACACCCCATACTGAAACAGGGTCGCGAAGGCTTGCGGCACACCTTGCGCGGCGAACAGGTCAAGGTACCAATCCGCCCATGCCATGCCGTCGAAACGCTGATGGACGCCCCATTCAGGGGGCTCCAGCGTGGGATGAATCGCAAGTGGCACGTCGAGGTCCTGCGCCGCCGCGAAAATGCGATCGTGGTCGGGATGGCCATGCGGTTTGCGGGTGATGGTAAAGGGGCAAGCGAACGCGCCCTTGCATCCGGACCTGACGGCGCGTTCGAGTTCCCGCGCCGCTTCATCAGGGTCCCCGAATGAAATATGCGCAATCGGTACGAGCCGTCCGCCGGAATCACCGCAAAAATCCGTAATCCAGCGATTATAAGCGCGACAGTAGGCGCTGGACAGTTCGGGATCGAACAGTTCCGCCTCCCACAACAATCCGATCGTCGGATAAAGCACCGCCTTCGCCATGCCTTCCCGGTCCAGAATTTCGAGCCGTTCCCGCATGTCCATCGCCCCGGGCGCGCATCCTGAGAGGTACGTATCCTCCGTCCGCCCGGTGGCCAAACTGTCGAAAGCCGCGTGTTTTTGCTGAGCCCCGGCACCCAAGGCCTCGCGACGACCGGCGTTATGCTCTTCAACTTGGGAGCCCATTTCCCGCAGTTTCTTCATTCCTCCCAGCGAATGAAGCAGGGCCGCGCTCGTTAATTGCGCCTTTTTGCCGTCGATCTGGAGGAATTCGTAGCCATCCTCGCCAACCGGGATGCGTATCGCGCGTTCGCGATACTTCGGTTCCAGATATCGCTCCCATAAATCGGGCGGTTCGAGGATATGGCCGTCGGCGTCAATCAGCAGTTCTTCCGCGGGCATTTTTAACTCTCCTGATCCGTTCGCTCGGTGCCTTCACACGAACCGGTCGCTACATCCGATAAGCGAGTGGCGGGTATGCGTGCCCGAAGGCGCCAGCCTGACTTCTGACTTCTGTTTCATGGCTCGATCCGTTACCTTCTTATTCGGTTTCGCTATTTGGAACCATTCCGTGCGTTAATCTTTTCGCGAGGAAACTATAAACCGGTCTTGGGAAGGGTTGTCAACAGAAACGATGTCCCGTAGAAATAGTGCAGGAGATGGTTTAGGAATGACCCCAAGGAGTCGCAAAGCGATCACCCAGGACAGCCGCGTAAGCGAACTGCTGGAGCTATTTTATCCAGTTCATTACAAGGCGTGCATCGCGCTGGAAGACGAGATGCGTGCCGGGCAACTGTCGCGCAAACAGACAGCTATCCTATGGTTGATCCGTTCGGAGGGAAGCAACGGCGAGCGAATGCGGCGCAAGGATATCGAACGGCTGCTGCAGTCATGGTTTGAAGTAAGCAGCTCCGCCATCACCAAGGCGCTGCGGGGCATGGCACGTCCGCCCTTAAACCTGTTGGAAATCGTGGAAGACCCCGCCTCCGGCCGCGAGAAACAGGTCTCACTCACCGCCAAAGGTCATAAATTCCTGCAAGTGATGGTCGAGCAGGGCCGCAGGTTCTTGCACCCCATAGTCGAACAGTTGACCGTGGAAGAAGTCGCTGGAGGAATCCGCTATTTGCGCAAAGCGGTGGCGATTCTGGAGGTGCGACAGTCACGGCGCGACAAAAACGTCGGCACCTCGCGACCAAGCGCAAACGACTTTGCGCGGGCGACCAAGAACGGGCACGTCAACGCTCCATGATCGACGTTGGTATCGGCCGCACGGCGTCTTGAAGCGCCGGATTTCGCGCGCTCTGCCGGTATCTTCACAGAGACGATCATGGGAGCCCGGCTGGATTGCGCCCCTACGCGCCGGTTTCAGCGCCGTCGCGCAGGGCAGCCCGCAGAAAGGCGATTCCAATACGGTACGACTTCCTTTCACCCATGCTTGGCGATCGGGAGTCTGGCGGGACCTCCCATTATTGTCTTCGTACTTAAGGTGCACCCGGCGCCGCGTACCAACGTACGCACCTTCATTTGTCCGCCGAAAACACCACGCCGGCGGCCTTCAAATCGCTGATCTGCCGCTCGGTCAAGCCGAGCAAATCGCGCAGGATTTCCCCGCCATGCTGACCGAGTAGCGGCGCCTGCAACTCCGGAAGGTCGGGGAATTCGGAAAACTTCAATGGAAAGCCCGGAATAGTCACTTCACCCAGTATAGGATCCGGGACCTTTCGAATCATTCCACGCGCTTTGAAATACGGGTGCGTAACGCTGTCGGCAACGGACATCACCGGCGAGGCGGCAATTCGATATCGCTCGAGCACCTCCAACACCGCTTCATCCGACGGCAGCGATTGCATCCATCCCTCGATGATCGCGATCAGCGCCTTTTGATTTGCGCCCCGCGCCGTTCCGGTGGCGAAGCGCTCGTCTTCAATCAGCTCCGGACGGTCCATTGCCTTGACCATCGAAGGCCATTGACGATCAAGCACCAGCACCACGATATATCCTTGCGGACCTTGGAAAACGCCGCATGGGGCCACCAGAGCGTGATGCGAACCCATGCGTTCGGGCACGAATTGGCCGTCGGTCATCGCGTACGCTTGAATGTTAACTTCATGCATATGATAAAGCGCATCGACCATCGAGATATCAATATGCTGTCCAGTACCGGTCTTTTCCCGGTAGTAAAGCGCATAGCCAATCGCGGAAAAGGCGTGAACGCCGCTGTTTTGATCGCCGATTCCCAAACCGATAATCACTGGTGGCCGATCGGGATAGCCAGTCATATGCATCACCCCGGAAAAGGCCTGCGCGATATAATCGTAACCAACCTTATGTGATAATGGTCCGGTCCGTCCGAACGCTGAAATCGAAGCCATCACGATGCGCGGATTAATCTCGCGCAGCGAAGCGTAATCGAGCCGTCTTTTTTCCAATACACCGGGGCCGTAATTTTCGACGACCACGTCCACCTTGCCGGCCAGTGAATGCAGCAGCCGAATCGCTTCGGGCTTGCCAAAGTCCAGGCACAGGCTGCGCTTGCCGCGGTTTTGCTGTACGAAATAGGCACTGCGCCCGTGCTTGATCATCGGCAAGAG
>JBOHWL010000112.1:0-6043 GCA_050736615.1 Binataceae bacterium (SeqCode) | reverse complement strand
CCGCAACATCGCGCATGCCTCACGCTCGCTCGCGCCCCCCTCATCGCTCAGACTTATCCTTGAACGCGCCTCGCGGACTCGTTTGCTCGTTTCGCTCCGCTCCACTAGCGCCGCGCGGCGCTATCTGGGCTCGCGCACCTGGGCGATCTCTACCCGGATTGCACGGCCGCCGGCTTCGCGATTATTGAGCGCGTCGACTGCTACTTGCGCATCTTCCGACGAGATCAATTCGGCGAAGCCGAAGCCGCGATAGATCGGTTCGTCGAGAAATTGCGTGATGAGTCGGATGCGGCGCTGGCGCCGATGGTCAAGCCGCTCATCCGGAGGCTCAAGCAGACCCACGATTACGCCGCGATGAAGCATGAACTCGCATGCGCCGTGGCGGACATGGACACGTCGCGGTTCGTCGATCTGCTCGCCCGCGCCGGCTTCTCCGCCAACCTGGCTGGCCAGGTCGAACCGCCAAAACGGCCACGCAGGCGCAAACACTAGCGGAGCCGAAGGCGGAGCGAGCAAAGGAGTCTGCGACGTGCACATGATTGAGCGGAGCGAATGCGGAGCGAGAAAGTAAAAATCTTTGATTGCCCTCTCCCCCGCGCTTCCCGCGGGGGAGATAAGAGAGGGGGTGCGGAGGCGCAGTCACCCCACCCTCACCCTCCCCCATGAAATGGGGGAGGGGCAGATAAAAGGCGCCGCTGATAGCGATGGCTGACGTACCCGATAATTTCGCGTTTCAGGCGCTGCCGTTCGACCAGGCGGTCAAATTCTTCCGCCAGAAGGGATTGGCGCGCGGCTTCGACTATCGGGACGTCTGACAGTCAGAGCATCAGCGCGCGTTCACCGTCGCCAAGGCGATGACGACCGATTTGCTCGAAAACATCCGCAAGGTCGTCGATCAGGCGGTCGGCGAAGGGATCGCGTTCAAGGATTTTCGCGCCAAGCTGGAGCCTATCCTGAAAGCGCGCGGATGGTGCGGACGGCGCCCAATGGAAGACCCGCTGACCGGCAAGACGCGCGAAGTGCAGCTCGGCAGCGTGCGCCGGCTCGGCATCATCTACGACACAACTCTGCGCACGTCGTTCAGCGAAGGCCGTTGGGCGCAGGTGCAGCGCATCAAGCGGGCGATGATGCAGGTGGCGACACCCGCGGAATGGCGCGCCGGCTGGGATTATTCGGCCCATTCCGACGACATCAACGCGCCGTGGCGGCGCGGCGAGGTCACCGCCCAGGCGCACGCGCTGTATCGGCTCATGCAGAAGCTGCCGGTTTATGGCGACACGGTCTGGCGCGGCGTACGCATGCCAATCGACGCAGCGCTTGCCAAGTACGTGCCAGGCGCGACGGTTGAAGCGACGCCTTCTGGAGCACCAGCCGCGTACTCTACCGGGCTGGACGTTTCGCGACGCCGGAAGGCGTGATTGCGGAAATTCGCGGTGGCGGCGCCAGGGACGTGTCAATGCTGTCGGCCTGTCCGCGCCAGAAAGAATTACTGATTGAACCAGACGCGCGCTTCAAGGTAATATCAGTGAAGCGGGAAGGCCGTATTCTTTATGTCATCCTCGAAAAAGCAACCGCCAATGGGTCCTGAGGCGCGGGCACGCGCCGAATCACCCAACGCTCCACCGATTTGGCCCGACAGCGGTCTGGTGCCCGCGGGGACGCGCAAGCTGACGGCGCTGTTGCGCTCCAGTGGCCGCTATATCGCGCCGGAGCGCGTCGAAGGCGAATCCATCCGCCAGCGGAGCGAGTCTTCGAGCGAAGCGAGCACGCGAGTCCGCGAGCTGCGTCAAGATTCCAAAGAGCGCAACTCGGACTGAGCGAACCGTCGGAACAGTGTACGGTATTGGACTGTTCAGCGGTTACGCGTACTGAGCCTCTCGACGATCGCGCGCAGCAGATAAGATGGGCGGTATGCGACCACGTGCGCAAAGTCTGCTAGTCTACGCAGTTTGTGGCCGTTCGTTAGGTCGGTCAGCGATGAGACGAGCAGCAAGCTCGCGTGTTGATTGCAAGTGCGCTTCACGAATTTCCGGCCCGCGCGGCTGCCACGAGCGATCAATTCGCGCTCAGACGGCCTGCGCTGCTCATGCGAATAGCGCCGTTCCGTAAGGTCAGCGCCGCCACGATAGACCGCGAGCACTCGTGGGACGAAGACATACGTCCGCCGTTGTTCCTCAGTCAGAGGAGGCCTTCATGACAACCGCGCATCGGAGCGTTTCACGGGGTGCGGCGGCGCGGGCACGCGTGCACCATCCGATCATTGATTGCGATGGGCATGCGGCCGAATTCGAACCGGTGTACTTTGAGTATTTGCGCGAGTTTGGAGGCGCTTCGATGATCGAGCGCTTCAAGCGTACACCGGACTCGGGCTTCTCTTTCGCCTGGAACCGGATGACGCCGGCCGAGCGTTTGGATTCGCGTACCCCGCGGCCAAATTGGTGGGCGCATCCGACCAGAAATACGCTTGATCGCGCCACCAGCTCGCTGCCTAAGCTTGCGCGCGAGCGCCTTGATCAAATGGGGCTGGATTTCTCTATCATTTATCCCAGTCTCGGCCTCAATTTGAGCCATATCTGGGAGGAAGGTGTGCGGCGGGCGGCTTGCCACGCGCTGAACAGTTATCACGCGGAAATTTTTCACGAATGCCAGGACCGGCTCACGCCCGTCGCCGCCATCCCGATGCATACACCGGCCGAAGCCCTGGCCGAACTTGATCATGCGGTCGTGCAACTGGGATTTAAAGCGATAGTGATGCCGGCGTATGTGCGCCGGCCCATCCCAGCGCTCGCGCGCAAGGCGCCCGAACTGAGCCGCCAGCTATGCTGGTACGACTGCTATGGGCTCGATAGCGAGTACGATTACGATCCAGTGTGGGCGCGATGCGCCGAGCTCAAAGTCGCGCCGACCTTCCATTCCAAAGGCACCGGAATCGGTTTTCGCGGCTCGATTTCCAATTTCATGCACAATCACATCGGCCATTTCGCCTCGACTGCGGAAGCGGTCTGCAAGGCGCTCTTTTTTGGCGGCGTGACCCGGCGCTTTCCGCAGCTTAAGTTTTGCTTTCAGGAAGGTGGCGTCGGCTGGGCCCGCGTGCTTTACGGCGACCTGATAGGTCACTGGAAGATGCACAACGTCAACGTGCTTGGCAACTTCGACCCCGGCAATCTGGATCGTGAACTTTTCCGCGACCTCTGCCGCCGCTATGGTGACGAGCGCTTTGTCGCCAATTTTCCCACGCGCCATGAGGAGGTCTCCGATTTAATGTGGGGCTCGTTCGAAAATCCCGCCGACCTAGACGAATTCGCATTGTGCGGGATCGAGCGGCTGTCCGATATCCGCGACCGTTTCATCCCCAGTTTTTTCTTCGGATGCGAAGGTGATGACCAGGTTACCGTCTGGGCGTTCGAGCGCAGGCGCATACCCTTCGGCGTGCAGCTCAATGTCGTGCTGGGCTCCGACATCGGGCATCGTGACCTGATGGATATGCGCGACGCGGCGGCCGAACCGTATGAATTGGTGGAAAGGGGCCTGATCAGCGCGGAGAATTTCCGCGATTTCGTCTTCGTCAATCCGGTCAGGCTGCACGCTGGAATGAACCCGGATTTCTTCAAGGGGACGCGGGTCGAGCATGAGGTTGCGCGATTGCTGCCCACCTTGGCTGCCTGATCCGCATCAGATGGATTCGCGCGCAGCTCGCTCAGAGTAAGATCGGCACGATGCGGCTCGATGCGGATTTTCATAGTTCGGCACCGGCTTTGACTTCATGTCCGCGATGGGACCGAATCGAAATTGCCATTGCCGGGCGATCAAACGTGGGCAAAAGCTCGCTGCTCAACGCGCTCACCGCGCGGCGTAATCTTGCCCGGACCAGCAAAACGCCCGGACGGACGCGGATGCTTAATTTCTTTACCAGCGGCGATCATCTCGCGCTGGTCGATATGCCAGGCTATGGCTACGCGCGGATGCCACGGCGGGAAGCGGGCCAAATAGCGGCATTGATGCACGATTATCTTGCGCGGCGCGAGACTTTGGCGGCGCTGGTCTTGCTCATCGACGCCCGTCGCGGCCCAGCGGATGAAGAACTTGAACTTGCCGCGATGCTCAAACAGCGCGGCGTCGGACTCATCGTCGTGGCCACCAAATCCGACAAGCTAAAGCGTTCGCAGCGCGCGGAAGCATTACGCCAGTTCGCCGCGCTCGGCGAGTTGCCGCTTATGTGCTCGACCCTCAACGGCGAAGGTATCGAGCATCTGCGTGAGCGCATCGCGAAATGCTTCTCTGAACGGCGCGCTCCGCGCGACCACACAAGACGCGATTAACATGAGGCCTGCGGTAAGTGTCGTCGTACCGACCTATAATCGCCGCGCGATGATGCGCGAGGCGCTAATGTCCGTGCTTGCCCAACGAGACGTCCCACTGGAACTGATCGTCGTGGACGACGGTTCGACCGACGGCACCTTCGCCGAGTTGGAAACGCTGGCGTTGAGCCTCGCGTCCGCACCACCGGGCCGTATCCGGCTTTTTCGCACCGCCAATCGCGGTGTGGCGGCCGCCCGCAACACTGGAGCGGCGCAAGCGTCGGCACCGCTGCTGGCGTTTCTTGATTCCGACGATTGCTGGATGCTCGACAAATTAACGCGTCAAACCATGTTCATGCGGGTGAATCCGCATTACGCGATTTGCCAAACACAAGAATTGTGGTTGCGTGATGGGACGCGCGTGAATCCCGGCCGGCGCCATTTTAAGCGTGGAGGCGACATTTTTCTGGATTCGCTGCATACCTGTTTGGTCAGCCCTTCGGCGGTAATGCTACGCACCGATTTGTTCCATGCGATGGGCGGCTTTGACGAGGCTATGCGCGCGGCCGAAGACTACGACTTATGGTTGCGCATCCTGATAACGCATCCGATCGGGCTGCTCGACGAGACTCACGTAATCCGGCGCGCCGGCCATCCCGGCCAATTATCGGCCACGATTCCCGCACTCGACCGCTTTCGCATCCTGACGTTAGCAAAATTACTTTGCGCGGATTTAACTACCGTACGGCGACGGGCCGTAGCCCAGGTGCTGGCGCAAAAGTGCCGAATCTATGCCAAAGGTCTGCGCCGACGCGACCGCGCCCGGGAGGCGGCATTTTTCTCAATGCTGGCGGCACGCGCCGAAGCTTTTCAAACCCCGGCCGTGCCCGCGGCGGTGATTGATGCGTCCCTGCTCGCCGCGACCCGCGCTCTCGTGGTGCATGCGAACCCCACATCGCACGACTGCGCCGCATTGTCATGTTAGCTGAAACCGAGGCGCAGGTTCGGGCATGGGCCGCGGAGCGCCATCTGCCGACCGCCTGTGTTGGACGATGGCTCGAATTGTCCGAGGCTGACTGCACGGCGTTATATGATGTCGCGCGGACCATGAATTTGCGCACAGCCCAATTCGTAACAATTTTCGAAATGCTCGATGAAATCGCTGTGCGGGATAATCAGCCGATCAGCGCGATTCTTGCCAGCCCTGGGATTCAACGCGTGTTGCGCGGGTCGGGTTCGGCGCCCGCCCGTGCGCGCATGCTGGCGGAGCACTTGAAGGAGCTTCGCTTCCCACGCCTGCGCAGGCAGCTCGAGCGTATTCGCGAGCAAGTGGCGTCACTCGGCCTGCCGCGCACAATTAGCGTTATGCCGCCCAACAATTTAAGCTCGGATGAGCTCAGAATCGAGATCACGGCGCATAGTGGCACCGAACTCGAACGCCTGATCGGGATTTTGCGCGAGAAGATGACAGAGTTGAAACGTATCTCTGAAATGCTCGGCGGCGGCGGCGATGAGATTTGACCTCGACACCGTAGTCATCGAGGCGGCCTGCCGCGCCAGCGCGATGGCCGCGCGGGTGCGCGCCGCTTTACCCAACGTGCCGGTAAATTACGTCGCCGACGGGCGGCTGGCCGCGCGACCCCGCCCCGGCTCTTCCGACCCGTTTGGCGAAGGCAAACGCCGCCTCGTCATCATGCGCCGGCGCGGCCGGTTTCTGACCGGATGTCCGGCCGCCTCCAGCGGCT
>JBOHWL010000111.1:0-63796 GCA_050736615.1 Binataceae bacterium (SeqCode) | reverse complement strand
CGACGCGCTCGCGAGCGCGCCAGTCTTGAGTGCCTCCGGACGCCGCTCCCTGAGCAACGCCTGGATCTGTTCCGTAACCTGGCCGGCTTCAAGCGCATGGACGTGCTCGACTCGCGCACTGTTCTGAGCGATCACCGCCGTGATCACGGAATAGCCGTGAACCCCAAAAGCGGCGAAAGTCTTGAGGTCGGCCTGAAAGCCGGCCCCTCCGCCGGGATCGCTGCCCGCGATAGTCATTGCGACACGCCGCCGGCCAACCTTTGTCCTCGCCTCATGCATCGAGCTTTCCGCTAAAATAGCATACGAGCGAAATGCCGCTCTGATGCCCACGGCCGATCTTACGCCGGGTTTGTTGAACCACCTTGATCGGCACGCAAGCGGAAGGGTATCTTGCGAAACTAGATGGACCGCTCAGCGATGCCATATGGCCGATTCGAGGCAAGAACAATTTCTCAACCTGCCCTTCCAGGAAAAGCTGGAGTTCCTTTACGGGCTACCCGCACGTCAGAAACGTGACCTCATCCTGTCCGCCCCGGAAGCGGAGCGGCTCGTTCGTTCATTCGCGCCCGAAACGCTTTTTTACACGCTCAAGGAGATTGGCAGCGCTGACGCCGGCGATCTTTTGAGCCTCGCGATCCCCGAACAGATAAAATGGCTGTTCGACCTCGACTGCTGGGATAAAGATCGTCCCAACCTGACGCGGATGCGCGAATGGATCGAGGCGCTCGCCGAAGCCGGGCGCGAGCGCATGGCCGAGGCGCTGATGGAACTCGATCTCGAGCTGGTCTCGCTGCTCCTGCGCCAATACATCAAAGTTCACAGGATCGATGAGCCGCAGGAATTCTCGGATATGCCGTCGGATAGTTTCGTTCAATTCGACGAGCATTACCTCATCGAGTTCATTCGCCACGACGCCATCCAGGCGTATCTGCTGGAATTCATCGAGGAGGCGTTCGAGCGCGACTACAACTATTTCGCCGCCTTGATGGAGGAAATCTATTGGGGCGTCGTGGTCGAACTGGAAGAACAGGCTTATCAATTCCGCAGGTCACGGCTGGCGGACCGTGGCTTTCCCGATTTTTTCGAATCGCAGAGCGTCTTCGCCTATTTGAGCCCGCGCAATTTCGCCGAATTGCGCCGACAATATCCGCCGCCGATGCGTGACGTTCTGGAAGAAGCTGAATTTCTGCCGCCCGAAGTCTCACCAGTGCCGCAGGGTGCGGATAATTCACTCTTCAACGCCGCCCTGACCGCCGGATTTGCCGCGCAAGGTAAGCGGCAGTTGCGCAGCGAGATGGCCTTGGTAGCCAATCGCGTGTTGGTGGCCAGGGCGGTGGACTTTGGCGATCTCGAAGCGGTGCGCGTCGCGGTCGCGATGACGCACGATTATCTCAATCTTGCGCTCGAGCATCTGGCGGGCGGTGAGCTCGCATCCGCAATCGGCCATTTGCGCGAGACACCTCTAATGCTCTTATTTCGCCTCGGCGTGAGCCTCACGATCGATCTGCGCAAGCGTGCCGAGTTGGTCCAGAGCAAATTTGGACTCGCGTCTGAGGAGGCGCCTGAAGTACCCTATCTCGATTCGCCTTATCGCGAGGCGCTCAGCGGGTTTCTGCGGCGTCAGCCACTGTTCCATGCCGGATTGGACGGTGGTGGCGCGGTTCTGATGCGCGCGTTCCGCACGATGGCCGACCTTCACTTGGGCTATGCGATGCTCGAGCGGCTCGAGGCGGTGCCCGAGTTGTTCGCCGGTTTGCTTGGCTTGGATATCGCCGCCGCGCCCTTTCGCGCCCACATCGCCGGATATCAGATTCAACTCAGTCAAATATTGTTGACCGCGCTGGTGCGCCAAACGCTGGAAGGCAGCCTATCGATAGAACCGATCGAGCCACGACTCCTGGGTCGCGTGCGCACGCTTCTGATGACACAGAATGGTCCGCCGGCGCGCCTGAACGGGGAATTTCATCAACGGACGTCAGCGTTACTGGAAGTGCGGCTGGGTCCGGCACTACGCAAGCGCTGCGCGGATTTCGTGAATTCTTGCCTCAACGTGCTGGAGGAAGACTTCGCCGAGCTCGACCCGGCTGAATCGATCGATCCGCGTTTCTTGCGTAGTTTGCTGATCCGGCGCTGAGCGGCCTTCATAACGCCGGTATCGCCGGCAAGCTCCCATGCTCGAGCGTGATCTCGCGCATATTCTTGCCGTGGCGGACCGTTAAGGTCACGGTAGCCGTCCGTTGCGCCGCCGCGATCGCGCCGAACTCCCGCGGCGTAGTCACCTGCCTCGGCCCGACGCGGATGATGATGTCGCCGCGGGAAATTCCAGCCCTGGCCGCCTTTGAATCAAGATCCGCCACCACCACGCCGCTGCGCGGCGGCACGCCGAAGTACTCCGCCAATGCGGGACTCAGTTCCTGAACCGTGAGACCCAGGCCCGAGGCGGTCGGCTGCGTGTCAGGCGCACTCGCGGTCGCGGCGTCGGCCTGGAAGAGCCGGTCGGAAACAAAAATCGGCGCTTTGAGGCCGATCGCAAGCGCGATCGCGTCACTCGGACGGCTATCGATTACGTAGCGGCCCTGGTCAAGAACGATGCGGGCGAAATAGACCTCATCGTGAACGTTTGCAATCACGACACGATCGAGATGATTGCCGGTGGCGTGGATGACCTTTTGCAGAAGCTGATAAGTAAGCGGCCGTTCGGGCTTGATGCCGTGCAGCTCGAACATGATCGCGCGCGCCTCGTCTTCACCAATCATGATTGGCAGACTGCGCCCCTTCGCACGATCTTCCAGCAGCACGTAATGAGCGCCGCTTTCCTGATCATAACCGACGTTGGCAACCTCGACGAGGACCTGGCCGCGATTGGCAAGATGCATCGCCTTGCCACCACATGCGGACAGCACGAGGACCAGACAGAGAATCAGCGGGATTCGGCACACCCTCATCAGCTATCCCAGTTCAATTCTTACCCGCCACCGCGTGGCGACGCCACGGTCATCGCTGTCGACTCCGGCCGAGAAAACCCCGCGCGACGAGGTAAAGCTCCGACGAGCCGGGACGGCTGGCTTTGACTCTTACGATTTCGACTTGGGCGAAATACGTTTTGAAGCGCGCGCCGATATGGTTGAATTCCGCGCCCATGAACAGTTTCACGACCGCGGCGCCATGCGGTTTTAGACTCTCGCGAATGAAATCCAGCACCGCCTCGAGCAACTCGAGCGAACCCGCCTGATCGTGTTCCGCAATGCCACTGAGCCGGGGCGCCGCATCGCAGGTCACGAGGTCGGCGGCGGCGCCGAGCCGTCGTATGACTTCGGTTGGCAGGGTGCGGTCGCGAATATCGCGGGCCATCGTGATTACATTGGGCGCGTTAACCTTGCAACTGACCAGGTCAACGCCGATAATCCGGCCGTTCGCGCCGACCTTCCGCGCGAGAATCGCGAGCCAGCCGCCGGGAGCGCAGCCGAGATCGATAACCTGCGCCCCCGCCCGCGGCAGATCAAAGCGTGCGATCATTTCCTCGAGCTTGAACGCAGCGCGCGAAGGCAGTCCTTGTGCGCGAGCTTTGCGATAGAAGCGATCGTGCGGTTCGTATCTTGCCATGTTTGAAGCCAGTAACGATTCGATCGCATTATAAACACAAATTCGACGGATCCACTTCCCGCATGCGGGCGAAGCCGGTATCTTTTTCCTGCCACCAGGGACTCCAAGTTTTTCCAACCAATGCCATCGATTAATCTTGCCGATTTGAATCCCGCGCAGCGCGCCGCCGTGACCGCGCCTGACGGGCCAATTTTAATTCTCGCCGGCGCCGGCTCGGGGAAGACTCGCGTGCTGACGTATCGGATCGCTCATCTTATTGCGGCGGGTTTCGCCACCGCGCCGCATACCCTCGCCGTTACGTTTACCAATAAAGCGGCGAGCGAGATGCGCGAGCGAATAGCCCTCCTGCTCGGCGGCGGCGCACTACCTTGGGTGAGCACGTTTCATTCCGCTTGCGCACGGATTTTACGCAATGACATTGGCGCGCTCGGCTATAGCCGCAATTTCTCGATTCTCGACGAGGGCGAGGCGTTGGCGACGATACGCCGCGTGCTCGCTGAGGCGCAATTAGCGGATTCACCGCCGCCGGAACTGCTGCGCGCGCGCATTGATCAGGCCAAAAACGAGGCGTTGACGCCGCGCGCGCTGGCTGAAACGGCGGCCGATTCGCGTGAACGCAATCTGGCGCAGTTCTATGAACTCTATCAGCGCCGTCTGCGCGAGATGAATGCGCTGGATTTCGGCGACCTGCTGCTGCTGACCCATCAGTTGTTCGCAACCGAGCCAATGGTGCTCGAGCGATGGCAGCAACACGCCGGTCATCTGCTGGTCGACGAATACCAGGATACTAATCGCGTGCAATATCTGCTGGTACGCGCGCTATCGGCGCGCAGCGGCAATTTATGCGTGGTCGGCGATGAGGACCAGTCGATCTATCGATGGCGCGGGGCTGATATTCGCAATATCCTCGACTTTGAACGTGACTACCCCAACGCCCGCATTTTCAAACTCGAACAGAACTATCGCTCAACCAAAACGATTCTGGCCGCGGCCGACGCTGTCATCCAGAATAATCGCGAGCGCAAGCCCAAGCGCCTCTGGACCGAAAACGCCGACGGCGAACCGGTCATTTATTACACCGGCCTGACTGAACGCGACGAAGCGGATTTTGTCGCGCGCGAAATCGCGCGGCTGACAAGCACCCGGCGGAGCGAAGCGGCGCCGAGCGAACGAGTCTGCGAATCGCGTTCGGATGAAACCCAATGCCAACCCGCCGATATCGTCGTCTTCTACCGCGTCAACGCGCAATCGCGCGTGCTGGAGGAAGCGTTGGTCCGCCGCCGCATTCCTTATTACATCGTGGGCAACCTGCGCTTTTATGAACATCGCGAAGTCAAGGATTTGCTCGCCTATCTGCGCGTGCTCGCCAATCCCGCCGATAGCTTGAGCCTCGAGCGCATGATTGGCGCACCGCCGCGCGGCATCGGCGCACGCACGCTCGAGGTCATCAGCGAGACCGCGGCACGCGATCAAGTGACGGCGTTCGAGGCGCTCGGCCGCTTGGAGACCGAGTCGCGCGTGGCGTTACGGACCGCCAAGCAGGCCAGCAATCTATATTCCTGGATGCGCAATCTGGCGGCGCGCGCCGGCACTTGCACGGTCCGCGAGATCGTCGATGAGGTCCTCGCGCAAAGCGGCTACATTGCTTATCTGGAAGGACAAAACGACGGTGCCGCGCGCATCCAGAATCTCGCCGAGGTGCTTTCCGCGGCGTCCAACTTCGACGCCGAGCGCGGACCGGGGGAATTGTCCGAGTTTCTCGAACGGGTGGCGCTGGTCAACGACAGCGACCAGATCGCGGCGCGAGGTGGCAGCGTTGCCCTGATGACGTTGCATACGTCCAAAGGTCTCGAATATCCGATCGTGTTTATCACCGGGATGGAGGAAGGCCTGTTTCCCCATATGCGCGCGCAAGACAACGGGCGCGAGGTCGAGGAGGAACGGCGCCTCTGTTACGTCGGCATGACGCGGGCGCAACGCCTGCTCTATTTGACGAATACGCTGTCACGGGAGCTTTACGGCCAGCGCCAGGAACCGCGCCCGTCGCGCTTTTTGGCCGAAGTGTCACAAGACCTGCTGCGCCGGATAGCGCCTGAGACCGAGCCACAGCCGATCCTGCGCCAGCCACGCGAGCCCTATGTAGATTACACTGACAGCCAGCTACCCGCCGATGACGGCGGCGCGCCGAACGGTTTTACGGTCGGCTGCCAGGTTACCCATCAGACATTTGGCCGTGGGGTCGTGCGACGGCGCGAGGGACGTGGCGATGCGGCCAAAGTCTGGGTCAATTTCGAGCGTGCTGGAGTAAAGTTGTTGGTGCTCAAATTTGCCAATCTCAGAGCGGTTGCCCACTGATCAAACTTCACCTAAAATTCAGCGTCAGGCGGTTTTATCGGCTGGAAGGTCGCGTCGGTGCTACAGAGCGCGACTAACCGCGCTCTGACCAAAAAAGATGTCAAAAAAACCCATTGTCGTGTGGGCGGCGATAGCGGTGATTGTCCTTGCATCCGTGCCAGTATTCGCGCGCAACTGGAAGGGCACCGATTTCGCTAAACGTCCGCTCTATGCGTATCCTTTGCCTCAGGGTCATGATGCTTTAGTCGGCGCGGATACTACTTATACGCTCCGACCCGGCGATACGCTGCTGGACGTTGCCCGATGGTATGGGCTGAGTGCCAAGGAAATTTCAGATGCCAACGGCGGCATGGACTGGTGGCTCCCACCGGCGGGCAAGACCATCATATTGCCCTCCGAGCATATTCTGCCACGAGCGCCACGGGTCGGGCTCGTGCTGAACGTGCCCGAGATGCGGTTGTATTACTATTATCCATCGCCGATTGCACGGCGCGCAAAAGGCAAGATTATTCGCATTTCAAACACCCATCCGTCGGTGGTTTACACCTTTCCCGTGGGCCTGGGACGTTACGACTGGAAGACTCCGCTGGGCCGCTTCACGGTCACCGCGAAGGTCAAGAATCCAACCTGGGTGGTGCCTCAAGATATCTACGAGGAGCATCTGGAGCGTGATGGCGAGGCCGAGCACGTTGTCTACGGCGATGACCCCGATAATCCGCTGGGCCATTTCAAGCTCGAACTCAGTCTGCCTGAATACGCAATTCATGGGACCAATGTGCCGTGGGGCGTGGGCATGGAAGTCAGCCACGGCTGTATCAGGTTGTATCCGGAAGATATCGACCGGCTCTTTCATAAGATAAAAGTTGGCACACCCGGGTTGATTGTTTATCAACCGGTCAAGTTCGGATGGCGCGGCAATGCGCTTTATGTCGAGGTGCATAGCGATCTTTACAAAAAATATCCGAATCTCTGGAGCTATGCGCTCGGTCTGGCTAATCGGCTGGGGCTGCGAGACGATGTCGATTCGCAAAAACTGCATGAAGCGGTTGTTAGACAAACCGGAGTGCCTACGTACGTGATGCCGGGGACGGCACCCGCTGGCGCGATTGGCCCCGGCGAAGAAGCAAGCAGGAGCTAGGGAAGCACCCGCACAAGGGGCGAGTCTGTCATTCTGAAGCGCTGCCAGCGGAGCCGCTCCGCCTGGAATGCTTGCTCCGCCCGCGGCTACGCTAATGGCGGGCTCCGTTCAGTAATGACAAATGAGGTTGTGCCGAGGTTCTCTAAGGAAGCTTTCGATCCAGAATTCTCCCGGCGCTCGCCGGCGTTGACGCGTAATGATATTGCGCGCGCATCTTTCGTCCGACCGTGTCTCTCTATACACTGCGGAACGGCTTGAGCGCGAATTTGTGGATCAACTGAGCGCGCGAATGATGCGGTCGGCGCCCACGCTTCAGGACCGACTATTCTGGACGTTATAACCGATGCGGCAAATTCCGTTTCATCGGCCTGCGATTGGGGTTGACGAAGAGCGTGAGGTGCTCGATACCTTGCGCTCGGGTTGGCTAACGACGGGGCCAAAGACCAAGCGTTTCGAAAAGGAATTCGCCATCTATGCCGGCGCGCGCAACGCGCTGGCCGTGGCGCATTGCACCGGCGCGCTGCATCTCGCGCTGTTTGCGCTCGGCGTCGGCCCCGGCGACGAAGTGATCACAACGCCCTACACCTTCACCGCGACCGCCGAGGTAATCGGCTACTTGGGCGCGCGGCCGGTATTCGTCGATATCGATCCCGCGACGCTCAACATCGACTGCTCGCGGCTCGAACAAGTGCTGGAAAGCGGCACCCATCGCCATGTCCGCGCGCTGCTGCCGGTACATTTCGCCGGCCATCCGTGCGACATGACGCGCCTGCTCGCAATCGCACGCCGGCACGATTTGAAAATAGTCGAGGACGCCGCACACGCGGTGGGGGCGGCGTTGCGCATCAAGGATCGCGGCCTGGTGCGCATCGGTTCGATCGGCGACGTGACCTGCTTCAGCTTTTACGCCACCAAGAACATCACCAGCGCCGAAGGTGGCATGATCACCACCGAAGACGATCGGCTGGCCGCGAAAATCGCGGTCGCGAGCCTGCATGGGATGGATCACGACGCCTGGAAGCGTTACGATCGCGGCGGCTCGTGGTACTACGAAATTCACGATACCGGCTTCAAGTATAACTTGTCGGATGTGCATGCGGCGATTGGCCTGGCGCAGCTCAGGCGCGCGGATGAACTGCGGCGGATGCGCCAGGCGATCGCGCACGCATACAATGAAGCGTTCGCTGGAGAATCCGCGCTCGAAATTCCGACGAGCGAACCTGGCATCGAGCATGCCTGGCATCTGTACGTGGCGCGCCTGCGCCTCGAACAACTGCGCATCGGGCGCGACCGTTTTGTCGAACTGCTGCGCGAGCGCGGGGTCGGCACTTCGGTGCATTGCATCCCGTTGCATACGATGCATTTTTACCAGGCGCGCTACGGTTATTGTAACGGCGATTTCCCGATCGCCGAAGACGTTTTCAGCCGCTGCCTGTCGTTGCCGATTTTCCCGACGATGGGCGGCGAGGATTGTGCTTACGTGATTGACACGGTGCGCCATCTCGTAGCGGAAAATAAACGATAGGCGAGCGCGCGGCAGCCATTTTCAGCGCTGTTGCAAACTGGTTGCGTACGACTGGAAACCGTGCGACGGCAGCGGGGGCAGGTGGCGGCCGGCGGCGCCGTCTCCTTTACATCCTGGCGATCGAGGAGAACGGGTGCGAACTCTGGTAACCGGCGGTGCGGGTTTTCTCGGCTCTCATCTATGCGAACGGTTGCTGCGCGACGGCCATGAAGTCATTTGCCTGGACAATTTTTTCAGTGGCAAACGCACCAACGTCGCTCATCTGCTCGGTGATTCAAATTTTGAAATGGTTCGCCATGATATTGTCGAGCCAATCCTGCTCGAGGTTGATCGCATCTTCCACCTCGCCTGCCCCGCTTCACCGGTGCATTACCAGTACAATCCCGTCAAGACGATCAAAACCAGCGTGATGGGCACCATCAACATGCTCGGCCTGGCCAAGCGCGTGCGCGCACGGATGTTGTTGACTTCGACCAGCGAGGTCTATGGCGACCCCGAGCAGCATCCACAGACCGAAAGCTACTGGGGTCATGTCAATCCCATCGGCGTGCGCTCCTGCTATGACGAGGGCAAGCGCGTGGCGGAGTCGCTGATGATGGATTATCATCGCCAAAACAACGTCGATATCCGCATCGTGCGCATCTTCAATACCTACGGTCCCCGGATGGCGCCCAACGACGGACGCGTCGTCTCCAATTTCTGCATCGCGGCGCTGAAGGGCGACCCAATCCCGATTTATGGCGACGGCTCCCAGACGCGTTCATTCGCCTACGTCGATGACATCATTGAGGCGCTCGTGCGCATGATGGATGTCGAGGGCTTCATCGGGCCAGTGAATATCGGCAATCCGGACGAGTTCACGATTCTCGAACTCGCCTCGCTGGCGATCGAGCTGACCGCCAGCCAGTCAAAACTTGCTTACCATCCGGCCCGGCCGGACGATCCGGTGCGGCGGCGTCCGGACATCACATTGGCGGGAGACAAACTCCAATGGTCGCCGGAAACGCCGCTGCGTACGGGGCTGGCGCGGACAATCGAGCATTTTCGCGATGAACTCGGTCTGCTTCAGGCATGACGCGCTCTCAGTCACTGGCAAAACGCTTCCGGGTTGAACATTCCAACGATTTTGGCGGTTGACGGCCAGTGCGGGCCGGCCCAGTATCCTTCCAACGGAGGCGGCATTGAGCACCGCGCTGATTACCGGAGCTTCAAGCGGCTTGGGCGAGCAGTTCGCGTACTCGCTCGGGCGTCGCAAATATAACCTGGTACTGATTGCCCGGCGCGAGGAACGCATGCGGTCCATCGCCGCGCGCGCCAAGGAAATGGGCGCGCCGGAGACCAGAGTCATCGCATGTGATTTGAGCCGCCGCGAAGCGCCGGAGGAAATCCAGCGCCGCCTCGACGGCGAGCAGGTGACCATCGATTATCTGGTCAACAACGCCGGCTTTGGCACGTCCGGCCACTTCGAGCGTCTGCCGCTCGAGCGCGAGTTGGAAGAGATCGATCTTAACGTCAAGGCGCTGGTTGCACTGACGCGGTTGTTCCTGCCCGCGATGGTGCGGCGGCACGGCGGCACCATTCTCAACGTTGCTTCAACCGCGGCCTTCCAGCCGGTTCCGTACATGACGACCTACGCCGCAACCAAGGCCTTCGTGCTGAGCTTCTCACAAGGGCTGGCGGCTGAACTGAGCGGCACCGGCGTGACCGTCACCGCCGTCTGTCCGGGTCCGGTGCGCACCGAATTCCAAGGCGTGGCGCATAATGAAAAGGCCTTCATGCCGTCATTCACCTATATGGAAGCGCCCAAAGTGGTTGAGCAGGCGATCGCGGCGGCGGCCAGCCGGCGCGGCGTTTACGTCAACGGCGCACTGAATTTTACGATGGCGCAGATGACGCGTTTTGTGCCGCGCTCATGGGTGACCGCGATTGCGCGGAATATTTACAGACCCGCGGCCGGTGATTAGCCCTTGAGCAAATCACGCGCAATCACCACGCGCTGGATTTGCGAAGTGCCTTCATAAATCTGCAGCAGCTTGGCGTCGCGCATAAGTTTCTCGACCGGATACTCCTTCATATAGCCGTAGCCGCCGAAGATTTGCACCGCGTCGGTGGTGATCTTCATGCACGCGTCGGCGCCGAAGGCCTTCGCATAGCTGGCGATTACGTTGGGAGTTTCGCCCTGATCCACCATCCACGCCGCCTTGTACGTCAGCAACCGCATCGCCTCGATACTCACGGCCATGTCGGCCAGCATGAACTGAATCGCCTGGAAATTCGCGATGGGCTGGCCGAACGCGCTGCGCTGGCGTGAGTACTTGACGCATTCGTCCAAGGCGCGTTGCGCCACACCCGACGCGATCGCGCCGATTTCGGGACGGCTGCGATCGAAAGTGGCCATCGCGTACTTGAAACCCTCGCCTTCTTCTCCGACCAGCGCGCTGGACGGCACGTGGACTTCATCATAGACGATCTCGCCGGTATCGGCGGCGCGTTGTCCAAGTTTGCCATGCATGCGGTTGCGGGTGATGCCGGCCAGTTCGGAGGGGAACACGAAGCACGAGATGCCCTTGTGCTTAAGCCGCTTATCCCTGGTCGCGAAAGTTACGAGCCAATCCGCCATCGAGCCGTTCGAGATGAAATGCTTAGTGCCGTTCAGGATGAAGCTGTCACCTTCACGCCGATAACTGGTGCTCATCGCGGCGACGTCGGAGCCGGCTCCCGGTTCGGTGATGGCAAAGGCGCAGAACGTCAATTTTTCGGTCAGCGCGCCAAGATATGCGCGTTTCTGATCGTCGTTGCCGGCGATCAAGAGCGGCAACGCGCCAAGATCATTGGCACTGATCGAATTAGAGATGCCTGAGCATCCGTAATTGAGCTCTTCCTGGATAATACACGTATCGAGAATACCCAGACCGGGGCCGCCCAGTTCGCGCGGAACGCCAAAATTCATCAGGCCGGCGGCGAAAGCGCGTTCGCAGATGTCACGCGGAAAGCGCTCGCATTCGTCGTATTCGCGTGCGCGTGGAATGATTTCATTGTCGGAAAACTTCCGCGCCAGCGCTTTTAGCTCGCGCTGTTCGTCGCTCAAATCGAAACCGATCATAGAGCACGCTCCGGGCGGCTTGTTGCCGTCCACAGGCTAACATGCCGGCGTTTGCTTTGCTCGGATCGACCTGTGTCTAAAGCTGACGGCGGTTGGATACGCCTCGCGGGCGGGCGGTCGCTTTTGGTTGAAAATCTGCTAGCGTGCGACTGATAGGGCTGCAACCGTTGTCTCTGTCCCGTCGCGCTGGACGGCGAAGGGCTGCCACAGCGGTCAAAGGAGATTTCCATGTCCGTAACGCTGATTGCGAAAATCAAAGCCAAGCAGGGAAGCGAGCAGAAGCTGGAGGAAGCCTTCCGCGACATGATCAAGAAGGTCCGCGCCAACGAACCTGGATGTCAGGCCTATGTGCTGCATCGTGCCGAGAAGGATCCCACCCAATTCGTCTGGTACGAGGTTTACCAGGACCAAGCCGCTTTCGATAATCACCGCAAAACCGAACACATGAAGGAAATGGGTCAGCGTATCGCCGAATTGCTGGACGGCCGCCCGCAGCTGGAGATGTTGACCGAACTCGACCGCAAGTAAGCCGCCGGGACAGCTAATTTCGGCGACGGTCGAGCTGGACCCCTCGCCCGCAATTGATTGGCGAAGGGTTGCCCAATTGCTTCGATGATGAGCCGCTGCGATGGGAGCCGATGGCGCACCCGTCGCGGCGGCGGCTTTTTTCGCGCGGGCGTCCTATTCCTCCCATGAAACAACCCGCCGGCATTGAGGTTTAACCCGGTACGCAAGGCTTTCATGACCGTCTTATGCCACGAACCATCCTGATGGGCGATCCAGCCTATTTTTCGGTGCGCGGCGGCGCCAATCCGCACACGCGCAACGCCTTGGGCTTGCGCAAGAGTGTGGACGCGAAGCGCGCGCGCGAGCAGTGGCATCATCTGGCCCGCGCGCTGACCGCTCATGGAGTCGAGATTTGCGTGATCGAGCCCCACCCTGAGCTGACCGGTCTGGTGTATCCGGCCAACGCGGGCTTTTTGTTCCCGTTGAAGTTCGCATCGAGCGACGCCCCGGCTCGCAAAATCTTTTACCTCGCCAACCTGTTGCCCACGCGCGCGGTCGAGCGCGATATCTATCGCCCGTTTATTCGCGCGATGGGGTTGGAAACCCACGAGGTGGCCTCGCGCTTTGAGGGCGAGGCGGATTTCTTTCCCGCCGGCCGCTTCATGCTATTCACCTATGGCCGGCTGGAGCGGCAGCGTTTTATGCCACGCCTCGGATTGCCGCCCTGGAAACGGGTTTATGGCTTCCGCTCGGAACGCGGCACCACCGAGGAGTTGCAACGGGTGGTCGCGGAGCGTCCAATTCTGGCGCTCGAACTATGCCTCGAGGCGCATTATCACGGGGATACGGTGCTGTGCTCCTTCGGTCTCGATCGCGAGTTTGTGCTCGCCTACCTCGACGGCCTGACACCATCGTCCCGTGATATGCTGCGGGAGAAGTTCGGCCGTAATCTACTTCCGCTGTCGGCGGATGACGCCGCGCTTTATGCGGCAAATTCCTTTCAGACCGATTTTGACGGCAAGCTTTACCTGTTCATGCCGGAAGGAGTTAGCGATGACCTACTCCGCCAGGTGCGAGGTCATGGCGTCGAACCGGTCTTGATCAATGTCAGCGAATTTCTCGCCAAAGGTGGTGGCTCGATCAAATGCATGATTCTCGACCTGGGCCCCAATGCCGAGCAGCCCTCGTCCGTGGGCGCGGTCCAGTTCCGGGCCGAACGTTCCTACCAACGCCTGTTTGGCAGCCCAGCCGGGTAGCTCAAGCGGAGTTCGGCGGTGTCTGAACCCGAACGGCGCTTGCTGATGTCTGTGCTGGGTTGCGTATGTTTCGGCTATGCGATCGTCAGTTCGCTCATATTCCATGCGCGCATGCGCCAGCGGACGGCGCGCTACACCAACCTGCCGCTGGAACGCGTGGTGCACTCGCGCCGTTATCCGGCAGCGTTTTGGATCAGCGGAATGATCGGCGTGGCCGGCTTCATCGTATCATCGTGGCAGTTGACCCTTAGCCTGATGCGGATCATGGGTGCCGGCTAAGACCGTCTCCGGGTTATCCCGATCGCGGGACGTCCGCTCCGCTTCAACGAATAATTTCCCGGTAATGCGCGAGATCAAGGCAAAGCGCCGTATGCGCGGCGAAGTTCGCCGGAGATTTTTGCCAGCGCGCGCCGACTTTCGTATCGGCCAGCGCTTCAGCCAACTCCGCACGGGCGACCTCGGTGAAGCCAAAGCGCCTGAGGTAATCCGCCGCCGTAGGCGCCGCTAATGCATAAAGGCGGCGGGCACCGCGCGCATGCGCCGCATCGCGTGCCGCCGCGACCAGCGCGGCTCCCACGCCATGCCGGCGCTTTGATTCGGCGACCGTCAACGCGCGCATCGCGGCAGCGTCGATCACGGTTTCAATCGCCACGACACCAACCGGTTCGCCATCCCACCACGCGATCAGCCAACATCCCGCCGCGTCCCTCTCTTCGTTCATCCCATGATGGTTGAGAAAACCACGAAGCTCGGTGAACTCCCGCGCCTGCTCTACAAATAATTCATCGCGTGAACGTTTGCGCCGGCTAACCACGTTCGAATGCAATCGAGGGAAAACTCACGCCCATTGGGGGCGGCGGTTACTTCTTCGGTGGAGGGAAAAGCTGAATACCGCTCTCCTCGTCCAGGACGGTAATGGCTTTGGCGGGACATGCGCGCGCGGCGGCAAGGATCACGTTATCGGGCGCGCCAGTCTGGTTGTATACTTCGGATTTGCCATCATCGTCGAGTTGGAACACGCCCGGAGCGGTCTGGACACAATCCTCGCTGGCGATGCAGCGCGCCTTGTTGACTGTGGTCGTGAGCTTTGCCATAGACCCTCCGCGAGTTTGAGTGAACAATAGAATCGCGCGGGCGGAGCCGCAAGGGAGCTTTAGGCAAGTTCCGCACCGAGCCTGATTTTGTCATTTTTGAACGCGGCTCGCAGGCTCGCCTGCTCGGCTAGGAAATCTCCGCACAAGTGTCACGCTGTCATTCCGAGCGCGGCGAGTAATCCCGGAATTTTTGCCTTTTCAAGGATTTTTCCGGGATTCTTCACTTATTTTTGAACGCACCTCGCAGACTCGTTTGTTCGCTCCGCCTGCGGATACGCTAACGGCAGACTCCGTTCGGAATAACAACTGGCGCTTGTGCGGAGCTTCCCTGGTGTTGCACGTGGGCGCAATAAATACTTTGCTGATGCGATGGCGGCAATAGTCGGTACCGGCATCGACCTGATCGAAGTCGAGCGCGTCGAGCGCGCGCTCAACCGGCCGCATACGGGAGCGCGCTTTCGCGCGCGAATTTTCACCGAGGCGGAGATTCTCTACTGCGAATCCCGCGGCCGTCCTCGCTATCAGAGCTACGCGGCACGCTTCGCCGCCAAAGAAGCGGTCATGAAAGCGATGGGAACCGGCTGGAACCGTAACGTGGGATGGCGCGAGATCGAAGTGACGCGCGAACGCGGCCGTGCGCCCCGTATCGTGCTACACGGAAAGACGGCGGACTTCGCCCGCCGCCGCGATATCAGCACCTTTCATCTGAGCATCAGCCACACCGCGCAAACGGCGATGGCGCACGTGATCGCCGAAGGTTGAGATTACACCGATGAGGACGGCCGCGGCGATGACGTGGCACGAGTCGATCGGTCAATCATCGGCATCATCACGAAGCCGCCGGTGACGGCCTCGTCTTGCCGGCCGCTGGTGACGGCGAAGCGGTCGGGGTGGCGGTCGGAGTCGGCTTCGGCATCGCGTCCGTATGCAAACGGTCGACCGTATTCTCCAGATCGTAAATTTTTTCGGTCGAAACCGCGTATACGGTATTCGCGCCCGTCACCCCGTAGCCCTTATATTGGGTGGCGGGTTTGCCGGTGTGGGTATCGGTGATCTCCACCGGCATTTCGGCAAGTTTGACCGAACCCATCGTGGTACCATTGTTGCCATAGAGTTGCAGCGTCACATAGGGGTGTTCGAGGCCGAACGGACGTGCATCGGTCATCGGATCCTCAAGAATGCTAGTGCCTTTGAGTTGCTCAAGCTGATCAAGCAGGCTCTTGGCCACTGGCGCCTCGGCCGGCTTCGATTCGCCTTCGGCACCGGCGGTCCATTTGCCGCCAGCGGCGCGAGCGAGCGTGACGGCGCCGGCCGGGCCCTTCATCTCCACCCGTTCCACCTTTGATTTATCGAAGGTAAGCATGGTTCGGTCGCGCAGATCGAGAACCGTCTTATCCGAGGCTTTCTTGAGATAGTTGTAGACGGTACAGACCGGCGCATCTCCCTCGCCGCGCCGCGCGTAATCCGTATATTCGTCGCTCGCCTTGTGGCCGAATTGAAGCGACTCCCGCGCATTGTTCTTGCCGGTATAGAGGGCGACCGTGAGCGACGGCTTGGCCAGGCCATATTGGGCCAGATCGGTCGGATTATCCTTGACGAAGTTGCTGACCTTGGCGTTCGCCAGCGCGCCTAGCAATTGAGTCACGGTGGCCTGATCGGCCAGGTAGCGCACGGGTTTGGCGATCCACCATTTGCCGTCCTGACGCGCAAGTTCAATGGCTGGCTCGCCGTCGGCACGCTGGATCGTGAATCGATTTACCTGCTTTTGATTGAACCCGATCAACACGCGCGAGCGGAGCTGATCAACCGTCTTGTTAACGTCGCTGGCAAGCACCGCTCCGGTCAGCAGCACGGCCGGTTTGCCCGCCGTCATGACATAGACGTCGTTGCCGACCGGGGTGCGCTTGCCGACCTTCAGCACCGGCAAGACCTTGTGGTCCTTCATCGTGACGGTGACCGTTGCGGCGGGAACCTTGAGCCCGAAAGGTGCGAGGGCGGCGGGCTTTTTCTCCACCGTCCGCGAGATCTCGCAGTCCGCGATGCCGCTCGCAATCTCGTTGGCCGTGTCGTTATCGGCGTTGGTCTGGATCGGTTGAGTGATGCGCCAGCCGTCGCCCGAGCGTTCGAGCACGAGATGGCGGTCGGGGTATTGCAGATCGATCTTCTGGATGTCCGCAGCCTTGATCTTGAAGAGCTTGGGCGTTTTGTCCGGCTTCGCTTGACGGCTGAGAAAGTAAGCGTAGCCCCCGACAATCGCGAGCAGGACGACGACTATGATGGTTTTGCGTAGCTGCATGGGATGCGGCGCGGCGCGCTTAATTACGCCGGTCCCACCAGACCGCGATACCGATGATCAACAACAACTCGGGTAGCAACAACACCGACAATACGAACACCACGTCGAACTCGCCGATAGTCAGATCGAAGCGGGAAGCGCGCAGCGTGCGCGGCCGGATCGTAATCGCGTTGGCTTCGCCAGCCAGCCAATCGACGCTGTTCATGATGAAATCACGGTTGAAGAAAACATTGATATAATGGTTGTTGGCGAATTGAGTATCGCCGAACACCACCAGCCGCGCCTCGCCATGGCCTTTTCCAAGCTGCTGCAGATTGGCCGTGACCGCGGCGGCGACCGTGATCGGACCCCGGGTGTCGGATTTGGTGAACGCCGCGACCTGCTTTTCGAAAATGTTGGTCAAATTGGTCTCCGCCCACGAGCTATCGCCGGTCTTCGCCAGCGGCGTTACGATCAGTCCGGGCTTGGGCGGATCGATCGGAGAAATCGAGCGGGTCATCGGAAAGACAGTCTGCTGATCAAACGATGCGGTAATCGGATGCGCGCCGTAATGACTCACCATCGGGTCGAGACCCAGTGCGGGGCCGGCGAACAGTCGCACTTCCTGATCGACCACCACGTTATGACCGGCATCAACGCCCCACTCCGCCACCAGTTTCGTCAGCGCCGATTCATCGAACGGCCGATCGGGCCGCGGCGGCCGCATCATCACCAGTAAGCGCCCGCCGCGCTCGAGATAATCGTTGATGGCGTCGATTTCGTGCGGCTGCAGCGGCCGGGTCGGGCCCGCGATCACCAGCACGTTGCAATCTTCCGGAATCCGCGGCTGGGAGGCGAGCAGAATACGCTCGACTTTATAATTTTCGCCTTCGAGCGCGCTCTGGAATTGACTGAGACCATTGGCGGTGCGGCTGTCGCTGGGATCGCCCTCACCCTCACCATATACAAAGTAGACCGTCCGATTGGCGCTCTTGATGACCTTCAGGATACCGTTGGTAATCGCCTGCTCGCTGAGATCGGTGACATTCGTCCCCTGCTTGCCATATTGAATGTGAGTCGTGTTGTTGACCGAGACTTTGTAGCGATCCGCAAGCTCGGGATCATGCACCGGGTCAATCAATCTGTAGCTCACCTGCGGTGACGCGTAGGCATATTCCTGGTAAAGCGATTGCGCCACCGGGCTGTGTCCGTTCTGAACGAAGCCATAAATCTTGAGCGGATGTTTGAGGCCTTTCACGATATTTAGCGACTGTGGCGAAAGGCTGAAGACCTTTTCCGCCGTCATGTCGAATTTCGTGTTGTAGGTGATGCCGAGATAGTTGATCGCGACCAGCAGCCCGATGAAGGCGAGTGAGTATGCCACCGCGTTGGCGCCGTAGCGCGTCGCGCGTTTTCCCATGAGCGCGCCGAAAGAACCGCGGCTGGCGACAATCCATCCGATAATCGCCAGGAGACCGCAGAAGATATTGACGAAGATGTAGAGCTTGGCGAAATTTCCGCCGGTAAAGAAATAACCGATCAGACCGAAGATCAGCAGGACCAGACCGAGCACGCCCGCCAGCGCGGAACTACGCTTCATTATCTCCACCGCCTCTTTAGCGCCAGCGCGCCGACTCAACCGAGCGCTGCGTGAGGAACAACGCGATCAGAACCACACTCAGGAAATAAATCAGATCGGTGGTGTCGATGACTCCACGCACCATCGTGGAGAAATGCTCGGGCAAGGACAGGTACTTCAGTACGCCGGTGGCGAAGCCGCCGCCCGCCGCCTCCGCCGGCCATGAAATCACGTACAGCAACAACAGGATGCCGAAGCAGCTTATCGCCGCGATGATCTGGTTTTGGGTAAGCGAACTGGTAAAAAGCCCCACCGCCACGAAACTTATCGCCAGCAGCGCCATGCCGACATAGCCCGCGAACATGACGCCGATTTCAGGATTGCCGAAGACCATCAGGATGAGCGGGAAAATCCACGCCAGCCCCACCATGATCAGCGCGAAAATAGCGGCGGCGATAAACTTGCCGGCGACAATCTCGCCGGTGCGCACTGGCGCCGTCAGCAGCAGCTCATAGGTGCCGGTGCGCTTCTCCTCGGCGAAGACGCGCATCGTCAGTGCTGGAATGAGGATCACCAGCACGATCGAAAGATCATGCAAGAGCGGATCGATCACGCGGGTATTGAGGTTCATCTGCGCCAGCGTGCTCGCCTGCCCCATCATTTGGACCAACTGCACCATTTCATCGAACTGCCGCAGCAGGGCGAAAAAGAACCATCCGCCAAGCAATAGAAAGACGGTGAGCACCACGTAGGCGACGGGCTGGACGAAATAGCCCTTGAGTTCCTTGCCAGTGATCGTCAGGACGTTTCTCATTGCTTATAGCGGGCGGCTAATCGCGTCCCGCCCCCACCTCTTCCAGCGTTTCCTCGACTGAGGCGCCGGCGAGATGCCCTTCCTTGGCGATCGCATGAAGAAAAACCTCCTCCAGGGAACTGCCGCTGGGCAGATTGGCTAATTGCTCTTCCAGTACGATATGACCCTCGTTGATAATCACCACCCGGTCACAAATTTGTGAGACCTCGGGCAGGATGTGAGTCGACAATACGATCGTGCGTTCGCCGGCCAAGCCGCGAATCAGTTCGCGGATTTCGTGAATCTGGCGTGGATCGAGGCCGATGGTGGGTTCGTCCAGCACCAGCACCGGCGGATCATGAATCAAGGCCTGGGCCAATCCAACCCGCTGGCGGTAGCCTTTTGAGAGCTGACCGCAGATGCGCCCGGACATCTCGCGCAGGCCGCAGACGTCCACCACGTGCTCAACCGCACCCTCCACCGCCGCGCGCTTGACGCCGCGCAAACGCGCGACGAATTGCAAATACGATTCGACCCGCATGTCTCCGTACAACGGCGGGGCCTCGGGCAGATAGCCGATGCGTTTTCGTGCTTCGAGAGATTTGGCGAAAATATCGAGCCCATCAATCTCGACAGTGCCCGAACTGGCCGGCATAAAACCGGTGATGATCCGCATCGTGGTGGTCTTTCCCGCGCCGTTGGGACCGAGAAAGCCCAGAATTTGCCCACGTTCGGCTTTAAATGAGATATTCTCGACGGCGAGGAAACTACCGTATGACTTGCTTAGGTTTTTAACCTCTATCATCCTGCGTGCCTGGTGCGCGACGCGCGTTCGGCCGCGCCCAAATTGCGGCGATTACTCCGAATCCAGCCATTAGTGACGATAACGAGACACGATTATTCGATTGCGAATGAAGCAATCGCTTAATTAAGCCGCCTTGACCCGGAGTGTCAATACGCCAAATCGGACCAGCGTGGGCTTTTGCTGGAGCCGCGCGATGATTACTGTGGAGAATGAATCATCATGGCGGATGAGCGACGCACGGTTTACCTGGTGGATGGCTCGGGATATATCTTCCGCGCCTTTTTCGCCCTGCCCCAACTCAACAATTCGCGTGGACTACCCACTAACGCGAGTTTTGGCTTTATCCGGATGTTGCTGAAGCTGCTCAAGGATGCGCGGCCCAGCCATATCGCGGTGGTGTTCGATTCCGTCAAAAAGACCTTTCGCGACGACCTGTTCGAATCCTACAAGGCCAACCGTCCCGAGACGCCCAACGATCTGGTCGCCCAAATTCCTTACATCCATCGCGCGGTGGACGCCTTCCGTATCGCCAGCATCACGCTCGACGGCTATGAGGCCGATGACGTCATCGGCACCCTCGCCGTGGGCACGGCCCGGGAACGTTTCAATACCGTAATCGTGACCGCCGACAAGGATTTCATGCAGCTCGCCGGACCCAATATCAACCTGTGGGATACCATGCGCGACAAGCACACCGGCGCGCGCGAAGTGCGTGAACGGTTCGGCGTCGAGCCGCGCGCGCTGGTCGACATCATGGCCTTGATGGGCGACGCGATTGATAATGTCAAAGGCGTTCCTGGCGTAGGCGAAAAAACCGCCAGTGCGCTGATTCGCCATTATGGCAATCTGGAAGCGCTCTTCGCCGGCCTCGACCATCTCGAGGAAAGCGGCATTCGCGGTGCCAAAAAATGCGCGGGCCTGATCGCGGAACATCGTTCAAGCGTGGAACTGGCGCGCAAGCTCGTGCGCATCGACACCGCCGTGCCGCTCGCGCTCACGCCGGCGGATTTGGCCTGGCCCGGGATCGACCATCAGGCGGTGGCGGACTTACTGCGCGAATTGGAGTTCGGTTCGCTGCTGGCTGAACTGACTCCCGCGCAAGCCGCGATCCCGCACGTGCGGGGCGACAAGGAAATCCGTGCCGACGCCGGGATGCTCGGTGGAATCCTTGAGCGACTCCGCGCCAGCGCACGATTGTCACTCCACTTGGGGAATCAGGCGGACGATACCAACGGCCAGCTTGCGCTCGGAGCCGAGCATGACCGCGAGGTTTTAAAGCTCAAGGGTCTCGAGCAGGCGGAAACGTTCACGCTTTCTTCGGCGCTGATTGGACAGGCCGCGCCGCTACTCAACGGCGCCATCCCCAAGGCTTGCCACGATTTGAAAAGCCATCTCGCGCGCCTGCGCCGCTATGATATCGATCTGCCCGAAGTCGAGTTCGACACGATGTTGGCAGCCTTTCTAATCAACCCCGGGCGTCCCGAACCGTCGCTCGAGACGGCCTACCACGAACATCTGGCGCCCTTGGGTGGCGCGGCGGCGGTTGGTGCGGAACCCGCTATCGTCGAAGCGCTGTGCGCGCGGCTGGCGGCGCGGCTGGAGGAGTACGAACTGACGCGGCTCTTCACCGAAATTGAACTGCCAGTCGCCCGTATTCTGGCCGCGATGGAACGCTGCGGGATCGGCGTCGATGCGGGCGCGCTGCACACGATGTCACGCGAATTCGGCGCACAACTCGCAAAGCTGGAGCACGAGTGCTTCGAATTGGCCGGCCGGGAATTCAATCTCAGTTCACCGGCTCAACTGCGCCAGGTCTTGTTCACGGAATTGAAGCTGCCGGTCAAGGGGCTTAAAAAAACCAAGAGCGGCTATTCGACCGACGCCGACGCTCTGGAAAAGCTCGCGCAGGTACATCCGTTACCGGTTAAACTGCTCGAATACCGCACACTCGCGAAGCTCAAATCAACTTATAGCGACGCGCTGGCCGCACTGATCGATCCAGCCGACGGGCGCGTCCATACTTCCTTTCATCAGGCCCTTACGGCGACTGGCCGCCTCAGCTCAAGCCAGCCCAACTTGCAAAATATTCCCACGCGTAGCGAGGAGGGACGACGGATTCGGCGGGCTTTCGTGGCGCAACCGGGCTTCGTTTTGCTATCCGCCGATTACTCGCAGATTGAGCTGCGCATACTCGCCCATCTGTCGGGCGACCCCACGCTCACCGACGCTTTCCAGCGTGACGAGGATATTCACACCCGCACTGCGGCGGAGATTCTCGGTGCAAGCCTGTCCGGCGGCGAGGCTCGCCGTCTTGCGAAGGTCATCAATTTCGGCATCATCTACGGGATGGGACCGGCGCGGCTCGCGGCCGAGCTCGCGATCCCGTTGACGAAAGCCACGGAATACATCAAACGCTATTTCGAGCGGCTTCCCGGCGTGCGCCGCTATCTCGAAGAGACGCCGCGCAAGGCGCGCGAGCGTGGTTACGTCACGACGATGTACGGACGGCGGCGCTACTTGCCGGAACTCAATGCACCGGATGGTGGGGCGCGCGCCCAGGCCGAACGCATCGCCATCAACACGCCGATCCAGGGAACCGCGGCTGATCTGATAAAATTGGCGATGGTGCGTTGCGATACCATGCTGCGGCGACGCGAGTTGCGCGCCCGGCTCGTGCTGCAGGTGCATGACGAATTGCTGATTGAAGCCGATTGTGGCAGCGTCGATGAGACCTGCGCGGTGCTCAGGGAGGCGATGGAAGGGGCGGCGGTGCTAAGCGTGCCACTCAAGGTGGCGCTCAACTGCGGACCGAACTGGGCCGAGCTTGAAAGCCACGCCTGACGTGTCAAAGCGGCGTGAATTTCTTCACTCTTTGCGCGTCTAACCCTTTTGAGAAAGCCAGCGCCCCCAGAGCTTGACGAGACCGAGCTTATCCAGCGGGCCAGAAAACGTGACTCGCAGGCTTTCAGCGTATTGGTCGAACGTTATCAACGGCGGGTGGTCGGAGTGGCGCTCGCGGTAGTGCATAATCAGGATGACGCGATTGAACTGGCTCAGGAGACGTTCGTCCGCGCGTATGAAAATCTTGGCAAGTTCGAGTCACGCTCCAGCTTCTCGACGTGGCTTTATCGTATCGCCGCCAACCTCGCCATCGATTTTCGCCGCCGCGAAGGCCGTCATACCGTGCTGCGCGGTGAAGAGGCGGAAAATGAATTACGTCGGATGCCGAGTAACAGCGGAGATTCTTTCAATGAAACCGCGCGCGGTGAACTCAGTCAGCGCCTCCGGGCGGCGCTTAATGAGTTGACGCCGGAACATCGCGCCGTGATACTGCTACGGGAAGTTGAAGGACTGTCCTACGACGAGATCAGTGAAGTATTACAGTGTCCGCGCGGGACAGTGATGAGCCGTTTGCATTACGCGCGCGGCCGGCTGCGAGGGATTCTCAAGGATCTGGGCGAAGGCTGAGAAACGGGATGGCCCTCTGCAACGAAATGATTCCGCTGCTCGGCCCTTTCGAGGATGCCGAACTATCCCCTGCCGAAATGCAACAGGTGGCGCGCCATCTGGCCGGATGCGTACGGTGCGAGACGACCCTGAGCAAATATCGCGCGCTCGGTTCATTGCTGCGCGAAGATGCCGTCGCGCCCGCGCTTGGTGGGTTTGCCGACGTCGTCACCGCGCGCATCCAACACCTTGGCGTGCCCTTCAGCACGCGTCTGGCTTGTTACTTTAATCGTTTCGGCGAACGCCTGGGCGCGGCCGCCGCGATGGGCGTGGCGGCCGCCGCCGCCGCCGCAGTCACGGTGGTGCTGATGACGCCGGTGGCGCGTAATGTGGCGGCGCGAAAAATCACCAATGTCGAACCGGCGACCATCCTGATTGCGCGCAACCATCAGCCTTATGTGAACATCCAACCCGTGGCCTCGGCGCCCGTCAGCGATCCACTCGGCCCGGCAATTAATCTGGGACCGGACAGTTCGAAGGCAATCATCTCACGGCTGGAGGCCGACAGTCCGTCGGTCGCGGTATGGAGCGAACCTCGTACCGATACGACGGTGATATGGGTACCGGATCAGCAGCCGTAGGTGTTATGCGACGCGGCAAGACGCTAAGTTTTCTGCTGGGGCTGTGCGCCGTTTGTATTCTTGGAGCAGGTCAGGCGAGCGCCAAGAGCAAGAAACCGCGGGTGGTCCGTGTGCGCGTCGATTCGGTTCTCGCCGCCGATACTCACGAAGGCATGGATCAGCGGCTCAATCCGCATATGGCCGAACGCTTCAAGGCGCTGTTCGATTACAGCACCTATCGCCTCGTGCGCCATCAGGAACAGGAAGCGGTTTGCGGACGGATGCTGTCCTTTAATCTTCCCGGCGGGCGTATCCTGCACATCGCGCCGCGCTCGGTCGAAGGTAACATGATCACGATGGAGCTGATGCTGTTTCAGGGCTCACGGCCGATCATGACCACCGACCTCAAACTGATGGATGGTGGCGTGCTGATTGTGGGCGGACCCCGCTATGCGCAGGGCATGCTAATCACGAGCATCGTCGTCGCCAGCGTCGGGGGTGCCAAAGACCAGTCACGGCAATGGGACCAGCCCCAACCTCCGCAAATTGACCACACGCGCGCGGAGCCGGCCAGTCTTCCGACCGGTCCTTAATCAATCATACGGCCCTGCGGCCGTTGTAGCCGGATGGCAAGGACCGTCGACGGATAGATTTGTATCAGCGGGCTGAATCCACTTCGGTGGCATTCGATTTTCTTCCATTCGAAGATCCAACCCAACATGAAGCGTTGCGTCGGGTTGCCCTTTGCAGACGCCATTTGCATGGTTTATGCGTCTGATTCAGCGTAAAAAAGGGCATTGCCTTTACTAAACGCCAATTGCTAATAAATGCTGGTATCGTCATTCTTTGGCGATGCCCAGCTTTTCCGTTCTGTTCGCGCCCGTAATTGACGGATTTTCCACAACGATTACATCCCCGTGACAATCATCGGGCACAAGGCGCCAACAATTTGGCCTGCAAAGAACTTACAGAGGCTGTGATGGCGCCAGAGGCGGTAAGCGCCAAAAACCCAATCTCAATCACTGGCGATAGTGAATTGACCGATGTGGCTGACCGTGCGAGCCGGCCCGCGCCGACAGGCGAAAGTGAGAGCGATTCACTCCGCCGCCTGGTTACCCCGCTTTATGTCCGTTTGGCGTCGGGTTCCTTGCTGCTTTTCCTGCTCGTCTATCTGGCGGTTGACGCGAGGCAAATTTCGCGCTGGGCCTCGCCGCTTCTCGGATTTCATCTGGTTGCGATTGCCGCTTGCGGCGTCTTCCTGCTTTTGGTGGGGCGGCCATTATTCGATCGCCATTGGCGCGAACTGACGCTCGCGCTTTCGAGCGTGATATTCGCCTCCACCGCCACCATCGGCATCCTCCGCGGAGATGCGCAACCGCTGTTGATAGTCGTTCTCTTTACCATGATGGGGTGCGCCGCGTTGATGCCGTGGAGCGCACGCTGGCAGAGTCTGCTCAGCTTTTGTGGAATCGCCGCGATGGGGGTGCAATGGGCTTTTGCACCAAACATGGACGCCGCCGCCATCTATAGTTGGACCGGACTGGCGGCGATGGCCGTGCTTGCTCATTTCGCGGCCTTGATCCGTTCCAACGATCGTCTCGAAGCGTCGCAGCGGATGGGCGCGTTGCGCCAGAGCCGCGACGAACTAATCGCCGAAATGGAAGTGCGCCGGACGCTGGACGCTGAGCACGCGCGCGCACAACGCCAATTGGCGCAAAGTGAAGCGAAATTCCGCGCAATCTTTGACGCCAGTCTCGACGCTATCGCGATTACCCGGCTCGACAACGGCTGTTACGTGGATGTGAACCAGGCCTTCACCGACGATTCGGGATACTCACGCGAGCAGGCGCTCAATTCCAGCGTGACCGGCTTCCGCATCTGGGCCAGCGGCGATGAGCGCGCCGGATTTACCAAACGCCTGCGCGCCAGCCACGGCGTCATCCGCAATTATGAGGCGATGCTGCGCAGTAAGAACGGAGTGATTCGTCCTTTTTTGATTTCGACCAACATGATCGAAGTGGATGGACAGCCGTGCGTGGTTTCCTTCACCCGCGATATCACGCAAATCAAACAGACTCAAAGCGAATTGGTGGAGGCGCGGGAAGAGCTGAAAAATCGCGTCGAGGCCTTGCGCCGCAACCACGAACGGCTGCATGCGGAAGTGGCCGAACGTAAGACCGCCGAACTCCGGGCGCAGCAGAGCGAAGCCGCGCTAAGGCGCATTTTCGAGACCAGTCCCGATGCTATTGCGGTGACCAACTCCGCCGAGGCCCGGCTGCTCCACTTTAACGACGAATTCGTGCGCATCAGCGGCTTCAGCCGCGGCGAGCTGGAAGGCAGATTGCTGCGTGACCTGCCAATTTGGGCACATCGCGGGCAACTTCGCGAATATCAGAAACGGCTGGACCGCGACGGTTCCGTGCGCAATTTGGAAGTCGATCTGCGCAGCAAGGATGGCACGGTCCGCCCATACCTGGTCTCGGGCACGATAGTTGAGCTGGAGTACCAGCCCTGTATTTTGACAATTACGCGCGAAGTGAGCGAATACAAATTGGCCCGCCAGCAGCTTTTGGCCGCGCGTGAGGAACTCGACGCTCGGATCGTGGCGTTGAGCGACAGCCAGCGTCAATTACGCGCGGAAATTGCCGAACGTGAGATAGCACAGCGCAAGGTGCGGGAGAGTGAAGCCACCTTGCGCAAGATTTTTGACACCACCTTGGTGGCGATTGCGATTGTGCGTAAGGCCGACGGCCGCTTTGTCGGCGCCAACCGCGAGTTCCTGCGCATTTTCGATTACCGCTGGGAGGAATTGCGCGGTCGTGCGTTTCAGGACGTCACCAACTGGGTCGATCGCGAGCAACTGATCACATTGGCGCGTTCGCTCGACAAAACCGGCGCGGTCGCCGAGGCGGAAGCCGAAGTGCGCCGCAAAGGCGGCGCGGTGGTGCCATTGCAGTTATCCGCCGCCGTGGTTGATATCGATGGTGAGCCGTGCGTGATCACGATGTCGCAGGACATCTCGCGCAGAAAACGCATAGAACGCGAGATGATCCGCGCGCGCGAAGCCGCGCTGGCCGCTTCGCACGCCAAATCCGAGTTTCTTTCCAGCATGTCCCATGAGATCCGCACACCCATGAACGCGATCCTGGGTATGGTTGACCTGCTGTGGGACACACCGCTCAGCCTCGAACAACGCCATTACCTCGATACGATGCGCACTAACGGCGGCGCGCTGCTGGATTTGATCAACGGCATCCTGGACCTGGCGAAAATCGAAAGCGGACGGCTCAGCCTGGAAAACATCCCGTTTCAACTCGACGAACTCGTCGATCGGGTGCTCGGGACGCTCGGCCCGCACGCCCATGGAAAGGGGCTCGAGTTGGCGGGCCGTACGATGAACAGCGTGCCGCTCGAGGTGATTGGCGATCCGATGCGGCTGCGCCAGGTGCTGATCAATCTCATCGGCAACGCGATCAAATTCACAGAAAGTGGTGAAGTTACCCTCACTATCGAACCGCTGCCGAGCGCGCCGGGCCCGGACCACTCGCGGCCTGAGCCGAATCGGGTGCGTTTGCGTTTCACCGTGTCGGATACCGGCATTGGTATCGCGCGGGAACAGTTGGCGACGATTTTTTCGAGTTTCACCCAAGCGGATCGATCTACCGCGAGAAGATACGGCGGCAGCGGACTCGGCCTGACGATCGTAAAGCGCCTGGTTGAGCTCATGAACGGCGAAATCAACGTCGACAGCAACCCCGGGCGGGGCAGCCGCTTCATCGTCACCGTCCCTTTGACGATCGCGCACGGCGAGCCCGGCACGACCAGCGCCGGGCTCAAGACGGCTAACGCGCGGCCGCCTTCGCGCCCGACTCTATGCGGATTATCAGACCGGCGCGTGCTCGTCGCCGATCCCGCTTCGATCAATCGATTGATCATTCGCGACCTGCTCGAACCGGCCGGACTCGAAATATTGGAAGCCGAGCGCACGGTGCAGGTGCTCGAGAAAGTTGCAAACGCCAAAGCTGGCAACCGCCCCTTCGACCTCGTGTTGCTCGGCAGTCGGATGCCGCCAGGAGACTTAATCGAATTGGCGCGTCAAATTCTGGGTTCGTACCCGGATGGCGGCGCGCCGGCGATCGTGCTCATGTTGACCTCTGACGCGCTCAATCCTGCAATCGCTCGCATGCGTGCGCTTGGCCTGGATGCGGTCGGGCGCTGCCGCTATGTCGCAAAGCCGATCAGACGCATCGATCTGCTGAATGCGATCGCGGGCTTAACCGGTGATACGGCAACTGTCGTCGCCCCGGCGGCAACCATCTCGCGTAACGACAGCCCGGCGACCTTTTCAAGGGTCGTCGGAAGCGGTGATGGAACCGTCAAAGGCGTGCCGAATATAGCGAGCCTGATTGTGGCGAAGCGGCTTCAAATTCTGCTCGCCGAGGACTCACCTGATAATCGCCTGTTGATCGCAGCCTATCTGAAAAACACGCCTTATCAATTGGACCATGCGGAAAATGGCCAGATTGCCATCGAGCACTTCAAGCGCAAGCATTACGACGTGGTGCTGATGGACATTCAAATGCCGGTGGTGGATGGCTACACGGCGGTCGAGACGATTCGGGCTTGGGAACGCGAAAAGCGTCAGGAGCCAACCCCAATTATCGCATTGACCGCCTCCGCACTGGATGAAGCGGTGCAGCGCAGCCTGGCGGCAGGATGCACCGCGCATATCGCCAAGCCGGTACGCAAGGCGACCTTGCTCGAAGCGATCAAAAGCTCCGTCCGTGGAGGCGCCACAATCAGCGCGACGCGGTAAACGTGGAGTCGAGGTGGAGCGTGATAGAAAAGACCGTGGTGCAAGTTGACAGCGACCTAAGCGATCTGATTCCTGGCTTCCTCGCCCGTAAGCGTGACGACGCGAGGCTGGCGCGAGACGCCGTCGAACGTGGTGATTATGACACCCTCGCCCGCCTGGGCCATCGCATGAAAGGCGAAGGCGGCGGCTACGGATTTGATGCCATCACGGATTTCGGCGCGGCGCTCGAAGAGGCCGCACAGCATCAAGACGCTGCAACGGCGTCTCAATGCGCCGAGCGGCTCGCCACCTACCTCGACACCGTCGAGGTCGTATACGGCTAGCGCGCAAATCCGAGAAGCATTGGTGCCCGAGCGCAACCCGTTTCGGTTTCGTCAGGCCTGCCCGCACCGCGTCAGAGGCGATGCGCCCTCGCTTCAGCGGACCACGGCTATCGCTTCCATTTCAATCAACAGGCCCTCAAACGCAAGCGCTTGAACTCCGATGAGGGTTGAAGCCGGTGGATTTTCGGCTGGAAAAATAGCCGACCGCACCTCGCGGATCACCTTGTAATCATCCCGGCTGTAGTTAACGACGTAAGTATTGAGTTTGACAATGTCACTGGGCGCCGCGCCCGCCGCTTTCAGTGCCGCGATCAGATTTTCGGCGGCCTTTTGCGCCTGCGAGCGCAGGTCGTTGCCAGCCAACTGCCCGGCCTGGTCAACACCAACCTGGCCGGAAATGAAAATGGTGCGCCCGCCCTCGACCGCCACCGCATGCGTATATCCGGTCGGCTTATGAATTTCGGCTGGGTTGATGAATTTCTTTTCCATTCGCAGTCCTCCATCGAAGTGGATTCCGTTATCTTAGGCGATGGGTTTTACTGGCGTCGAACGATTGAGCGGCCGGTCAGCGCAGTGTGCACGATTAGCATGGCTAAAAACGCGCGAACCACGGAGTCTCGTTAGTCCTTTGAATTTCGAAATTAATATCGAAATGGTTCAGCAGCGTGCCTTCCGCATGCCACAGCGCGAGCCGGGCATCTTCAAGGCTTACGTCTGATTGCACCTGGTTACCTTGCGCAGTGACGAGCTCGCTCTGGAACTGCAACAGATCGTGCGTGGTCGCCATCCCGACGCGGAATTCTATCTGCTCGTCGTGCAACGATTGTTCCGCGAAAAACACCGCGTTGCGCGTGGCGATCACGCTTTGTTCGTCGGCGTGTAAGTTGGCCAGCGCACTCTGCACTTCGAACACCATCTGCGATATAGCCGCGCGATATTGCATGCGAGCCTGTTCATAAGAGATGCGCGCCTGGGCGAGCGCCGCTTTGGCGGCGGCATTGTTGAGCGGCATCTCAAAATTCAATACCGCCGCGTAGTCGTAGAACTTGCCGTTGAGCATCCGATTGAGCGCATCACCGTAAATGCCGCCAAACGGCAACTTGCTTCCGGCGGCGCCTCCTGGGGCCGTACAATTCGTCACGCCACTCCCAAACTTCGGAATACAAGGTGTCGTGCCCGCGACCGCGGTCTGTCCATACTGGGCGCCGATGTTAAGCTGTGGCAGGGTTTGATTCTGCGCGAATTTGACCTGTAGCAGCGAAGTGCGAATCGCCTCGCGCAGCCCGCCCAGCAAGGGGCTGTATTCAACCGCCGACTCCAGCGCGGTCTCCTCGTTTTCATTCATCCGCAGGTGCGTATCCGGCTGATCGGACGGCTCGATCCGCTCCGGTACGAAAGTGCCCGCCGGGTTGAGCATGACGTCCTGGCGCAAGGCCGAAACCGCACTCTTAAGCGTCGCTTCCGCGGTAAAGACGTTGGCTTCCGCAGTGGAAGACGCGGACTCCGCTTCCTGCAAATCAATCGGTGCAAGGGTGCCGACTCTCACGCTGATGCGGTTGACGCGCACCAAATCCTTGTTGAACTTGAGCGCCGCTTGCGCCACCGCGAGGTTTTCCTCGCCCGCCACCACCGACCAGTAGTCCTGGCCGACGCGCTGGACGAAGTCGTTTAGCGCCGCCCCGTACTGCCATTGCGATTGGCGCTGTGCCGATTTTGCCAGACGCACGTTGATGGTCGCGAAGTTCCAGCCGAAATTGCGCAGCAGCGGCTGTTCCAGCGATAAGGTAAGTTCTGGTGTGTACGAGGGATTGACCGAGCTGAAGACCGAATTGGTCAGGGTGCGATCATTGTTGAATGTCACTCCCATCGTGCCGCCGGTGATCGAGGAGACCTTGTTGAGGCCAAAGTCCCAATCGTAAAACTTTTGCGTGAAGGCGCCGCCGGTGGCCTGAAAGGGCGAGGTAACCGGCGTCACCGATTTCTCTACGTCCAGTTGCGAGGTCAGGTCCGGATCGAAGGACGCATTGGCCAGATTGATCGATTCGGTCGAGGCTATCGGGGTCAACGCCTGCGCTTCAAGCGCGGGGTTGTTGCGCAAAGCGATATAGATCGCCTGTTTGAGCGAAAGCTTTCGGGTCGTGCTATCCTGCGTTCGCAGATACCGCTCGCTGATAATTTCTTCAGGCGCGACGTCGCGAGCCGGCGACCACTGATGGGCAAACATCTCGGGCAGCGTGAGTATGGGATTGTTTTCGAAATGGCGCGACGCCGCGGGCGGAATATTCACGGCCGGGCGCTGTAATTCGGCGGTTGGTAGATTGGCCGGCGGCGTCTGTCCACTGGTCGAAGGAGCGTTGATCGCGTTGGGGTTATTATAGGACGAAGTGGATTGCGCCCTCGCCGGCATACTGAGCGCTGTCAGTAAAGCGGCAAACGACAGCGCGAGTATTGCGCAGTTAGCTCGTAACATCTTGTGCAGGCCTCCTTGCAATCCAAGCCTCCGGAGACTCACAGTTCCCTCGCCGACACTGGCGCCGCCGGGAAGCGCCACGCCGGCGGGTTCGCGAGCCGCCTATAAAATGCGGAAATACTTAAGCGTTTCTCAACAGCGTGTTAGGTCTATCGCAAAGTGCGCGGGGATGAAATGTCTTCCACGTCACGGCGCGGTTTACCCGGATGCTTGCACCAGGTCCGCGGGGCGATTATAGCCAAGGCTCTGGGCGTTCTTTATAAAGTAATCGTGCTGTTAATCTTAAAAGCTTTCTCCGGTCAAAGTTTCCCGGTACCGCCAGCATGCTTGTGATCAAAGTTCTGGCTGCGGCGGCGGTCGCATTGATATTCGCGTTGACACTCGCGTTGCCGTGGAATCATGCGCCGGTATGGGGCCAGGTGTCCTCGAACGCCTTCATCGAACCGCGTCAGACACCTTTTGCGGCGCCGGCGCTGGCGGCGCCGGTACAGCCGCAGGGACTTCCTTCTTTGGTGTTGGCGCCCACGCCCGCCACACCCACCCCCACTCCCGCGGTCCATGTCTTCAACTGCAGTTGTTACGGTCCGGGCACCGGCACGCATTGGATGGGTCAATTACAGGCAAGCAGCTTTTTCGGCGCGCGCCAGGCGGCGACTAGCGAGTGCCTGACTTACAATCTCGGCAAGGCCCCCGAATCACCTTTTCTTCCGCCAACTTCGATCGGGCTGCCCTCCGCGCCCGCGCTCTTGACCAGCCAATCGGCGACGAGATCGAGCACCGGCCCGGGCGTCAACGCCGCGTCCTCCTTTCCCCTGCCAATTTCTCCCTATACGAATTTCTCGACCGCCGCTCAAATGCAGATGTGTTCGCAATGCACTTGCAATTGAAATCGACTCTGAATAACGCAGCTCGCAGACTCGCCTGCTCGGCTCCGCTGCCCTCCGCCTAGTGTCCCGCGGCGATGGGTAAGTTGATCATGGTTCGCCACGGCGAGAGCGAAGGTAATCGTGATCGCCGCTTCACCCTTTCTCCCGAGGTGCCGATAACGGAACTCGGGCGGCGGCAGGCGTACGACGCGGCGGCCGTGATCGCCCGCCGGTTTCATCCGCGGCTGATCCTCTCCAGTCCGTTTCGGCGCGCGCGGCAAACCAGCGATATAATCGCTGAATCGTTGAAGTTGCCGATTGAGGTCGTCCACGACTTGCACGAACGCGACTTGGGCCGTCTCAAAGGCGAGTCCTACGACGCATTGCGTGAAGCGGTGCGCCAGGACCCGGTCTATGATCCCCACCAAGGATGGCTCTGGAAACCAGAGGGCGGCGAAAGTTATGAAGACGTGCGGCAACGCGTGGTCGCCGTGATCGAGCAAATACGGACTCGTTATCCGGATGACGAGCTGGTGGTCGTGAGCCACGGCGGCGTGATGCTGTCGATGTGGGCGCACGTGATCGGCCATTGGGCCGGCGCGCATCTGCCGGCAAATTGCGGCATCGTGCTGATCGAGCACGACAACTCCGGCTACCACCCGCCGATGCCAATCCAGCGTTGAACCGGCGCCCGCGAATTTTCCTTCGCCCGCTGGCCTCGCCTCGCTGGTCGCGGTAGTGATTCGGTATGGCGCTCGTTCGCCCGAGCGTTTCTCCGGAAAATCGCTTCAGGATGGAAATGAGCATGAAAACGCGACAATTGGGCAGCACCGGGCTCATGGTCTCCGCAATTGGCCTTGGATGCATGGGCATGTCGGAGTTTTATGGCAGCGCCGACGACAATGAATCGATCGCGACGATTCATCGCGCGCTTGATCTGGGCATTAATTTTCTCGATACGGCGGATGCTTACGGTCCCTTCACCAATGAGCGGCTGGTTGGGCGCGCGATCAAGGGACATCGCGAGCAATTTGTGATCGCGACCAAATTCGGCAACGAACGGCGCGAGGATGGCGCGCGCCTGGGAGTGAATGGGCGTCCGGAATATGTCCGTCAGGCCTGCGACGCTTCACTCAAGCGGCTTGGTCTCGATCATATCGACCTCTATTACCAGCATCGCGTCGATCACAACGTCGCGATTGAAGAGACGGTGGGCGCGATGGCCGAACTGGTTGCGCAAGGCAAGGTGCGCTTCATCGGTCTCTCGGAGGCCGCGCCAGCGACAATTCGGCGCGCTCACTCGATTCATCCAATCTCGGCGCTGCAAACCGAATATTCGCTATGGAGCCGCGCGCCCGAAGAGGACATTTTGCACACCACGCGCAGTTTGGGCATCGGCTTTGTCGCCTACAGTCCACTCGGGCGCGGCTTTCTTTCCGGCGCGATCAAGTCGCTCGACGACCTCGAGCCGGACGACTGGCGCCGTGAAAATCCGCGCTTTCAAGGCGCGAACTTCGCGCGCAATCTTGAGCTGGTGCGCGAGCTCGAGCGCCTGGCCGCGGCTCGCGGAGTGACCCCGAGCCAACTCGCGCTGGCCTGGGTGCTGGCTCAGGGCGATGACATTGCGGCGATTGCGGGGACCACGCGACGCAAACATCTCGAGGAAAATGTGGCCGCCGCCGAGCTCGAACTGACGCCCGACGACCTCGACCGCCTCGATCGCATTGCACCACGCGGGGCGGCTGCCGGCCTGCGTTATCCGGAATCCGCGATGCGGACCGTCGATGCGTAGGCCGCACGGCGCCAACGTCTATTTTTTGACGAACGGACGGTCGCGTTCGGTCAAGGCCTGCTTCAGGCCCTTTTCACGGCTCGCCTTCATCCAGTTCTTCACCGCCTCGGTCTGATGCGCGATACAGTCGAGATCGGCGGAAGACTGTTCGGCAGCGCGAAAGCCCATGACGTCGAGCCAGCGGTTGACTGCCGCTTTATGCAGGGCCAGCAATTCCACCGGAACCATCGCGACCCGCCGCGCATAATCAAGCGTCTCCGCTTCGAGGTGATCCTTGGGAAAGACGCGGTTGACCAGATGCCATTCAAGCGCCTCCTGTGCAGTCATCAAATCGCCGGTGAAAAAATACTCCTTGGTCTTGCGCGGACCCATCAGCAGCGGCCAGAGCGATAAAGTCGGGAGAATTCCTAAAGCACGGCCCGCCGGATGGCCGAACTGGGCGTCAGCGCTGGCGAAGACGATATCGCAATGGCCTACCAGCTCGGTCGCGCCGGCAAGACAATAGCCATGCACCTGCGCGATGGTTGGCTTGCGCAACGACCATAGCCGCTGCCAGCGCTCGACGATGCGCTGCAGATTGACACGGTCGCTACTCACAGTGAAACCTGAGCCGGGTTGCTGCGTTCCCTGCAAATCGTAGCCGGCGCAAAACGCGCGGCCGGCGCCGCGGATGATCAGAACACTTGCCTCCTGGTCGTTTTCGAACTCGTCCATCACCTGGTCGAATTCCTTGAGCAGCTTGGGCGACATCGCATTGAGCTTTTCCGGGCGATTCAGAGTCAGCCGGAAAATCTTGTCTTCGATCTTTTCGTAGGCGACGGTCTCGTATGAGGACATGATTGGTAGTCTCCTTCGGGACTTAGCGCTCTATGGATTCGTGATCCCGCTTGTCATTGAACGCGCCGCGGGGTTTGCGTGAAGCAAAGAATCTTTGCTTGTTTGCTGATAAGAATAATCGCTGCGCCCTTCGGCTGTGCTCAGAGTAAACGCCGATTTCTCGACTCCGGCGGACTCCGCCCGGAATGACTGTACTCTTATGAATGGCGGAGCGGCTGGCGCGCAGGTCTTTACGCTCAGCCCACCGAATCGAGGAAATTGGCGGCCGCTTGCGCGGCCTCCTCCGGCGCCTCCCAGAAAAATAGATGACTCGCACCGTTGATGACGTGCAGTTTGGCGCCAGGAATATGGTCTTTGAGCGTCGTGGAATTCGCCGCCGGAACGATCGTGTCATCGCTTCCCGTGATCACCAGGGTTGGCGCCTTGATCCGCGAGAGGCGATCAAAGGTATCAAATCCCATAATCGCGTCCCATTGGCGCGCGTAGGTATGGAGCGGCGTAACCGGGTAACGCTCCATCTCGGCCAGTTGCTGGTCGATAAAGCCGCGGCCACGCGCGGTTTCCACGAAAGCTTTGCTGCAGCAAGCCGTCAAAGCCCGCAGCGCCTGTTCCCGCAGCGGGATATCGGCGGTGGGTGAAAGCTTGGCCAGATCCTCGGGGTCGCCCTGGACGGAATGGGACATTCCGCAATTCGTACAGCCGAGAATCAGTCCGCGCACGCGTTCGGGAAAATGCAGCGCGAATTCCTGCGCGATCATCCCGCCCATTGAAATCCCGAACACATGGGCGCGCGCCAGCTTGAGCGCATCGAGCACCGCGGCGGCGTCCGCCGCCATATCAGTTATTGTCCACGGCTTATCAGGCTGGTCGCTCTCGCCAGTGCCGCGATTATCAATGACGATGGTGCTGTAGCGAGTTGCGAGCTGTTGCAGCAACGGCTCGCCCCAGGTGCGGCTTGAACCGCTATAGCCCATAATCATCGCCAACGGCTGGCCCTGCCCGCGAACCTCGTAGCGAATCCTGACGCCGTCTTTGCCATTACAGAATGCGCGTGTTGTCATCGATAACCCCTCCGGTGATTGGCTCCATATGTTAGCAGGGTGGCGGCCGATTTCGCGATTGAAGCGATGATTCCGCGACGGCGTGGAAACCGATGGATTCTTTCGAGCGCGTGCTGTATTTGGTAGCGAAACGCTTAAAGGCGCTCGTGACCTTTCCGGACTAATTAACTGCCTTTTCACCTTCAAGAGTCGCCAGCTTTCAATCACGGAGATAATCTATGGACCTTGGATTACTGTTCCCGTTCCGCAATCCGCCGCATCAGGCGGTGCCATTTGCGCAGCTTTATCGCGACCATTTGAACCTGGCGGTGGAGGCCGAGCAGCTTGGCTTCGACACGATTTGGCTAACCGAACATCATTTTCTCGAGGACGGTTATTCATCCTCGCTGTTGCCAATCGCGGCGGCGGTCGGCGCGCGCACCAGCAAGATCCGTATCGGCACGTTCGTGCTTTTGCTACCGCTCCACAGTCCGTTGCGGCTGGCCGAGGACGCCGCCACAGTCGACATAATTTCCAACGGGCGATTGGATTTGGGTCTGGGACAAGGCTACCGCGTGCCTGAATTTATTTCGTTTGGAATCTCACGCAAAGAACGCGGCGGCCGCCTCGAAGAAGGTGCCGATTTAATCAAGCGCGCCTTCACCGAGCGCGATTTCACCTTCGAAGGAAAATACTACCAGTACCGGAACATCACACTGATGCCGAATGCGGTACAGCGGCCGTATCCGCCCATCTGGCTGGCGGGACGCGGGCCGAAATCGATCGGCCGCGCGGCGCGGAACGGCTATCATCTGATGGGCGTGGGCGGCGTGGATCAGCAGCAAATTTATGACGCGGCGCTAACCGAAGCGGGCAAGAATCCCGCCGATTACAAAATCGCACAATTGCTGGTGGTGTTCGTCGCACCGACCGCAGAGAAGGCATGGGATGACGCGGAAGCTGGCGTGCATTACATGATGACCAATTACGGCAAATGGTTTTCCGAGGCGAACGATCTGCCGGGCGACAAGAATGTGCATGGCGGTCTTCCGCCGGTCGGCCAGTTACGTCATACCGACACGGCCAAATTTTTTGGCGAAACCTTAATTGTCGGCACTCCTGACCATGCACTTCAAATGATCCGGAATTATCGCGCGCGCACCCGCTTCACGCACCTGGTCATGGCGACCGTGTTGCCGGGTGTGGCGCCGCAAAAAATCCGCGCCAGTATGGAACTTTTCGCCAAGGAAGTGATGCCGCAATTACGCAAATGAGAAGCGGAAAAGGGTCGCCACCTGGTCGCTGACTGGCTTGCAGCAGCGGCAATGGCGTTAAGCCGCGCGGCCGGGCCGTTCTTCACGGGCGAGAAGCCGCGCCACGATACGATAGACTTCGCGGTTGACCACCAGGCCGAAATGGCGGCCCGAGACCTCGTGACTGACACCACCGCCGACACAGGTGCGCCAGTCCACCAGCTCGTCTTCGCGTGTGTAGATTGAGGTGCATGCGGCGCCGGCGCGCATTCGCAGCGTGGCGGCAAAGCCGCATGCGCAGTCCGACGTGCCGCACGCCGAAGCTCCGGCCACATGTTGCCACCATCCCGCCATTATCCGCATCACCGGGCGTAGCTGGCGGTTAACCGCGGCCCATTCGTTGCGGACCGGCGAACCCAGGACAATCACCTGCCCGATCATGAACGGCATACTGGAGCTGAGGGAGCGGGCAAGCAGGCCGCCGAGGCTATGACCGATGAGCGTCAACGCCATTCCGGTCTCGTCCACAATCGCTTTAACCCGCCAATGGAGTCGCTCCACTTTTTCGCGCGGACATCCCAGGTTCAGATCGATGCCGGAATGATAGGGGCGGTAGCCGACGCGCTTTAGCCATCGCGCCATCGGTGCCATCGACCAATCGCCGGCGAAAAAGCCCGGAATCAGCAGAATCGGCTCACCGTTCCCGTGAGGAACGTCAGAGCCGTAGCAGAGCGGGTCGCGGAGCAAGCCGGAGAGTTGCTCCATGTAGTCGAAACAGGACGCGGCAGTCAGGTCGAGAAACACGCGGCCGAGCCTCCCCATCAGGATTTGCCGCATAGTACTCGTCCGCCCAGCGCGTGGCAAAGCTCCATGCGCGGTTAATTTGCTCGCGTCAATGCGATTGAATCACCGAGGAGGAAGTAAAATTGGCCAGTTGTTATAAACGCCTACTGCGGCCTTAAGGTCGACACAAGCGCGGGACGGTTCGCATGCGTGGCACGTCATTGATCCGGGCGCCGATGAATGAAAACGCGGTTGGCTCGCGCCGAGAGCCCGCGCGAGCCAACCGCCATCCAGGTTAGAATTCGCTTTCTACAATAGAAGCCGAAAACGCGTCAGTTTTATCCCTGAATTTGCCAGACCGTACGCGCGAGATCCGCCGAACGTTCAACAAACTTGCGCGCGATCGAGTTCTGCAGCTCGAAGATGCGAGCCAACGGCGTGTCCTTCGCCCACTCGGTTGCCTTCTGTTGCAGATCGATCGCCTGATTAGCGAACTTTTGACTGTTGTCGATGTACCATGCGGCGGCTTTCTTCGCGCCGTCGAAGCTCAGCCAGGCCTCGCTCAGCTTGCCGGCGGTTTCGTAAAGGCCTTCACGGTTTTCTTTTTCTGCCAATTTAGTCATTCCTCCATGCCCTTTTCGGGGCGATTTTTTGCGGGTTTTCGCGCCGCCTTTTGACCCCTTCAAACTAGTCATTGAACAACTTCCGCGCGCGCCCGGATTTGTCGCCCACGCGACAGTTTCTAATGCTTTGTTCTATTTGACATCTCTGGCCACGCTCCCACAGCGCATTTGAGAGCCGTCTTAGTTGAAGCTCACGCTGCGTTCCGCGAGCCAATTCGCGACCTGCGGCCATAATCTGGAAATCGCGGCCGAACTTACCACCGCGCCGATATGGCCAGTGGGAAAAGTCAGATTGCGCTTATCAGCGCTGCCGACAAATTCCGACAAGGCGAGACTCGAACTCGGATGGACCACGTCGTCGAGTTCAGCCACGACGTTGAGCAATGGACAGGTCAGCCGGCTCAATTCAACCGTGCGATTGCCAAGCTTAAAGCCGCCTTTCACCAAGGCGTTGCGCTTGAAGAGCTCCAGGGTCAATTCACGAAAAATACGGCCGGTCAGTGGCACGTCACTGCGCATCCAGCGCTCGAACAACTCGAACATCCCCGCGTAACCGTCACGCCCCGCGTTGCGATACAGCCCAACGTACTTATCGAACGCATGATGGACCGGCGACATCGCGGTAAACATGCCGTTGATCGCCCAGGCGGGGCAATTCCCATAGAGCGTCGTCATCAGCTCGATGCTGGAATCCAGCATGCCGTCGAAGAGGTGATAGAATGGCAATTCGCGCACGCCCATATCGAACGGTGTGGCGAGCGTGACCAGATTGCGCACGTTCTCCTGATGGAGCGCCGTATAGAGCAGACTGAGTAATCCGCCGAAGCAGTATCCCAGAAGATTCACGTGCTCGGTCTGCTCGGCAATCTGGACGGCCCGCACGGCGTTCGCCAAATCCTGATTAACGTAGGTGTCGAAGCCGCGGCCGGCGTCATTGAAAGACGGCGGTATCCAGTCAATCAAGTAGACTTCGAAGCCGTGCGCGAGCAAAACCTCGACCACGCTCTTGCCCGGCTGCAGATCGAGAATAAACGGCCGCTTGATCAGCGCGTAGACCACCAGCAGTGGTGTCGCATGGCGGCGCACTGCGGGGCGGTAATGGCGCAGGCTCGCCTTGCCGCCCTCATAAACCACGCTGTAGGGCGTAACTGGTTCTGGATCGGCGGTGGCAAAACCGTCAGCGGCCGCTTCGAGCGTACGTAACGCACCTTCCATCCAATAACTGGCCACTTCGCTAAATACCGACATTGGCCTTGCTCTCCTTGAGCTGAGTCAAAATCGCCGGAGCAATACCATTCCAACGCCCGCAAGCCTCGGCGCCATCGGAAGGACGTGTGCCGCGATTATCGAATGCGGGCCCGTTCGCGGACCGTGCGGCACGGTCGCGTTCACGCAGTTCGTCGCGCAAAGCGCTGAGTTCGGCACGCATCGCTTGCACCTCCCGCGCGGTCGGAACGCCGATCGATGGCCATAGCGCGCCGAAGAAATTACCCGACATGGCGTCAAACATCCGGCGCCATCGCAGCATCGCATCGATCGAGCGGCCAGCCGCCGCGCCAAAGGCCGGATTGCCATAAAGCTGATTGGCGGCATCGTTGGCAATCCGGACCCACGCGTCGTAGGCCTTCCATCCCGCCTCGTGCAGCTCTTTGTGGCCGGCGTCGTTGAGCAGACGTTTGGTCGCCGCCGTTGGAATTTCGACGACGAGCGCCTCCAATAAACGCGCAACGCCGTCGGTCACATCGGAATTCTTAGTGGCCATTATCTAATATCTCTCCGCCTCATAAGGCTGAATCTATGTCCGGCAAAGTTCCTGTCTGGAGCGTTCAAGGAAGTGTAGTTGTTAGAAATTTAATTAATATTAACCGGCGAGCATAGATTAGTTACGCTTAAGTTTGTCGCGGACGGGACCAAATCCGGTGGTCGCACGCCAAAATCGCCCCGAACTGTCGCCTTGGCGACATCGGCCGATGCTGTGCTAGCAGATAGTTGTGAGTGTGAAGGGCGGAATCGACCAGCATACGCTACAACGCCTGAAGAACCTGGCATGGCTCAACGACCAGCAAGCATCACGGCTGGCGCGTAGTCTGGAGGTATTTCGTGTAAAGCGCCGCGACACTATCTTTTACGAAGGCGAAGCTTCCAAGCACGTTTATGTCCTCGCTTCCGGCGTGGCTAAGCTCTCGTTTCTCGCCCGCGAAGAACGGGTTTTGGTAGGTCTCGTCGGACCCGGCGAAGTTTTCGGCGTCTCTTCGCTTTTGCCGGCGGCCACACGGCCGTTTCGATGCGACGCTTTCAGTGACTGCCTGGTCGGGGTGGGCGATCCCGCGGTATTCGTCGAGATCGTCTTGGGGGTGCCGCTGGAACGGCTCAGCCGCACTCTTGATGTCACGGTAGGACGCTGGTGGGGGATGTTGCAACGTTATACCAACTTCGTCGGCTTGACGGTCAAGGAACGACTGGCGGGCGCGTTAATTGAATTGGGTGCGAAGTTCGGTGTCGAGGATTCACGCGGGTGCCTGCTCACCTTGAAAATCACCCATGCGGATCTGGCGGAACTGGTCGGCGCCTCACGCCAACGCACCACCGAACAACTCAACGATTTTGAACGCGAGCACTTGATCATCCGCGATGGACGGCGGCTGATAATCGTGCCTGACAAGTTATGCGGATTGGCGCAATCCGCGGAATAGGCAAATCACGCGATTATAATTCGGCGGCGCCAGCTTCAGGGCCGCATTGGGAAGGGCAATGGCCGTTAGCAAATTCATCACCGTCAATGGACTCAAGGCGCACCATCTCGATCATGGCGATGCCACGCGGCCGGCGCTGGTATGCATCCACGGCCTCAGCGGCAATGCGCATAACTTCGACGAGTTGGCGCCTTACTTAAACGCCGCTTATCACGTAATCGCGCTCGACGTGCGCGGACGCGGCGATAGTCAATGGGGTCCGCCGGGCGACTATGCGCCCGGAACTTATGTGAGCGATTTGGCCGCTCTGCTCAACGCTCTTGAGATTCCGCGAACCACTCTGATCGGGACCTCGATGGGTGGCATTATCTCGATGATGTTCGCGGGCGGCTATCCAGAACGGGTCGAGCGGATCGTGCTCAACGACATCGGACCCGAAACCGATCCGGCCGGAATCAACCGGATTACCAACTACATGACCGCGGCGCCGTCGGAGTTTAAGAACCTCGACGAGGTAACCGCCTACTACAGGGAAAATTATCCGCCGTTAAGCGCCATGCCCAACGACGCTTTGCGGGAATTCGTGCGATGGACGGTGAAGCCGCAAAACGGCAAGTTGGCGTGGAAAATGGATCCCGCTATCCGCAATTTGAGGCGCACGGGAACCGCCGCACGCGCGATGGATCTGTGGCTGCCCTACGCACGAATTACCGCGCCGATATTGGTCGTCCGGGGCGGCGACAGCGATATCTTATCGGCGGCCACGGCGCGGCGCATGTGCGCGGTGCTGCGCGGTACGCGCATGGTCGAGGTTCCCGGCGTGGGCCATGCGCCCTCACTGCTGGAGCCCGCAGCCCTCATTGCCATCAAGGAATTTTTATTGCCTTGAAGCAATGCTGAATGCCACGATGCTTCGGTTGATTTTGAAATTCCCGCGAGCGGCGCGGTAACGCATAAACGGCCGCGCATAAATAAAATGGCCGGAAGGCGCTCGCCTCCGGCCACTCATACGCGTTTCCGAACTGCTAATGCGGAAATTCGACCAGCACTTTGGCGTGGCCGCCGGGTTTCCGCAAGGTATGGAACATTTCCGGCACCTGTTCGATGCCGATCACATCGGTCACCATCGCTTGTGGCCTGATGCGCCCGTTCGCCAGCGCGGCGATGGTTTCGTCGAACTCGGCGCGGGTATAGCCGAGCACAAAATTGACGCTGACCTCCTTGAGCACCCCGCGCATCGGCAAAATGGTGTCGGGTTCCATGCAGACGCCGACCACCACCACCTGTCCTTGAGGTCCAACCATATCCATCGCGGTCTCGAGCGTGCCCTTGATGCCAATGCATTCGAAGACCAGGTCCGGACCGCGACCGGTCATGGTGCGAACTTGTTCGGCGGGATTTTTTTCCCGCGGATTGATGACCACGTCGGCGCCCAATTTCCGCGCCAATTCGGCGCGGCCGGCCGCGATTTCCGATACCACCACTTGTCCGCCCTTCCCTTTCGCCCAGGTCAGACAGGCAAGTCCGATCGGGCCCGCGCCCATCACGATCGCGGTCTCGCCCGGCACGAGCCCGGAGCGGTTGACCGCGTGCAACCCCACCGAGAGCGGTTCTACCAGCGCGCCGTCGCGCGAGCCGACCTCGTCCGGCAGGCGCAGCAGGCTGCCGGCCCCACAGGTCACGTATTCAGCATACGCGCCCGGTAATTGTCCCAGGCCCAGCCCCTTGAGATTGTGGCAATGGATTTCCATCCCGCGCAGACAGCGCTCACAGGTCCCGCAACTGGTGAAGGGCAGCGCGGCCACGCGCTCGCCTATTTTGAAATCGCCGGCGTCCTTGCCAATCTGATGAATCTCGCCGCAGAATTCGTGCCCCATAATAGTATCGGGAGGCATCCCGAAGCCGTATTGGACCGCATGCAAGTCAGACCCGCAGATGCCGCAATTGTGCACCTTGAGCACGACCTCGCCCGCCCCCGCCACCGGCATCGGGGCATCCGCCACCGCCATTTCGTTCTGCCTTTTGAAAACGGCGACCTTCATGTCATTTCCCCGCATGCATCTTTGCCGCGTGCGCACGCCGCGGCTTTGCTCGCTTCGCGCGCCGACGCGCTGCGCCAGGGAAGGTCTGCACAAGGAGTAATTCTGTCATTCTGAGCGCAGCGAAGAATCCCGGATCTTTTCGATTTTGCGGGCTTTTTACCGGGATTCTTCACTTCGCAGACTCCGTTCAGGAATGACACATGGGTTTGTGCAGAGGTTCCCCAGTGGGTAAGTCAGAGAAGCACACCCTTGCGGGCGATCAATTCGATCTTGTAGCCGTTGGGATCCTCGATGAATGCGATCTCGGGGCCGCCAAACTTCATCGGGCCGGGCTCGCGGGCAATTTTGACTCCGCGGGCCCGTAGATCATCGCAGGTTTTATAGAGGTCATCCACACCGATCGCCAGATGGCCGAAGGCGTCACCGTGTTGATAACCCGACTTACCCCAGTTATGGGTCAGCTCAATCACGGTATTTTCGCGTTCATCTCCATAACCAACGAAGGCCAGGGTGAATTCGCCGCTGGGATAGTCCTTCTTGCGCAGCAGGCTCATGCCGAGCCCCTCGCAATAAAACTTGAGCGTCTCGTCGAGGTCGTTGACCCTGATCATCGTATGCATCAAACGCATCGCATTAATTCCTCTCTGACCGGTTTCGGCGCGCGGCCGGCGAGCGGCGATAGCACGCCCGAGTTGGTCCTTTAGCTCGTCGAACACCCGTTCGGTCGGCGTAATGCCCGCACGTTCCATACGCGCGACCAACTCCCATCTTTCGACTCCCAGCATCCGTTGAGCTTCGTGTTCATGCAGGCGCCGGGCGCGGAGCAATTCGAGGATGGCCAATTCGCTCACACGCGCGGCGAACTCCGCTTCCGTGAATTGGTCGTCGAAAATATCCTGGGCCAAGTCGAGCTTAATTTCCACGACGGTTACCGCGCGTCAAGATTAATGATCGCTCTCATTCTGGCCCCAACCACGCATCAAGAAAAGTGTCGTGGTGCGAGCATAGCCGACGCCAGTGCTTTGGCAGTACACCGCCCGGTGTGACAAAATCGGCACGCTGCCGATGGTTGCCCCGCGCGTCGCAAGGCCAGTCTCAGGACGCACGGACCGCACGCGGCGCGCAACTCGCGAGACAATTAGATGGATTTCAATTACAGCGAAGCGGACGAGGCCTTCCGGCGCGAATTTCGCACCTGGCTGGAGCGCAACGCGCCACGAAATCAAGCGGTGCCGCTGGACGGCATTGCCGACGGCGGTGAAGAGGAATGGAACCAGCGGGTGGCATGGTGGCGCAAGCTGGCGGCGGCCGGATGGACCTGTGTCGAATGGCCGCGCGAGTTCGGCGGGCGCGGATTGAGCCTGCTGCGGACGGTGATTTATCACGAAGAATTGGCCCACTGTAACGCGCCACTACCGTACGTCGGTTCGGGACCCGGACTCACCGGGCCCACGCTGATGCATTGGGGCAACGACGAGCAGAAGCGGCGCTTTATCCCCAAGATCGTCACGGGCGAGGAAATCTGGTGCCAGGGTTACTCCGAACCCAACGCTGGCTCGGACCTCGCCTCGCTGCGCACGCGCGCGGTCGAGGACGGCGATTACTTCGTCATCAACGGGCAAAAGATCTGGACGTCGAATGCGCAGTATTCCGACTGGGCCTTCGTGCTATGCCGCACCGACCCCGAAGCTCCCAAGCATCGCGGCATCAGCTATTTGCTGGTCGATATGAAGACGCCCGGAATCACCGTACGGCCATTGGTGCAAATGACCGGCGCGCGCGGCTTCAACGAGGTCTTCTTCGATCAGGTGCGCGTGCCCAGGAAAAATCTGGTGGGCGAAAAGAACCAGGGCTGGCAGGTCGCGATCACCACCCTGATGTATGAACGCAACGGCGGCGGACGGCCGCTGATGCCGATGATCGGCGAACTCGCTCAACTGGCGCATGCGGTCTCACGCGGCGGCCGCCCCGCATGGCACGATTCCGCCGTGCGGCAAAAAATCGCGCAGTTCAAATGCGAGGCGACGGCGCTCAAATACACTGGTCTGCGCCAATTGACGCGCCGTTTGAAGGGACTGCCGCCCGGTCCCGAGGGCTCGATGATGAAGCTGTGCGCGACCGAGCTGAATCTGGCGATACAGCTCTTCGCGATGGAGTTGTTGGGCGCCTACAGCCAACTCGAACATCAAGCGCCGCACGCACTGGATGACGGCCGCTGGTCCTACCGAATGTTGGGCGCGCGGGCGGGAACGATCGCGGCCGGCACCAACCAGATCCAGCACAATATAATCGGCGAACGCGTGCTCGGATTGCCTAAAGGATGATTGACGAGCGCTCGTGGTCCGAGCGGCAAGGCTGCGCCAGCGACGGTTGACTCGGCGGCCGCGCCCGATAAAACTTGCGACCTTATGTCCTGCCGCTATCCGGATTTCTCGGTGCTCGCGCTTGGATGATCAAAAAATCACTTGCAATTAGCCTTTCGGTATTAGCTGGCATCGTATTGGCGTTGATTATCGCCGATGTCGGCGTCCGTATCGCCAATCATTGGTTCCCCTACTTTTACTGCTACGAACAGGCTCGTGGATGGGGCCTTGAGCCGGGAGCGGCGGGCTACTACAACCGCGAGGGCCATGCCTATGTCAGCATCAACCGCGACGGCTTCCGCGGACCCGATTATCCCAAAGCCAAACCGCCCGGCACGATTCGGGTCGCGGTGCTAGGCGATTCCTATGTCGAGGCGATGCAAGTCCCGCAAAATGAAACGTTCACCGCGATCATTCAACAACGTTTGCGGGACTGCCCGGAATTAACGGGCAAAAAGATCGAAACGATGAACTTCGGCGTCGACGGCTACGGCACGGCGCAGGAATTGATTACGCTCAGACGCAAGGTCTGGAACTATTCGCCGGATGTCGTCGTGCTGGCGATATTTTTGGGTAATGACATCCGCAACAACTCGGTTGCACTCGAAGGCGATCAATGCCGGCCATTTTACATTTACCGCGATGGTGAATTGCGCCTGACCGGGCCATTCGAGCAGTCGCAAAGCTTTCGCCTATGGTGCATGGCGCGCTTCAATTACCGCGATGCACGTTTGCTCGGCCTGTTCACCAACGCGTGGAACATCATTAAAAACCCGCCGCGCGCTCCAACCCCGGCACATCCGCAGGAGCGCGCAATCAATTACAACATCTATAAGCCACCCGCCGACGCGGCGTGGCAAGCGGCATGGCGGGTGACCGAAGGGCTAGTGACGAAAATGGATCACGAGGTCACGCGGCATCGCGCGATGTTTCTCGCCGTCACCGAAGATACCGGCATACAAGTGTGGCCCAATCCAAGGGTGGTCGCGAAATTTGAAGAAAAGCTGGGCGTGCCGGACCTCTTTTATCCTGACCGGCGGATTGCGGCGTTAGGCGCGCGCGAGGGGTTCGCCGTGCTGACGTTGGCGCCGCCGCTGCAAAAGTACGCGCAGCGCCATCACGTCTTCCTCCACGGCTTCGATAACACCCCGATGGGATTCGGTCATTGGAATGCGACGGGACATCGCGTGGCGGGACAACTGATCGCGGACAAGCTGTGCGAAATGATCGTGGCGGGAAACTGCGCCACCTGCGGAGTTGAGAAACCGCCCGAATCCAGCGCGGCGCCACTTGGCAGTTAGAGTTGAAGCCTTAGCGTGCTGAGTTCAGACCGCTTGCTTAAGCGCTCCGCTCATCACCTGGTCACCGAGAACCTCATGATAGAGCGCGAGTGTGCGACGCGCCATCAGGTCGAGTGAAAACTCTTCGCGCACCCGGCGCGCGGCGGCGGCCCCATACTGGGCGCGCAAGGCGGTGTCGTCGAGCAGACGATTGATGGCCCCGGCCAGCGTCTCGGGCGCGCGCGGCGCCACCGTCAGTCCGGTGACACCGTCGATGGAAACATAAGGCACGCCCGAATCAATCCGCGTGTTGATGACCGGCCTGCCCGCGGCCATCGCTTCGAGTTGCACGATCCCAAACGCTTCACTGCGCGCGACCGAGGGCAGTACGAAAACGTCGGCGGCGTGATAGTAAGCCGCCGTCGCGTCATTCTGCAATTCACCCACAAAATGCACGCGCTCGCCGACGCCGAGCGCGTGCGCTTCGCGCTCAAGCGGCCGGCGCAACGGGCCGTCGCCGATGAGCAGCAAGACGGCGTTCACCTGGCACATCGCGCGAATCAAAAATTCGAAGCCCTTGTAGTAAATCAGGCGGCCGACCGCGAGCACGACGCGCTGGCCATGGCGCGCGCGCAGCGCCGCCACCGCACCTGGTTCCGCGCGGCTGAAGCGTTCGAGCGCAATCCCATAGGGAATCACACGCGCGCGTTCGCGATACGCTCGCAGCATCGGCGAGCTGTCGAGATAGTTCCCCGAAGTGACGATGCACGCGGCGGCACGCCGCATCAGGCGATGCTCGAAAGGCCCCAGCACGCGCATTATCCTGTGCTGACGCACGATGTCACTATGCCAGGTAAGGATTAGGTGACCGCGATGGCGGCTCAATTGGTACGCCAGCATCGCCGCCGGATTGGGCAGGTGCAGATGGACGATCGCCGCCGGACTTTTGCGAATATACCGAACCATGCCCGGACATACCGGGGCTGAACTGACTGTGCACCATCGCGCGGCACGCATGACCTTCACGCCATCCACGAGTCCGGCCGCATCAAAGCGGCCGTCATTGGCGACGATCACGTCCACAATGGCGGATTTACTTAATTCACCGCATAACGCGTGCAAATGGGTTTCCATTCCGCCCATATGCGGCGGATAGAACTTACCGATTTGGAGAACATGCAAAGAGTTCGGCTTACTGAAACTGCTCGCGATTACGGCTGATCCACGCGCAAAGGTCGTTGAGACCCGTCCGCCATCCGATCCGCGGATACCACCCCAGTTCGCATCGGGCCTGGCGAACATCGCTGATATAGACGCGCTGATCGCCCGGGCGCTCGGGGACATGGCGATAACTCAATGGAGAGCCGCGGCGTCTCTCGATAAACTCGAGCACTTCAAGCAGCGACACCGTGTTCTCCGGTCCGCCGCCGATATTGTAAACGGCACCGGCCGCAATCCTGATGTTGTGCGCCGCCGCTTCGAACGCGTCAACGAGATCGTCAACATGTAAAATATCGCGGACCTGATGGCCATCGCCGTAAATTGTGAGACTTTTGCCGGACTCGGCCGCGAGCGCAAACCAGGCAACCCAACCCTGATCCTCGATTCCGAACTGGCGTCGGCCATAAATGCATGACTGACGCATCACAACCGTGTTGAGCCCGAAAATCCGATGGTAGTCGCGCACATATTGGTCGGCGGCGCCCTTCGAACAACCATACGGCGAGTGAAAGTCCAGATTGCGCCGCTCCGAAATTCCATGTCTGAAACGGGTGAAGGTGCAGTGCCCGTTGGTGCGGGCAATCGCGATGTCACTCAACTGGCCGTACACCTTGTTAGAAGACGAATAGATGAACGGAGCCGCGCTCCCCGCCAGCCGTACGCCTTCAAGTACGTTGAGCGTGCCAAGTACATTTACTTCAAAATCGAGCCGCGGGTCGGCCACGGATGTGGTGACCGCGACCTGCGCGGCCAAATGCAGGATTAAGCCGGCATCGCGATGTTGCTTAAAGATGTTCGCGACTCCCGCCGCGTCGCGGATATCGAGCTGATGGAAAGACAGCCGCCCCTGCCCCTGAAGCCATTCGAGGTTGCGGCAAGCTCCTTGCCGCGAAAGATTATCCACCACCACCACTTCGTTATCACGCCGAAGGAAGCGGCTTGCCGCGTTGCTGCCGATAAATCCGGCACCTCCTGTAATCACCACTTTCATAGCCGAACCCTTCGCAATCCAATTCTAAAGCTAGCCACAATGAAGATTCAAGCGAAAATGTTCGTTTAAGTTACTGGAAGCACGGCGAAATAACTTCCGCTTCAAGGCCCTTTTCAGAGCACCTGTCGATAAATGGCGCACATCATGGCGGCGTTATCGCTCCAGGAGAATTTCGCTGCGTGGGCCAGGCCGGCCGCGCGCCTGTGAGATCGCAGCCATCCCATGCGTTGCAACGCAATTGTCTCGAGCGCGTTTGCATAACGGCTCAGGTCACCGGCAGGTACATAGCAAGCGGCCTCGCCGCCGGCCTCGCGCAGAGCTGGAAGGTCGCTCGCGATGACAGGTGTGCCGCATGTCATCGCTTCCGTGATCGGCAAACAGAAGCCTTCCGCTTCCGACGTGACCAGCAACGCCGTGGCGCGCCGATATACCGCCGCCAGGACCGCATTGCTGATAAACGGCAGGGAGGTTATCGCCTCGCGGATGCCCAACTCCGCGGCAAGCTTTTCTTGGCCGGGATGCAAAGCGCCGCCAGCGCGAATCAAACGGGCGCGCGGATGTTGTTGGCGAAAGGCCGCGAAGGCGCGCATCAAAATGTCGATGCGCTTGCGTGCGACGGTACTCCCAACGTGAAGCAGTTCGGGCGCGTCGATGTCGCTGGGTCCGAGCAACCGCTCCGCTTCGGCGTCCGTGGACGGATTCGGGCCGGGCGAAAACTCCGGATGCGTGCCATAGTGCACAACCGTAAGCCGCTCAGGCGCCAGGATATGGTTGCGTAACAATCCGTCGCGCGTTACGCCACTCCCACAAACAACCGCCGCCGCCTGACGCAGACCGTCGAGGATGCGCCGCGCCATCACCGCCATCAGCCATGCGCGCGGCGTACGCGCTGCATCGAGCAGCGGGTTGAAGGCGTCAAGGTCATGGCAAGTTACGACGGCCCTGCCCTGCGGCACCTCCCGCACCAAATGCGCATAGCTGTGATCGATTACATGAAAAAGGTCGAAATCGGCGCGACGGCGGCGAATCACCCGCGGATAGTGAACAAATCGATTGAGAACCCGATCGACGTTGTGCGCCGCGCGCCAGTTTCGTGCCCGAGGAACGCGCGTCAGGCGCCGAATGAACCGTGGCCGGATACATGCGAAGGTGAACTCATGTGCATGGCAGTTCGTCAGGGCCTGAAACAACATATTCGCAACCAGGTCCATGCTGGGCCAGTTTTCCTCGAGAAAATCGCATACCAGCGCGATACGCGCATCGCCGGCCATCTCAAGCGGCCGCCCGCTCCAGCAACTCGGCGAAGAATTCCAGGTGATGGCGCGCCACCACGGGCCAGGCGTAAACCGCATGCGCTCTTTCGAATCCGCGCCGCGCAATCTCCATGCGCGCCCGCGAATCATCCAGCATCCGCTCGAGCTCGCACACCCAGCCGTCCTCATCCTGCTCGCCGACGATCACTCCGGCGTCCTTGACCACGTTGGGAATTTCGCCGCTGCTCGAAGCGATGACCGCGACCCTGGAAGCGAACGCCTCGATCAGCATGCGGCCAAAAATCTCCCGCCATCGCGCGGTCGTCTGGCTGGGGGCGCATAACAGATCAATCGCGTTCAGGTATCGCGGCACCTCGTCGTGGATAACCTTGACGATGCGGACGCGGTCATCGTAACGCGCGGCCCACGCGCGGATGTCCGCTTCCATCGGGCCGCCACCAAGGAACAGCATGCGCCACGGCGCGCGGACGCGATCAAGCACGCGCATCAACAGCGCAAGGCCTTTTTCTTCGACAAAACGGCCGGCGAATCCCACCACCGGGGTGGAATCGGTCCACCCCAACCATTCGCGAACTTCTCCGCGTGCAGCGGCGTCGGGACAAAAGCGGGACGTGTCGACGCCAAGCGGAAATACGCGATGTGGCCTGCATCCGTAACCACGCCGCAACATCGCGGCCACTCCCAACTCGCCGCGCGCCATCCAGCCGCTGCAGCGTTCCAAACAGTAGCGTTCGATCATCGAGAACGGCGGTGGATAGGGCTTGAGCAAGGTCTGCCCGGTCCAGAAAACGTAAGGAGTCCGCCGCGGCGTCCACCACGCAATTTGACCTCCGGCCAGGATGTACGGCTCTTCCCAGCAGTGCACCAAATTCCAGGATTGCCGCAGAATCGCGCGCAACCGCGGACCATAAACGAAGCAGTGAATGTGCCGGGTCATGAAGGCATGCACCGGCTCCAAATGGCAAGCTTCGCCGGCGTGACGCTCCAATTCTATCGGCCGCAGATCGCCGTGAAAGAATGATGGCGCGACCGCGGTTACTTCCCAATCGCCGCCGCCGGCGCGGGCAAGTTCATGCGCCAGACGGCGGTTGAGCGCGACTACATACGAATGCGCGATAGTCAGCAGGCGGCGTGGTTTTTTAGGCACCAGCGTTGTTCACATAAGCGGAGCGAATCGGTCATCGGACGAATCCGGATAAGCGCGGTTGTGCGCGGTGCCTGCGGCGCCGTCATGCTTGAGCCGCCTCGAGCAGCGCCGATTTTTTCTCGTTTGGCAGCGCCAGCACGTGACAATTCCAATGAGCGTCCGCGACCGTGTCCGTCGTGCCAAGTACCGTCGTCACATAGCCGTAGTCGCTTAAAATCCGTTCGACCGCGACGTTCGTGCCATGCAATTCAATCAGGAAAACCGGCCTGCTGGCGGCAATCGTCATGCGCGCGCCGGACAGCACGTCAATTTCGGCGCCCTCGACGTCGATTTTGATCACGTCGGGCGGCGCCAGCCGCGCGGATTCGACCACACTGTCCAGTTTACGGATCGGCACCACGATCTCACCGCAATAGCGGTCGGGTTTCGTACCAATCTCGGCCAGTTTTCCCCAGGTCGGCCGTTCCGAGAGCATGAACCGCGCCTCACCGTCCTGACGGCCGAGCGCAAAGCGCATCACCGCGATATTCATAAACGCATTGGCCGCGGCGTTACGCTCGATCATTTCGGCATTCGCAGGCAACGGTTCAAAGGCGATTACGCGGCCTTCGTCACCAACCAGGCGCGCGCCGATGAGAGAGAAGAAACCAACATTCGCGCCGATATCGTAGAAAATCTGATTCGGACGCAATGCCTGTTGCAACGCGTGTTGCAGATGGGGTTTCGACACGCCGAGCAAAAAGCTCGCCTCCGACGCGCCGATGTTAAAACGCAAACCTTGTCCGATACCGCGCTGAATGGTGCCATCGCGGCCGCGCAGACTCTGCGCAAGGATTCCGACCATGCGCTTGAGGCGCGGATGACGCCATGACAGGCGCCGCATCCGCATTAACACCCTGGCCGGGACCAACGCCGCCGCTCGCTCAAAGAATCCCATCGCGAGCCTATTTTTAATCCACCCCGCGGGGTTGAACGGCATAATCATTCGGTCGTAATTTGCCAATCCGATTTCTTCCAACGCCCTGTCGAACTGCGGAGAAGACTTCCAGCAAGCGCCCCAGGTGGTTGGAAATAGTCATCCTGCGACTGCTTACTCGCGCGCCCTCGCAAAGCCGCTGATAATGATCGCGATCGCGCAGACAGGCGATAATCGCGTCCGCCAGCCCGGCGGTGGTGGGCGGATCAGCCGGCGCCAGATGACCGTTGACGCCGTCGTGCAGCCACTCCGGAATCCCGCCCACCGCGTAAGCGACGGTGGGAAGGCCGTAAAGCCCGGCTTCCGCTCCGCTCAGGCCAAACGGCTCCGGCCACAGACTCGGCATCACCAGCAAATCCGCGTCCTGGTAGAGTCCGGCCAATTGATCATGCGCGACCCAGCCCGTGAAGTTAATTTTAAGCGAAGAATGGCGCGCCTCGAGGCCCCGCGCCTTGGCTTCCCATGCCGCGCGCGCCGGACCGTCACCCGCGAACGCAAGCTTGAGCGGACGAGCCAAAACGGCGGCGGCTTGAGGCAGTGCTTCGAGCAGCATCGCGCCACCTTTGAGTGGCATCATGCGGCCGGCAAATAACAGGCGCCAATAACGGGGGTCCTTGTCGCGAGCAGCCGTATCTTCCACCACTCGCGGCGGAATGTCCTGCCCGCCTCGCGGCAGCGGCAGCCCGACCTGGTATACGCACTCGAAACCATGGCGCGCATACTCGGCGCGCATAAATGCCGATGCGGTCACGATCGCGTCATAGCGCCGGAGCAAAGCGAGCCGCGCCGACTGACGCGCGTATTCCGCCATCATTGTGCGCGGATTCAATCCGCCGCATCGGCGCGGATAGTAATGCGTCAAACATTGCCAGCCGAAGCGCCGTTCACATGGCCGTGCGCGCGGAAACTTGAAGGCTTTCTCACCAGCAACACAGGTGCCCGTATACGCGTGCGCGAAAAATACGGCGGGCGCGAGTTCAATCAACTCGGCTTCAGTCTCCAGATCGGCGACCCCATGCACATAGATAAGGTCTGGACGCCAGTCTTTCAGCGCGGCTATCGCGCTGACATTCGCGTCCGCCAGGCGCCAGACGGTCGCGCTGGGAGGAATTGCAATCCGGGCATGCCGCTCGGAGCCGTCCTGTTCATATAAAAATGCGATTTGATGGCCCGCGTAATCCAACTGCAGCATTACGCAATCGAGATAACTTTCGACGCCGCCGATTATACTGCGATAGCGATTGACTATTGCGATGCGCACGTAACCGCACGAACTGCCGCGATAGTATGGCTGAGGTCAAAACGTTGATACAGATGGCGCGCCGACACTTCCATCCGCCGCCGCAAGGATTCATCGGCCAGCAGGCGCTTCACCGCCGCAGCCATCGCGTCGGCGTCGTCCTCAACCGCGATCACGCCTTCGTCCCGCCACAATGGTTCGCTCAGGCTCCCCAAATTCGCCACCGTCGCACGGCCATGGGCCAGCACCGCCATCATGCTGCCGCGGCGCGTATCCACACCATCCGGATACGGCTGCAACATCACGTCGCATGCGCTCAACACGCACGACAAGCGCGTCGCTTCCAGCCGTCCCGTCGCATGCACGCGCGCGTTAAGATCGGGATGCGTATTCAATAAGCGCGCGCGAAAAGCGAAGCTCTTGTATCCGCTCAACAGCAGCGCCAGATTTTGATGCTCACGCATCACGGCGGGAATCACCTCCATGAGGCTCCGCGCGATATCGGCTCGATAGGTGCCGAAGTGGCCCAGGATGAGACCGTGTTCATCCGCATAGCGGCGGCGGACGGCCGCGACCGCGCAGCGATCTTCCGTCACTGGAATGTTGCTCGGCACGGGTAGCCAGATGACATCGCGCGGACGCGCCAGCAGCGGTTTCAACCGTTCACTCCATGCCGCGGACGCCACGAAGATACGATCAGCCGCTCGCGCCGCCAGCATCGCCATCGCCCGCTGCACAGCGCCAAGCAGGTTGTGCCGGACAGGTTGCCCGCGACGAATCGGAAACGCCACTTCATGGAACATCACGTCGATCGGAACACGGTGGCGATGGACATACAGCCAAAGGCAAAACGGCAGATTCATCGCCCTAAACCCGAACGCATGCGGAGCGTATTGCACCAGCAGGCGTGCGCTGTCGGAACCGGCCAGCGTGCGTGACAGGCGACTCAGGTTTAATCCCAGGTGCCCGGGCCTCCGATGCAATTCGACGCCGGACTCGCTCGAATTCGCTTGACTGGAAGCGGGCACCCACACATGAACCTGGTCGCCGGCGGCAGCCAGCGCGACCGCGATCTGACGCGAATAATCGCCAACGCCGCCGCTATCGGGCGGGTATTCACCGGTAATCAGATGCCATTGTGCCACTTGGATTCGATGATTGCTGGCGCTTCGGTCACGACGCATAAGCCTCGAGGCAGCGGCGCACCACCGCCGGCCAGGTGAATCTATCCAGCACACGTTGGCGCCCCGCCTTACCCATCGCGGCCGCGTGATGCGGATTGTTCAGGAGCCACGCGATTTTCTCGCGCAAAGCCGTCGGATCGTTGGGTGGCACGATAAAGCCGTTCACACCGTCCTCGACAATCTCCGGCATACTGGCGACCTCGGTGCATATGACGGGTGTGCCGCAGGCCATTGCCTCGAGCAAGGTTTGCCCCAGCAATTCAGGTACTCGCGTTTCGTCGCCGTACAATGTCTTGTACACGCTGGGTAGCACGACACAGCAGGCGCGGCGATAGGCCGCGACCAACGCCGTATCGTCACAATCATGGCGGAACTTCACGCGCCGGCCATCGGCAAGTTCGTGCAAGTCGCGCAGATAGCGCGGGTCGCCGCAAGGGCCGATAATGTCCAGCTTGCAATTCGGCGGCATCGCCTCGATTAGATAATTCACACCCTTATGGGGCAGCAGTCGGCCGACGAAGAGCGCGGTTGATTGGCGCGCGACTGAGTAATCGGGGGAGAACTTGTCTATATCAACTCCGCCCAGAATGACGTAGGCGCGCGGCCGCCCGGTATGTTGATATAGCTTGCGGCTGTAGTTACTCAGGTGCAAATGGCCATGATACCAACGATCAGTCGAAACATACGCCGACACATCCCAACCCCCGCCGCCCAAATCCGTGACAAAGACCCGCCGGCCTGAAAGCCGGCATACCGCCGCCGCGATACTGCTGGCGAGCACGTGTTGCTGATGGCAATGAACCACGTCGGCACGCCGGATTTCACTCAGTATGGCGCGTGAAACCGGATTGCCACGCTGGCCGCGCACGTACCACGGATTGCCGCTCACGCGGATTTCAAGCGCGCCGGCGGTCTCCGTGCGATCGCGCGATCCAAACGTCAGCAAACGCGTCGAAACCTCGTTGGCCATATGGCGCGCAAGCTCGAACACGTAGCGCTCGGCGCCGCCGATGATGCCGTCGGAGCCGAACAAGGCCGGCACAATATGCAAGACGCGCATGGCGACGCGAGCCTGCGTGGCCTCAAGGGATTTCACCAAGCCGCCAGACCGCCAGTACCGCGGAGTCGTCCGCATCCTCAAGCGTCAGGAGCGGCTCGGGTAGATCGAACGGATTGGCTTGCAGATTTAGCGGCCTGAAACTGCCGTTCCAGATGTCGCGGTTGACCTGGAGTCGCGGAAAGGTGGTCGTCAACAAGTAGCGGCAGCCGCTTCGCTTGAAATTCCGCAACGCCATGAGCACCCGTTGGTTGGACAAATGGATGAGACAATGACGGCAGAGGACCGCGGCGGCGATTGGCAGTGGATCGCAAGAAATATCCGCGCAAATAAACCTGTGAGTCTCGTCTCCATAAGCCGCTTGATTGCGTTCGATTAAGGCCGGCACCACGTCCATACCGATATATGCCACCCCAGCTAAATCCACCGTGCTGATCCAATTGACGTCGCCACATCCGGCGTCGAGGATCGAATGTACGTTGAGCTGGCGCATAAGTCCGGGCAAGGCGCGGCGCAAGGCCACGGTGCCGGTCAGCGTCGAGCCCGTGCCAGAGGCGCTTTCGGCACATTTCCAACCACCGTGTTCGTAGATATCACCGAAAGCAGTGCGGCTGGAGCGCCAGCCAAGCGAGCGGCGGCGCAGCTCCGCATAGCGCGCCTCGCCGAGCGCCGCTTTAAAAACGCCGGCGATCACTCGCCGGGGCTTCATGACGCGCGCCCCTCAACGGTCTTCACCACTTCGAGTTCGCAGTAGATAAACCAGGCGGGAAACACCCAGGCCCAGCGGCGTTCGTACTCGCGCGGCCATCGGTTCGCGATACGCCATACGAGCTTGTTCAGCAAAGTTGGCGCGAACACGATGTTGGTGGCGCGGCGTCTGAAGCGGCACCTGGTGTAAAAATCAAATTCCGCCTCGTCGGTGAAATATTCAAAACTGCGCGAGGTGAACGCGTGCCGATGAGTGGGGTCGGCGAAGGTGTTCGAACAGGAGAAATGCGGCACCGTGATACGTACAATCGCCGCGTCGCGGCATACGCGATGCACCTCCTCCATCACGCCAACCAGGTCACAGCAATGCTCGATCACGTCATAGGCCAGCACTTCTTCGAATTCGCCGTCGGGCAAGGGCCACGGCCTCTGATTGAGATCGTGGACCAGGTCCGGATTGACGTCGGGACACATATCGAGATTGGTTGCCCCTTCGATCAACCTCCGCCCGCAACCGAGGTTCAGCTTGGCGCATGCCAATTCCATGCGAGCTAATCCACGGCCAGGCGCCGGCGGATAAATCCCGCCATTCGGCTGGTAAACGCGTGAATCGCACGTAACCTGCGATCCACCGCGAGAACCCAGCGAGGGTGGCCCTGGTTTTCCATTACGAACCTCTCCAACGCGGCGGCTATCGCTCCGGCCGAGTGAATATTCAATTCCGAATACGTGAATTTTCCTTCCCAGTATAGCGACTGGACCCGGCGCTCCTCTGGAAGTCCGCGCAAATAACTCGAAGGAAACGAAAACCGCCAGTGGCTATGGATCGTATGATATTTCATCAAAAATGATATATGGCCATCCGCGATGTCCACCAGCCATCGATGATGCGACCAGCCAACTAGATTCGGCTCAATCCCACGGCACGACTCGGCCACCCGGAGGGAACCTCGATATAGCCGCGCTTGCCAATCCGCAGGATTTCCGAACAAACCCATAGCGGGTCGCGGATATCCTCAAGCGTATGCGAGCATATGACGAAGTCGATCTCCTTGTCCTTGAAGGGAAAGGCTGTTCTTTCGCAAAGATCGCGCTGAATCCAGGTTTCTTTACCAAACCATTCGCGTACCCCGCCTTGAGCCGGTGCGAACCATCCACGCTTGCTCGCCAGCTTCGGGTCACTGAAGTAACCGCGGGTCTCATAGGGTTCGGCATCAATGACGAAGTTGGCACGGTTGAACGGCCGCGCCCAACCGCCAATGTCGAGGACAACATCGCCGTCCTCGATCAGTCGAAGAACTTTGGCTGCACTCTCGTCGAGCATTTGCCACTTACGGGTGCGGAAAGTTGCCCAATAGCTGAACAGTTTCGTTTGGAATTATGAGACATCGGAGCGGAGCAGCGCGCACGCTGGACCATCAATCCTGAATCAACGATGCGAAAGACATCTTCATCCCCCTCGAACCGCGATAGTTCGCAGCCAAATACTTTTTGCCGCCGCAGCACAATATTTTTTAGAATTGACCATAGGTTGACGCCGAAGTTGTATGCTCATTTTTCACTCAGGCGACCACGATCGCTCGCATTCAGCACCAAGGCGAATTTGTATGAGTCAAGATTGACCAGACAGGCACTCCTTTCGCGCTGCAACTTGAGGAAATTGCCCCAGTTCAAACGCGACGCGGAGGTGAAATGCTGGAACCGCAGCCGCGGGTCCACCCAAAGTTTCCAGCCGCTCAGCCGCAAAGCCCAAGCAAGCTCGACATCCTCGGCCGCAGTCGTGGTTAGCCTTTTAAAGCCTGGCGTGGAGGGCTTGCCAGATAGGTCGCCGGACGCTCATTCGCGCTGGCAACACACGTGTTTATATCGGCTTTCTCCATGTCTCTTACCGTTTCCATTTGAACGATCATTTTGGGGAAGCTTCGCACAACGGATGATTCTGTCATTCTGAGCGCAACGATGAATCCCGGATATTTTTGATTTTTGAGCTTTTTGCGGGGATTCTTCATTTATTGAAACGCACCTCGCGGACTCGTTGTCCTGAACGCGACTCGCGCACTCGCAGCCCTAAACGGAGTTCCGTGGGGCGGACGAGTCCGCAAGCCTTCGGCCAAGGATAAAGACTCGCCCGCTCGCTTCCCTCGGCTGTGCTAATGCGCTCGAAAATGACAAATGGGACTTGTGCAGAGGTTCCTTAGCGCTTCCGTCACGACGATCTTTTAGCGGCCGTCCGGGCCGCTCGCAGTGGAGACTATTCCATCTCCACTCCGTCCGGCATTGGCGCTTCGCAGCGCAAAGGTCGCGGGCACGAAGACCGGACCAAGAATCGGCGGTGGCAATTGACCCGTGCCGGTTAAATCCGCCGGCAGCACCTCGAACGAGATCGCATCAAGAATTACGTCCAAATCAACACCCGCGTCGCCCAGCCACAAATCGATTACATAATTGCCCGGCATCAGCGGGACATGCTCGATCGCGCATACGACGGTCGCATGAGCCGACGGTTTGCATCCGGCGAGTTGCCAATGATGACGGTCGCTAACGCAGAAGACCGGGACACCCTGGACTGTGCGCACGGTGACACCTAGCACCGGCCGCAACGGCGACGGCGCTTCGTATTCCACCTGAATCTCCATCGCCGCGCCCATCCGCACCATTCCGGGCGGCGCGTCCGCACTCGAGCGCACTTCGACCCGCCGCATGAGTGGTCTCGAACTGGGAGTGCGGCCCGAATGCGTAAGCAATGAGCACCAGCCGGGGCCGGGCGCGAGTTCGGTGGCAAGATAGCGCGCGATGATATCGGTGGGCTTGCCTCTCGCCTCGACCCGGCCGGACTTGATCAGAATGCAGGAGCCGCACAACGACTCGACCGAGGCCATATTGTGGCTGACGAATAAAACGGTGCGGCCGTGGCGTGCCACCTCGCCCATTTTGCCCAGACATTTTTTCTGGAACACGGCGTCGCCCACCGCCAGCACCTCGTCAACCAACAAAATTTCTGGCTCCAGATGAGCGGCGACAGCGAACGCCAGACGCACGTACATGCCGCTGGAATAGCGCTTGACGGGCGTATCGACGAAGCGGTCCAGCTCCGCGAAGGCGACGATTTCATCGAATTTGCGCGTGATCTCGGCGGCGCGCATGCCGAGAATCGCGCCGCTCAGATAAATGTTGTCGCGGCCGCTCAATTCTTGATGGAAACCGGTGCCGACTTCGAGCAGGCTGCCGACCCGCCCATGCAGTTCAGCGCGTCCGGTGGTCGGCTCGGTGACGCGCGAGAGGATTTTCAACAAGGTCGATTTGCCGGCGCCGTTGCGTCCGATGAGCCCCATCACTTCGCCCTGCTTGACCTCGAAGCTGACCTCGCGCAAGGCCCATACGTGACTGTGTTCCGGGCGCGGCACACGGCTGTTGCGCACGAGCGCGCCGACCGATCGAAACGGCGCCTTGCTCCATCTGACGAGACTCTCGCGCAAGGTCTGATAACTTTCGCGCTCGCCCAGACGATAGCGTTTGCCCAGGTTTTCGACTTTGATAACCGGTTCCATTTCTTAACGCAGCTCGCGGACTCGCCTGCTCGCTCCGCCGCGCAACGCGGCTCACTAGCGTGCTTAACGCAGCTCGCGGTTGGTTCTCCTAAACACGACTCGCGGGCTCATTCGCTCGTGCCGCCTTTGGCTTCGCCTGATGTGCTCGCTCCGCCGCGCAACGCGGCTCCACTAGCGTGCTTAACGCAGCTCGCGGACTCGCCTGCTCGCTCCGCCGCGCAACGCCGCTCCGCTAGGGAAGCTCTGCACAAGGGGTGATTCTGTCATTCTGAGCGCAGCGAAGAATCCCGGATCTTCTGGTTTTTACGGGCTTTTTGCCGGGATTCTTCACTGATCTTAGTGCGCGCCTCGCAGACTCGTTCGCTCGCTTCGCCTTCGGCTCCGCTGATGGCAGACTCCGTTCAGAATGACAAATGGGCTTGTGCAGAGCTTCCCTAGTTTGTCTACACGACGTCGGCGAATTCGCGCTCCATGCGGCGGAAGGCGAACGCCGCGTAAACAATCACCGCCGCGATGAGCGCGCATGAAATCGCGAGGTCAGTCCAATTGAAGGCGCCTTTGAAGCCGGGCGCGCCCACCAATAGCGCCGCGCGGAAATTCTCGATGATGCCGGTCAGCGGATTGAGTTTCAAAAGCCAGCGCCAGCGCGCGGGCACGAAGCTGGGGGAATAGATGACCGGCGTCACATAGAGCCAGATCTGAATCACGAACGGCAGTGCGTAGCGAACGTCGCGGTATTTGACGTTGAGTGCGGAGCTCCACATGCCGACGCCAAGGGCGGCCAGCGCGGCCAGCATCACCAACGGCACCAGCATCAGCGCCGACCAGGTCAGGGCGATGCCGTACCAGGCGATCATGCCAAACAGGATCACCGCCGCGATCGCGAAATCGACCAGACCGGCGCCGACTGCCGCGCCCGGAATCACCATGCGCGGGAAATAAACTTTGGTTATAAGGCCGGCGTTGCCGACCAGACTGTTGCTACTGGAGGCGACCGCGTTGGAGAAAAACATCCAGGGCAGCAAGGCCGCGAATGAAAACACCGGATACGGCACGCCATCCGAAGGCACGCCCGCGAGCCGGCCAAAAAAAACCGTAAACACCACCATCGTGAGAAATGGCTGCAGCACCGCCCAGGCCGCGCCCAGCACCGTTTGCTGATAACGCACCTTCACGTCGCGCCATACGAGGAAATAAAAGAGATCACGATACCGCCACAGCTCGCCGAGACTAATCAGGTCCCATTTACGTCCGCTCTCGATAATCAAGACGGCGGGCGCGGCACCGCCGTCCACCGCGGGTGAGATCGGCGGCGGGACGAATTCGGCCCTCTGCGAGACGCCCGGGCTCAAAGCCCTCTCCGCATCCGGATGCCGGCGGTCATGATCATGAAGCGCGACGATGGCCGCCAAGCCACCGCGGCCTCCGCGCGCCCCAATTCCTCATTGACGCGGCGGGCGGCGCCGCTTCAACAATCGCGACAATTTGCGCCGCCATATCGTCCATGCTGTGTGAACGCAGCAGGCGTCCCAACGGCGCCACGCGATTTTTGAATCCGTCGATATCGCTACGCCAGCGTAATAACTTGGCCATCAACGAATCGGCGTCGTCGCGGTCAAGCAACAGATCGCTCAATTCGGCCGGATAGCGCTCGGCGATTCCAGCCGTGCGGGTGACCATCGCGGGCACTCCCGCACATAACGCTTCTTGCGCATTGACACCGTAAGCTTCGTAGCGCACTGGGCTTACCAGAAGATCGGCGGCCGCCAGCAAATCGGTGACGCGCGGCGTGAAACCCAGCATCGTAACCCGCTCGTCCAAGCCGGCCTCGGCAATTTCGCGACGCCATGAAGCGAGGCCCCGGCCACCGCCCGCCGCGATCAAATCGGCGTCCCAATCGGCGCGCGCGCTCAGCCGCCGCCATGCCGCCATCAGCAGATCGAAACCCTTGCGATTATCGTGACCAAGCGCGCCGACGAAGGCGACGAGCAGACGCCGCGGCGCTTTGCCCAGCCATGCGCGCGCGGCGGCGCGACGATTCGCGTCCGCCGGCGTCCAGCTTGGGTCCGCGCCCAGATAAACCGTGTACACCCGCTGGCGCGCGAGTCCAAGCAGATCAACGAGATCGGCGCGCGTTCTGTCCGAATTCGCCAGTACCACGCGGGCGTTACGCAGCGCGCGCAATTCACGCCGGCGATCGACTAGGCTGCCGGCGCGATTTTTGGCCTTGAACCAAAGCGGCGCGCCCTCGTCCCACGCCCGCGACGCATGATGCACATAATGCACCCAGTTGATATCCGGCCAGATACAGTTGCCGCCGTTGACCACGACCCGCGCCGCCGGTGTTTGAGCGCTGATGCGCGCGGCGACCGTCCACGCGGTGCGTTCGAGCGACCATTTGCCGAGCAGTGCCGAATTGGCCGGCCGCTTGACGCGATAGCTCCTGACCGCCGGAGAAGCGCCGATATCCGCATCGAATTGATATGAAACCAGATGGAGCGGTACGCCACGATCGCGCAGATGGCGCGCCAGCGCCGCATTGGCACGGTCCATCGCGCCGCCCGCATGAAAGCCGCCCGCGACAATCACCCAAGGTGGCTGTGCGGCAGGCGCGTCGCGAGTGGTGAAGATTCGCGACATTAACACACTCATACCTGGAGCGCGGCGGCCGCGCTCGACGCGTAACCGCGATAACGTGGAATCGTGGCGGCGGCGGGCATCGGCTGCGGCGCGGCCAGCCATCCGCAGTACATGAGCAAAATTCCAGTCCCGGGAATCGACGTCATCAGGCCAGTACCCAGCACCGCGGTCACAAACACCCCCAGGCATAAAAATCGCGCGAGCCAACGCGCCATATACCATTGCTCGCGTTTACGCGGCGCCGCGCGTGTGATCACCCATACCAGAAACGCGACCCACAAGAGTAAGCCAGGAATTCCCTCTTCGAGCATGATGAGGCCGTATTCATTCTCGATCGCGACGGGATTACGCAGGCGGTCTTTAAGAAAATACGGCATGCTCGTGCCGCCGCCGCCCAACCCGTTGCCCATCGGGTACTCGAACATCAGGGTGAGAAAGGTATCGTTGACGCTGCCCTCGACCCGCACCTTCACGTAATTGGAGTTGCCGAGCGTCGCGAAGCGGCGCATCCGCGGCACCGCCGCGACCA
>JBOHWL010000110.1:0-1992 GCA_050736615.1 Binataceae bacterium (SeqCode) | reverse complement strand
CGCGAAATTGCGACGACTTCCCAATCTTCGAGACTGGCGAAATGGCGTACGGCCGCGTAGCCAACCAGGCCCGACGCGCCCGCGATAAGAATTTTATGTTTGCCGCTCATTAATCATTCTCCTTGGGCGATGTGAGCCTGACCGGCGACGATTTAGCAGGGTTTACGTCAATCATGCGGATTCAGCGCGACCATTGTTGCTTACCGCTGATGTAGCCGCTTGCGCACTCTGCCGCAAGACCGGGAGGAGCAAGCTAAATAAAAAGGGCCGCGTCCGCGGAAATTGCTCCCGTAGACGCGGCCCTCGAATAGCCTCTTGTCAGAATCGCGGACTGATTCCCCGGTTAGTTCAACGACTGCCCCGGCCGAAGAGCACCACCTTGGTACTCTGCAGCATGATCTGGATATCCAGAATCATTGATTGATTCTTTATGTAGTAAAGATCGTAACACAGCTTTTCGCGAGCGTCATCGAAGCTGGCGCCATATGGATAACATACCTGCGCCCATCCAGTGAGTCCCGGGCGCACGAAATGGCGGTAGTCGTAAAGCGGAAACGCCTTGGATAGCTCGCCCACGAATTCGGGGCGCTCCGGCCGCGGGCCGACCAGGCTCATGTCGCCGCGCAAGACGTTCCAGAGTTGCGGCAACTCATCGAGGCGGAACTTGCGCAGGATCGCGCCGACTCGCGTGACGCGAGGATCGTGATCGTCGGCCCAGGTCGGCCCGGTGACGCTTTCCGCATCATGCCGCATCGAGCGGAACTTGTAGATGCGGAAATGGCCATCATTACGGCCGACGCGCCGCTGAGTGTAGAGCAGCGGACCGTGCGAATCGAGCTTCACCGCGATTGCGATCAGCGGCCATAACGGCAGGCTCACCACGCCCAGCACCAATGCACCCGCGATATCAACGGCGCGCTTGATCGTCGAACTGATGCGCGAATTATAAAACCCGGGCGCATACAGCAGCCATCGTTCGCTTATTTGATGGACCGGCAGGCGCCCGATCAATCTTTCGTAAAAGGATTCGAAACCGATGATCTCGACCCCATTGAGCTTGAGCTTCATCACCTCGCCGGCGGAAAAGGGCGGATGCTCGCTGCCGGTTATTACCAAGGTGTTCAATTCCCGCAGCGGCAGCAATTCCGCCAATGACGAAACCGCGTGCATCTGCGGATGGGGCCGCGGCGATTTCGCCTCGTGCTCGCGTCCATGGTTGACGAAGCCTAAAAAGCGATAGCCCAGGTGTGCGCGATCGATAACTTCGCTGGCGAGCAACGCGGCTTCCTCGCCAATCCCGACTATCGCCACGCCGCGAATGATCCGGTGGGAGAACGCCGTCGTGATCCCGAGCCGCCACAGGATCAAGGCGGGCGTGGCAATCAGGAAATAGCCGATATACAGCCGCCGTCCGAAATTGAGCCAGGGAATAACCAGTAGAAAAAAGGGTAGTGCTATAGCCAGTCCGCATTCGACTTCCACGATCGAGCGCACGAGGCGCCAGCGCGAATGGGAGCGCTCGAGTGCGTATACATCGTTGAAATACAGCGCGCCGACCGAGGCCAGAGCGAATAACCCTGAGGCCGCGTACATGCCCTGGACCCGCGCCGGATCAATCGCCGGGATCAGGCCGGTCATCAAGGCGGCGCTATAAAATGAGCCCGCCGCCACCAGGAAATCGCCAAGCACCAGTAGGAAAAGCCGTCGGATGAGGTAAGTAGGCGCTATCATAGTGGAACCAGGAGGATGGCTTACGGCTATACGAGGTTGCCCGCTGGTGGGCTCAGGTCGGGGAATGTTTCACGTGAAACAGCGAGTTTCTCTACTGTATCAACAAGTTTCTTCGCTGACGGCCTTGACTGATGGCGGCTGTCATGCCAGTCGCGCGGCCTGTCGTCTTTGTCATCCCGATTGCTGGTGCGCGATACTATGAAAAGGGACGCGCGAGGTCGTCAGGGGCGCGCAGTTGGGCGGCGACGGTCGCCAGGAAAT
>JBOHWL010000109.1:0-3170 GCA_050736615.1 Binataceae bacterium (SeqCode) | reverse complement strand
CACCGACACGTCGGCATCGCTGACCGCCCGCCCGGATGAATCGTGGACGGTGACGATCACCTCGTTGCCACCCTTATGAGGCGGACTGGGTTTGGTGGTGAGTTCGATCGTTCCCGCCGGCGCGTTGGCGGCGGCGCTCGCCCCCGGCGGCGGAGGCGCGAAGGTTCCAACCGCCGCCTGCAATTGGCTTTCCGAATCGATCAGGAAGTTGGCGGAACTGACGACACGCTGACCCGGGCGCAAGCCCTTGATAACGACGAATTCATGCCCCGCATGAGCGCCGAGCTCAACGTTAGTGGGTTCCAGATAGCCGTTCCCGCTATCGATGAAAACGATGTTGTGGGTGCCGGTGCGAAACACACCGGAATCTGGAATCACCAGCGCGCGTCCGAGCCGCGGCTTGAGTACGATGCGTACGTACATTCCCAGCTTGAGCAGGCCTTCAGGATTGGAGAAGGCACATCGCACTCGCGCGGTGCGGGTGTTCGGATCGATCGCCTGCCAGATGAAATCGACGCGGCCCTTGAAAGTGCGGCCCGGATAGGCGTCCACGGTGACCGAAACCGGGTCGCCGATCCTGACCTCGCCAAGTTGATTCTGAAAGACGGCGGCGTATGCCCATACGGTCGAAAGATTGGTGATCGCATACAGGCGTGTCTGCGGCTGCGCGTACATATTAGGCAACGCGGCCCGGTCAACCACGTAGCCCGTCATCGGCGAGTCAATGGCAACTGTGTCGCGGACCGTGCGTTCGCGTTTTAATCGCTCAATCTCGCGCGGCGCGACGCCAAACAGACGCAAGCGCGTGAGTGCCGCGTCGACCAGCGATCGTGCGCCGGCGGCGACACCCTGGACGGGGCTGTCAGCCAGTTGACTTGTCGTTTTGAGCGCCAGTAGATACTCGTTTTCGGCGCTAACCAGGTCCGGACTGTATATCGTGAAGAGCGGCTCTCCCCTTTTTACATATTGGTAGGTCTGGTCGACAAAGACTTGCCGGATCCATCCCGCAAAGCGAGTCTGCACGTAGGCTTCGAGCTGTTGGTCTGGTTCCACCAACCCGGTCGTTTCGATTCGATCTGTAACCTCCTTCTCTTCCACTTTGGCGAACGTCAGGCCGATAAGCTGACGGCGGCGCGGCGAAATCTGGATGGGGACGAGCGTCGGGGCATTTTGCGCGCCGTAGGCAGGCGACGGTTGAATGAGTATTGCCAGGACGAATGCGCCGAGTATTACCAGCGGCACAAAGAACAATTCGCTCCATCGCGATACCCGCAAGATAACGTATCCCTTGATGGCGCTCATAATGTGTTTCCGATGATTTGTTGAATTTTGGCAACCGCGATTTCGTGGTCGGCAACCGTGCGATAGTACTGCTGCTTAAGCCGCAGCACGTCGATTTCCGCACTCAGCAAGGTCTGGAAATCGACTTTGCCAACTTGGTAAGCCGCCGACGCCGAGGCCAGTGTCGCCTGCGCCTGAGGAATCAGGCCCTGACGATAAATCCGTGCGACGCGCCGAGTGGTTCGAATCGCAATCAGTTGATTGCGCGCTTGATAGAGGACCGAGAGCTTGACCGCGCGGGTTTGCGCGTGTGCCGATCCTTTCTCCAGGCCGGCTTGCTCGATGGCTGGAGTTTGCTTGCGCCAGAAATAGAGTGGAATTTTCACCCCGATCGTGGCCATGTAGTAGTCGGGAAAGGCCGCTCCGGTTTTCTCGTACAAATAGGCAATGGTGAAATCCGGAAGATAGCCCTCGCGCGCCAGCTTGAGCGAGTCTGCGCTTTTCGCTTCAAGCTCGCGCGCTTGCTTGACTTCGGGCGAATTCGCCATTGCCAACGTGTGAAGCCGACTGCGATCGAGCTTGAAGGCGGTCAGCTTCACGTTTTCGATCGGAATCTCGGGCGAATCCTGCTCGCGCCCCAGCAGGCTCTTAAGGTCGGCCTGCGCCTGCCCAAACTCCTCACGCGTAGTCTCCGTCTCGGCGAGGATCGAGGTGATTTCGAGTTGCGCCTTGAGCACGTCCTGCTGCTGTGCGGTCCCGACTTCGTACTGTGACTGGGTGATGCGCTCGACACCGCGCAGGTCCTCACGAGTTCGTTGAAGAACGCCAAGCGTTTGGCTGAAATAAAAGAGATTGAAGTAGGTCTCGCGCACCTGTTCGACCACCTGCCGCTGCTCGGCGACATAGGCGGCGTGCGCGGCGTCAGCGTCTCTTTGCGCAACCGCGGCTCGCAACCGGAGCTTGCCTGGAAAAGGGATATCCTGTGAAACGCCGTAACCGAAATAGGCGAAGGAGTTGGTCTGCAGGCCGTTGCCGGGGATCGCATTACCGACCGCCAGATTCTGAAACTCGATTTTTGGCCGCGGCAATGTATCCTGTTGGATTGGCACCCGCATAAGCGCCTCCCATCGCTGCCGCGCGGCTATTACACTGGGGTTTTGCAGCAGTGCTTCCTGCACGAGCGCGTCAAGCCCGGAGATGGCTGTGTTAGATGCCGGCGATGGCAATTGAGCACTCGCGGCCGAGGCCACCACCACCGTGATCATCAGCGTAAGCACAGCCGCCACAATCCGATTCGCGTGCGGACAATTTCCTTGCATCGAACCACCGATTTCGCGCCATCAGTTCGAGCGGCCCTTCAACTGGACCGCCGGATACAACTGAATCGCCGCGGCGCGGTGCGTTGAGGAGAGACCCGCACTCGCCGCGACTTGGTCAACGCGCGAAAACGGTGGTGATCAGATTTGCCGTGAACAGAACAGGGAAAGTGGATCGGACCTCGCCCGACTGACTTGGCTTTGAAGCAACCGCGCGGGGGCGATGTTCCGAGAGGGTGGAATCAGCGCGATCGCGACTACCACGGCGGCGTCGGCAGCCGTCTGGCTAGTGGCCGACGAGCGGGCATTCGCGGGATTTTCACTTCTGTGGCAGCAATTTTGCCCGATTTGCGGGCTTGCCGGACAATTGGCGGAACAACATCGCGCCGGCATGGGTGAGTTGACCGCACAAAATGCGCCGCCCGCGGTGAATTGCAACATCACCGTCATCACGATGAGAAGGCATACCGCGCGACGCATAAGAGCAACCTAGCCAAGATCATTGTGACGGACAAGCTTTCCCGCCCCTGCGTCCACGATTCCGACCCGATCCAGAAGGTCGCGCGCAGCCTC
>JBOHWL010000108.1:0-3098 GCA_050736615.1 Binataceae bacterium (SeqCode) | reverse complement strand
GGATGGCCCGGCGTGACCCATTCGAGGCTGTGCTTGTCCGCCGTTTCGCGATCGGTCGAAAGCCGCGGATATCTGCTTGCAACCGCAGGTAGTTTCCAGTTCGGCTCGCTATCATAACGGTGCAATGCTTGCGGGGTCGGGGCTGGATCAAACGCGTGTGGTATCGACGCGACCGGCTTGAGCCCGAACGGCACGTATGGCGCCGATTGCGCGAGGAAGCGAGCGATCGTCTCCGGCACGACGCGGCGCTCCTGGGCGCGGGCGCGGCGTTCGATCAGCATCGCGAGATTCAGCCGCTTGGTCGCAAGCCCCTCGAGAGCGTTCTGGCAGATGGCGCGGAAGCGGTCTTCGCTGACGACGCTGAGCAGCCGATCTTCCAAATCCGCGTCGCCCATCCGGCCCGCGTAATAGTCCCGCAACACCCGCTCGATGTGGGCCGCCGGCAGGACCTCGCCGACGACGTTGAACACGGCGTCATCGTCGAGCGCGTCGCGGATCTCAGCGAGGCGTTCATGCAGGCGGTCAAGAATTCGCCCCTCAACAGTGTTGGTCGCGACGAAATTGAAAATAAGACAGTTCTCGGTTTGGCCGTAGCGATGGATACGGCCCATCCGCTGCTCCAGCCGGTTGGGATTCCAGGGAATGTCATGGTTGAACAGCACGTGGCAGCACTGGAGGTTGATACCTTCGCCGGCGGCTTCGGTTGCAACCAAAATCTGAATGGCGCCATCGCGGAATTGCTGCTCGGTAAAAAGACGCGTGCCCTTGTCGTCGCGCGAACCTATCGCCATCCCGCCGTGGATGAAGCCGACGCGGAAGGCCCATTTGCGGAGATTTTCGACCAGATAATCGAGCGTGTCGCGAAATTCAGTGAAGATAAGCAGGCGCTCATCGGGGTTGTCGAAAAACCCCTGCTCGCGCAGCACGGCGCGCAGCTTCGCGAGCTTGGCTTCGACGCCCGCTTCTTCGAGGGCTTTGGCCCGTTCGGCGAGTTGATTAAGACGTTCGACTTCCTCCCGCACTTGCGCGGGGCTCTGCGCAATCGAAATCGCCTCGAGCAGGCGCTCGAAATGATCGCGCTCCGCTTCTTCCATCTCCTCCAGGTCTTCCGGATCCGGCAGATCGGGCGGCGCAGTCGAAGCCAAATCGCGGGCGCGCTTTAGGTTCTCGATTAGCCGACGGGCCCGATTTTCCAACGAATGGCGCAGCGCATAGGCACTGGAAGCGAGCCGCCGCTGATAGAGCGCCATCAGGAAACCCACAGCGCGGGCGCGCGGATCGTCGCCGCGAGCGGCGGCCTTGGCCGATTGCTCCTTCACGAACGAAGTGACCGTGCGATAGAGGTCATATTCCTCATCGTCGATCGTGAAAGCCGCCGTGCGCGTGTCGCGTTCCGTGAAAAGCTTCCGCGCCTTCCAACTGCCGTCACTCTGGCGCTCCGGGAAGTAGAGCATCGCCTCCTTGGTGCGCCGCAGGTAAAACGGCGCCGAGCGATGCCGCATCGCCTCGCGAATCGATTTCACGTCGGCGTAGGCGTCCGGATCGAGCAGTTGCAGGAAACGGCTGAAGTTCTCCGGGTCGCCTTTATGAGGCGTGGCCGTAAGCAGCAGTATGTGGTCGGAACTATCGCGTAGCATCTCGCCCAAGGCGTAACGGGCGGTCTTGCGCGCGGGCGGCGTCCACGACATGCGATGAGCTTCGTCCACGATCACGACGTCCCACCGGACTTGCCGCAGACCCGCTACGATTGATTCGCGTTTGGCCAGGTCCAGTGACGTTATTACCTGACGATTCTCAAGCCACTGATTGATGCCGTACTGCTCGCGGATATCGCCGCCGCGCAGCACGACGAACTTTTCATCGAACTTCTCCTTAAGCTCGCGCTGCCATTGGAAGGTCAGATTGGCAGGACATACAATCAAAACGCGATCGGCCAACCCGCGCAGCTTGAGTTCACGCAGCAGCAGACCGGCCATGATCGTCTTGCCAGCGCCGGCGTCGTCGGCGAGCAGGAAGCGTACGCGGGCGAGCTTCAGCAGATAGTCATATACCGCCTCCAACTGATGCGGCAGCGGATCGACACGGGAGATCGAGAGGCCGAAATACGGATCGAATTCGTAGGCGATGCCGAGGGCGTAGGCCTGCAGGCCAAGGCGTACCAACTCGCCATTTCCAGAGTAGGATGCGCTTACGTCCTGCCGCCGCAGCGACGCGATTTGCTCGCGCGTAAGAGGAACGCTGCGGAATAGCCGGGTCTGGATTCCGACGAGGCCGAGCTCCCAATTATCCGTGCCGACCGCATTCACGGTGACAACGCGCATCGGCTCGCTGAACAGCGAACCGCTGATAACCTCGCCCAGCCTTATCGGATTTTGCTCCCCCTCCATGCCCCCGCCAGATATTCAATTATCGGACTTGCTCTTACGATCGCGGCCGGAGCGCATGATCTTGCGCAGGGTCATCCTTCGCCCGGCGCGCCAATTGAAGAATGCGGTTGAGTCGTGCGTAGCCCAGAATTCTTGCCCTTGTTGCCACGTACCCTGTGGCACGATGAAAGCGTGACCCGCCGGGAGATTCACTCGCGTCTCGGGCGTGCCCTCTCTTGCAAGCGTGATCGCGAGACGGCCTTCGAATAGATACAGCGTCTCATCACCAGTTGGGGTTTCCCAGTAGTCGGCATGAACCGCTTCGTCATCCCATGGCGGCTACGTCTGTTTGCATGGCATAGCAATGCGCTTCGGGAATTTCCGCAAGCTTATAGCGCGCGAGAATCGCACCCACGCCAGGCGTATTTCGCTCGTTCATCAGGTAAATTCCGAGCATGAGTGAGAGTGGCGGTCTCTGTTCGATGACGAGTTGCGCGAGAAGGGCATGTTTGCCGCTGCAGGTCCCTCGCCTTTCACTAAGCACCGTAATGAAATTCATCCGAGACGTCGTGCGTCCATATGGAAGTTGATAGACAAGAAAAGCCTCATCACGATGAGAAGGCATACCGCGCGACGCATAAGAGCAACCTAGCCAAGATCATTGTGACGGACAAGCTTTCCCGCCCCTGCGTCCACGATTCCGACCCGATCCAGAAGGTCGCGCGCAGCCTC
>JBOHWL010000107.1:0-4510 GCA_050736615.1 Binataceae bacterium (SeqCode) | reverse complement strand
CCTCGCGCATCATCACGCCGCTCCAGCGAGCCGGGTCCGAGGTGATATGCGAAACGATCTGCTCGAGCAGCGCGCCGCTGAAGCCCTTGCCGCGATAGATGCCGCGAATTTCATCGCGTTCGCGGTCGGGCCAACGCTTGATTTCCTCGCCTTCTCGCCGGATCTCGCTATGATAAAACTCGACCTGCGCGCGCCCCGACGCAAACGCCGCCAAACCCATTGAGACGCCGCCGCCCAGCATTTCGGCCAATCCGGCCATAACGACGGCGCTCGTCGTAAAAGCCGCGGCCACGCCCGATGTCACAGCGAACGCTGCGACCAGCCCGTCATTCAGACCGAGGATCACGTCCCGAATACTGGAACCACCGGTGGCGTGGATTTTCTCGGTATGATGATTGTAGTCGCGCTTGAGGACCGACAATACCATTGAACAACGCGCTAGTTTTCTTCCGCCGCGCGCGACAGCCTCGTGCCATGGCCGTCACGCATGGACACGCGCGCCAGACGGTGGCGCGCGCCTGCGTCGACCCGCCGGCGCATCGCTAGCAAGCGGCCAACCAAACGTCGCGCCTCCAAGCGGCCGGGGCGCGCGCCGAGATAATAATAAAAAAAACGCAGGCGCTGACCGCGGGAAACAAAGCGTCCGATACTGCGATCGAGATGAACCAGATTGAGCATCCGCCGTTTGTTTGAAACCCTCCGCACACGCCGGAAATCCTCGAGATCAACGAAATAAATCTTGATTGGATCACTCTGGTCCGCGGCTTCGAGCATCACATTGGTTTCCTGCAAATCGCGGGTGTAGATGCCCGCGTCGTGCAGGCGGCGCACCTCGCGCGCGACCGCGTGCGAGACCCATTTGCGGCGGCTGAAATTGCGTCCACCGGTCAACGCGAACAGGCTCATCATGCGCGCACTGGCAAGTGGTTCACTCAGGACGTAACTGGCCCTGATCGCCCCGCCAGCCCGTTCTTCGACCGCCGCCAACGGTCGCGGGCATGCAAAGCCTGCCGCGTCAAGAATTGCCGCGCCCCGCCGGATACGCGTCGCCCGCGAGCCGCGTAATCGTTGCGCAACACCGCCCGCCCATCCAGCGGTCGCCACCCGTTTGATGAAAAACTCGGTCTCGCCGTCCGAGTATATCCCGGCATGAGTCCGGCTGGTGCGCTTGAGCGTGGTAAATGCGGAAGTCGCCATCAGTTCGCCCGCGGCAATCGCGGTTTTTACCCACTTTGGGGATTTGGCGAAAAGGACCCGCCGGCGCATACAGGTTAACCCTACGCCAACGGCGGAACTGACGCACGCGGCTTAATTCGTCATTTTGAGCCAGTAGCGAAGCCGGCGCGGCGGTCCATCCATCGTGCAGAGGGCTTCCTTCGCACGCCTGTTCGCGACTGAGAGATTTATCGCGTCCAACTTAGAAAATCATCGCGCTTTGCTTAACCGGCGAACGAAAGAGGCGTGACAACGCGGAGCCGCGCATCACGCCTCTCCTGTAATGATGCGTATCAGCGACCGAATGGAATCGAATGCTGCACGCTGCCATTCACCGTGAAGTTGTCGATCAGCGCATCCTGCCCGCGCGGAGTTATCTTCCAGCCACCATCGACGATCAAGTCAATCTCGGTTACGGTCTGCCCCATATACGAGCCAGCCACGTTGGCGTAGGTGTCATAACTGCCGCTGTTGCCCACTGCCCAGCGCTTGGTCGTGTTCGATGAATCGACGAAATTCCCCGTGTTCTGCCATCCAACCGGGCAATTCGTGAAGTTCGGCGGCAGGCCAAAGTACCCCGTCAGAAAGTCGCCACCGCTCAGCCGTATGACAAACCGCGGCGAGCCACCGCCGCAGTCGGTCGCGTTCATGTTGTAATCCGCGGAAAGTGTGGTGATCTACGCCAGGCTCGGCTGACTATGCCTTGACGGCGTCCAGGCAATCCCGGAATCCGTGAGAGTCGCACTCGAGCACGTCGGGGTCGGCGCCACCATGCCGCACGAAATTGAACTAAGGTCTACTGCGGCGAATCCGGGGAAAATTCCGCCGACAACGTATCGTGCACTGTCAAAGAGGCTAAAGCTTCCTCCTCCCTGCTCTAATCCCGGGAAACTAAGACCGCGGTTTGGCCGAGCAAAGGCCGACACTGAAAGCAGCATCAAGCCAGCAAGTGAACCAATGACCAAGTGATTTTGTTTCGTTCCCCCGCCATTTTCTTTCCTCCGTTGGCTGGCGATAACTTGCAATGAGTTTATCTATCTTTAGAAAATAATCAAGGGCTTTTGACATGTTCTGACTTTGTATTAAGTGCTTTAATATCGCCACAGATAATCCACGGTGTGGCGCTTGCGACGCTCGGCATTGAGTCCAGAGATGGGAAATTACCAGCATGAACGCGCGACGTGTGAGCTGGACCAGCGTTCACGCTTTGTCCCAGCCGTGCGGCTTTTAGCTAATGCGAAAGGGTGCGGATTATCTGGATAAGCGCCGGTCCGATTATCACCAACAACATCGCCGGCAACACGAACAACACCAAGGGAAAGAGAATTTTGATGGTGGTCTTCTGCGCGGTCTCTTCCGCGCGCAAGCGCCGGCGCGTGCGGAGCGCGTCCGAGCTGGCACGGAGCGAGGGTGCGATCTGAGCGCCGAGCTGCTCGCTCTGAATCAACGTGGCGGCCAGCGGCTTGATGTCCTCGACGTCGGTGCGCTCGGCCAATTTGCGCAAGGCTTGTCCCAGCGAGGCACCGGCCGCGATTTCATTTGAAACCAGCGCCAGCTCGCGCCCGATCTCCTGATGCTGGCGTTCGCTTTCGGCGCCCACGATGCGGATAGCCTCGTACAGTCCCAGGCCCGCTTCGACACATACCACCAGTAAATCAAGCGTATCCGAGAGTTGGCGTGCGATCGCCGTCTGCCGTATACGGGCGCGCCGCGCGACATAATAGGTGGGAGAAAAGAAACCCACCACAGCGCCCAAAACCGCAAAAATCATGATGCCGCCCGCCGACTGTCCCGTCGAGAAGCCGAGGATCACGCCGAAGGCCGCCACCGCCGCCATGGCGAAAAAGCGGGCGACCTGCAGGGTCTGTAAGGCGTTGGAGCCGATAAAGCCGGCCTGCAACAATGCGTGCGAAATCTTTTCGCCCGACGGGGTATTCAGACTTGGCTTAGGTATCCGCTCCGCGGCCCATTTGAATAACACCCGGCCAACCGTCTCGTCCTGATCGTCGTCCTCAAACACACCTTGCGAAGCCCGTATTTTGATTGCCAGATCGTTGAAACGCTCTTCGATTATCCGATGGCTGCCGTACAGCGCGACATAGATTGATAGCGAGCCGGCCGCAATCAGACAAAAAACGGCGAGGCTGACGAAGAATGAGGTCACGGCACCGTACCTCTTCAATACCTCACGCGCAGCAGGCGCCGAATCGTGACAAACGCGAGTACGTCCAGAATTATCGCGGTCTTGAGAATGCGCAATCCGGCCGGATCGTCGAACAGCGTCATCGCATAGCTGGGCTCCATCAGGGTGAAGATGCCGAGCACCAGCAGCGGCAGCAAGGCCACAATCACGCCGCCCAGGCGCGACTGCGCCGTGAGCGCGCGAATTTGCAGGCGCAGGCGTTGGCGGGTGCGCACAATTTCGGCCAGGCGGCCAACGATACCCGCCAAGCTGCTGCCGACTTCGCTTTGCACTTTAACGGCCACGGTCAGCAGATGCAGATCCTCTTCCGGCACCCGCTTAACCAGCTCTTCGAGCGCGCGCGGCAAAGGCAATCCGATCCGGGTTTGCTCAATTACGGTGCGGAATTCGCTGCCGAGCGGATCGCCAAATTCCTGCACCACCACCTGCAAGCCACGGCTGAAGGAATGCCCCGCTTCAAGCGACGATTTGATCAAATCCAGCGCGAACGGGAGCTGTTGATTGAAGGCCTTCAAGCGGCGGCCACGACGCCATCGAATGTACGCCAGCGGCATCGTGGCGAAGCCGGCTCCAGCGCACAACGCGAACGCCGTATCCTGCCAGAGCGCCTGGCCGAGAAACAGCCCGGCGCCGAACATAAAAGTCATAATCAGCAGCATCTCGGAGATACGCACGTAGATGCCGGCCTGCCACATGCTCTCTTCGAGCTTGCGCAATAAGTTGAGTTGAAACAGGAATTTGAGCAGCGTGCCCTCGTCATGCCGGCGCAGCTTGCGCGTGATATCGACATCCGGAGCCCGATCCGCCGGCGGCGCCATGCGCCGCGCCAGCATTTGCCGCCCGTCGGCCTCAATGCCGCGACCGGCCAGGAAGGACAGCACCACCAGGAACACGACCGCGAAAACCAGGCTGGGTATAAGGAAATCCATCGACCCGCTAACGTCCGCAGTCAGGATTCGAGCCGGTAACCCGCGGCCGCCACCCGCTCGCTATACATCGAACGGATACCGGTGGGCCGAAACTGGCCCAGGACCTTGCCGCCCGGACCAATGCCGGTGCGCTTGAATTCAAACAGATCCTGCATCAGCACCG
>JBOHWL010000106.1:0-2186 GCA_050736615.1 Binataceae bacterium (SeqCode) | reverse complement strand
TTACCTGGGCAGCCGCAAGATTTTGAACCTGGTCGACGATTACTCGACGAAGACCGGCAGCTTTCCGCAGGATTGGGACATGCCGCTCGGCTGGGCCAAACCCTCATGGGGCAAATGGCAGCTTCGTGCCTCCGATATCATCGACGTGCGCCGCATCCCTTCGGAATCCGCGGGCTATTGCTACGGCAGCCGCATGATGTACGTCGATTCGCATTTCCATTATGCGAACTGGATCGACGTCTATGATTCCAATTTGAAACTCTGGAAACTCTTCTGGCTTTCGCCGCGTGCGGCCAACGTTCCTGAGATCGGCCATGTCACGACAAATTCGACTTCAGCCGCCGTCTGGGATATTCAGAACAGCCATGCGACGTATGTCTCGACGGTTGATCCCGACGGAGTCGGCCCGGCCTTCAATCAGGATGCGCCGGCGGACTACCATAACTATACTAAGTATTGTACGCCCAGCGGTTTGATGCAGATCATGCGCTAGACCCGGGGCCAGGTAATCATAAAGGGCGGAGACGAATCGATCGTCCCCGCCCTTTTTTATGGCGCCGGCCCGCGCCGCGATTCCGCTTACCTGCGAAGTAATTGTCGCGCAGGCGTGAAATGGCGATATTCACTCCGCCACGCACCAAATTGAACATTCCCGATGCATTTAAGCGATCGGGGACAAAGGAGTATATCGTGAACGATGACAACGCTTCCCAGGCCACCATGCGGACGGCGGAGTTGATGCGGCGCTTCAACGGGGTGTTTCAAGATCACGATCCGGCACCTTTGCCGAGCTGGTGGGCGAGGATTGCGTAATCGAGAATACTCAGCCCGCGCCCAATGGCGCTCGTCATGTGGGACGAGAGGCCTGTGTGGCCTTATGGAGAGAAATCGCCACCACTCCGGGAACCCACTTCGACCTGGAAGACGTGTTCGCGACCGGCGATCGCGCGATCATTCGATGGCGCTTTTGGTGGGGGGAGGGAGAAGCCAATTCCGTGCGCGGGGTGAATCTGATGCGCGTGCGGGACGGTCTGATCGTGGAAGCCATGGGCTATGTCAAGGGCACTTAAACCGCGCTATGCGTGAGCGTATGCACGACTTACCCGGCGGAGCATCAAGCATGGACATTCAGCGTAATGGCACCACGATCGAACCCAGCGGCGTTGGACCATTGTTGCGTCGATGGCGCGAGGCGCGCCATCTGAGTCAGCTCGATTTGGCGCTGGAAGCGGAGGTCTCCGCGCGCCATCTCAGCTTTCTTGAAACTGGAAGAGCGGAGCCTAGCCGCGAAATGTTGCTGACACTGTCGAACGTGCTCGACGTGCCATTGCGGGAGCGCAATTTTCTGCTGCTGGCGGCGGGCTACGCGCCGATCTATGGGGAAACCAGCCTCGACGATGCGCGGATGGGCCAGGTACGCGCCGCCGTCGAGGTGATGCTCAAATCCAACGAGCCGCGCAGCGCACTGGCCCACGATCGTCATTGGAACGTGATCATGGCCAACGCCGCCTTCGTCCGTTTCCTGACGATCACCCTGGGCGAGGAGCCCGCCGGCCTGATACCGCTCTGCGTATCACCGCCGCCGCGCGTAAACTTACTGCGCCTGCTGTTTGACCCGAATGGCCTGCGCAAGGTGATCGTGAACTGGGAGGCGATAGCCAAATCATTATTGAATGACGCCTATCGCCGGCTGGCGTGGGCACGCGACGATGAATTGGGAAAACTGCTCGCGGAGATACTGAGCTATCCCGGTGTGCCGGCGCGCTGGCGCGAACCGGACCTCGATACGCCGCGGGAATTGATTCTGTCAATGGAGCTGCGGCTCGAAGACAGCATCGCGCGCATGTTCAGCACCGTCACCACGGTGTCAACGCCGCACGACGTAACGCTGCAGGAATTGCACGTGGAAGTTTTCTATCCCGCCGACGCGGAAACCGAAGCGGTCCTGCGCGCGTACGAACAGCGCCTCGAGAAAGTCCTGAAAACCAACCATCACACCGCCAAGCGGTAGAGATCTCGTGAAGCCCGCGAAGATTACAGCTCCGCTTCGCTTCGCCTAATGTGCTCGCGCCGCCTGTGGCTCCGCTGGCGGCAGATTTCGTTCAGAATGACAAACGGGGCCTTGTGAAGAGGTTCCCCAGCGCCACATTGGCATAGCGCAAATCCTGACGGCGCAAATCGCCAAT
>JBOHWL010000105.1:0-1838 GCA_050736615.1 Binataceae bacterium (SeqCode) | reverse complement strand
CTCGACCACTGCCCGGCAACGGGCGTCATATGGCGACGGCAATTCCATGTGATTACCTGCGCGGATGTTCTTTCAAAAACTTGTGGGCGCGGTGCGCGCGCACTTTCAATGCGGCGACGCTGATCCCGGTCCGCATCGAGGCTTCGTCGATGGTAAGACCTGCGATCTTGAGCATCATAAACGCTTCACGCTGCGATGTGGCGCGCGGCGGCGAGAAGCCAAGGCTCGAAGCGCCGTGACGGGTCGTCGGTGTGACGGGATTGGTATACGGCGCTGAGCGTCTCCTGTGGGACATCTACAAGCTCGGCAGCGTCGGCCACGCGGCGGCGCGGAAAGCCGAAGACAGCGGGAGCGCTATCGTCGATCAAGAGCCGGAAGGCCTCCGCCTCGCCGGTTTGGGCCCGTTTCATCAGCCGCGCCCTTGCGCTGCCGCGTTCGACCGTATCGCTTCGGGTAAAAATCTTTGGGTTAATCGAGCACGCTTGCCAGCGCGCGTAGGGCTGTCAATGGCGAGCACTATAGTCGCTGACCCCGTCTTCACACTGTAGACTTTGTGTTCAAGGCCTTCGAAGTTTCAGTCTCTGATTTTTTGCCCGCGCTGATTATCACGAAAGCATCCCCTTGGCCGATAAGCGTTTGCCTCCACGGCCGCTGCACCCGTAACTTTTCCGCTCCCCGGCAAGAACACCTCTCCTATGAACGAATGCTTTGTGAACGAAGACAAAGACCGGGCGGCGCTCCGATCCGACACTATCGCAGCGCCGCGTAACGGCTTACGCGCCCGCTCTTTACCCGGATCGGACGGCGAACACCGGCTGCAGGTGGTGTATGGCAGGACCGGCAGTGCGCTCGCATTTTATCGCAATCAGATGCTCGACTATCTCAATTCCGCGATGCGGGCTTTCATCACCCGACAGGAGATAATGTTCTTGGCAACCGCCGATAGACGCGGCGAAACTGACGCCACGTTTCGTGCCGGCGCCCCAGGATTCGTCAGGGTGCTCGATGAGGGAACGCTCGCGTACCCCGAGTATCGGGGAAATGGCGTGATGGCGAGTCTGGGAAATCTCTCCGAGAATCCTCACCTGGGAATCCTGTTCATCGACTTCACCAGAGACAAGATTGGGCTTCATGTGAACGGAAGCGCCCGGATTATCGAGAACGAGCAACTTCTCAATGACGTTTCAACCCCGGACGTCATCCGCGCGGACACGTTCGCTGTCAACGGTTTCCGGCCCGAACGTTGGGTCCTGGTGTCAGTGGCTGAGGCCTATGTGCATTGCTCCAAACACATTCCGCTGATGCGGAAGTTGGACGAGCAGGTTCGAGGCACCACCGACGATGCGCACGTCAAGGGCGGTGACTATTTTGGGGCGAAATCCGCCCCGCGCCACCACCGCCACTGCGGGGGCTCATCATCAACCGAGCCATAGCCCGTTCCCTTAAGTCAATCGATCAGCGCCACCTCGTCATTACCCCTGGGAGGCCTCTGGCTTCGCTCGAATGAGCGGCTGGCCAAAGGCGCTGGCGTGCCCTCAATCGGGAAAGGAGCTTCTCTATCATGGACACTGAAAATTACCCCGGAGCAACCAGGCCGACCCCTGGCCGCAAAACATGATGGCGTTGCCGATCAAACTCGAACGGCCGGACGTGGCCGCGACTCATTGCCCATACTGCGCGCTGCGCGGCATGAACCTGATCAACGGCGCCGTGTCTGTCGCTCCGCGCGATTTCCCCACCAACCAGGGCGGTCTTTGTCAGAAGGGCTGGCCGCGGCTGAGTTGCTGTCGAGCCCGGCCCGCCTCACGACGCCCATGCTCCGGGATTGCCGCGAGGAT
>JBOHWL010000104.1:0-7309 GCA_050736615.1 Binataceae bacterium (SeqCode) | reverse complement strand
CTTCAACGCCGCTGATCGCCTGGAGCGCGGCGCGCGCCTGGCCTTCGAACATTCCGAAGTGTTTGCCGATGAACAACGCTAATGGCGGGATTCCCGGCGGCATGACGCGATCGAAGGCCGCTTGGATCGCCGGGGGATAAGGTGGCTGTGCCGGTTGGATTCGCGCAGACAGCTCAGCGAATCGCGTGATACCTGCAAAGATCGACGATCCGAGCTGGGGTCCCAATCACCATTTCGCGCCCAGTCTGCTCTCGCCGAATCAGGGCAGCCAATATAACCACCGGATCGAGCCTCCGTGAGCCATGTATTCTCATGCGAGCCACAAAGAGCGGTAATACCTCTCCGTCTAAGTTATATAGGCGTCCGCGGTGGGCCGGCTTAGGTGCAAGACAGATGGTTGCGAGCGACGCGGCAACTCCCGGCATCATCTCCGATCTCTATTGAATATCCCCGATAGTCGCCTCTGGGCACACGCGAGCGGACGGCGGGAAATCGTCGCCCCGCCCGCTAGCGTGACCCGAGACCGAGGCAGACCGCTAAGACCCGGCGGCCGCCAGTGGGCCGCGAAGCAGTTTGCCAGGCAGGGCACCGGTATGTTCGTTATCACGCATTAAAACTTCGCCGTTGACGATCGTCGCTTTGATACCGACCGACTTCTGCTTCAGGCGCCGCGCGCCGGCCGGCAAATCGTACTCAAGCGTCGGCATTGTTGGTGAAATCGTCTCCGGGTCGAAGATCGCGAGGTCGGCAAAGTTACCCTCGCGAATCATGCCGCGTCCCTGCAACCCCCAGAATGATGCCAGCTCGAAGGTAATCTTGCGGATCGCGTACTCAAGCGTCAGCGCCTGACGCTCGCGCACCCAGTGACCGAGCAGATGCGTCTGGATGGAAGAGTCCATGATCTGCGATACATGCGCGCCGGAGTCCGAAAAGGTCACGACCGAACGCGGATGGCGCATCATACCGAGTACAATGTCCTGATCCTCGTTGACAATCGGCTGGATGAAAAACTGCTTCAGATGCTTTTCCAGCGCGAGATCAATGATTACCTCCAGCGGATCTTGATTCGCTTCTCGCGCGATCTCGGCGATCGAGCGATAGGGTGGCAACGGCTTATCGAACAGGAAAAGGTAATCGAAATTGGGCTTGCGAGCTTCCGCGCCGATCGCGCGATCGGGCCGCGTCATATACTCGCGGGCGGCTTCGAGCAGCGCTCGGCGCGAGTCGGGGTTGCGCAGCGCGGTTTCCTGCCCGGCAAGCGGCTGCTTGCGCATATCACACCACACCGGCGTCTTGTCGAACGGCATTGCCGTCTCGAACGAAAGCAGTGAGCTAATCCACCGGCTGGTGCCCTGCGCAAGCATTTTGCCGCCCAAGGCGACAGTCTCGTCGATCATCTGGAAGTAGCGACGCCAGGTGTGCGGCGCCTTGCGCATCGTCACTACGCCAAAAGTCGTTGGCACGCGAGTTTCGAGCGCGAGCCGCTGCAAGCGGCCAAGAAAATCGCGCATGCGCTCGGGGTCCCGCTCGATATCCTCCTGGGCGAGTTCGAAAACCCCGGCGCCGAGGTCGCCCATCACACCCACCAGTTCGCGTACTTCGTTCCAATTGGCAAGACGGCTCGCGACCGGCCGGCCGTCGGGTGTCTCGTGGTTGCGATTGCGAGAAGTGCTGAAGCCTGCCGCGCCCGCTTTGATCGCGCCGCGCAACTCCCGCTTCATGCCTGCGAGCTCCTCCGACGTCGCCTCCTCGGAAAAGGCGCGCTCGCCCATCACATAGGTGCGCAGCGCCGAGTGGCCCATGTACGCAGTGTAGTTGATCCCCTTCGGCAGGCGGTCAATCGCGTCGAGGTATTGCTCGAAGGAATCCCATGACCATTTGATGCCGGCTTCCATCGCTTTGGGCGAGATATCTTCGGCGCGCTCGAGATTGCGGATCACGCGCGCCTTGTCCTTCTCCGCACATGGAGCCAGCGAAAATCCGCAGTTGCCCATCACCACGGTGGTGACGCCGTGCCAGCACGAACAGGTGCCGAGCGCGTCCCAGAAAATCTGCGCGTCCATGTGCGTATGGCCGTCGATGAAGCCGGGCGCGACGATGTGCCCTTCGGCGTCGATGGTCTCTTTCGCCGAGTCGTTGATTTTGCCGATCTCGGCGATCCGTCCTTGTGCGATTGCGACGTCAGCGCGATAGCGTGGCAACCCGGAGCCATCGACCACAGTGCCGTTACGAATGATCAGATCGTATGACATTTTACGTCCCCTGGTCGGAAGCGGCGCCTGAAGGCACGCCGGCTTTTCCGCCGCTTGGATTGGGAGAATCTCGTATCGATTTTATTTTATCCGGGATTTTCACGCGAAAGTAAAAGAATTTCGTGCACGTTTGGGATCAGTGGTTGCCGGCTGGCGCCGGATTGGCGTGCTCCTTTGACCCCGCTCACGCCCTGACAGTTTCGGCATCAGAAATGTTATAAGACCCGATACGTTCAAACCGCGATCGCGCACGACTCAATCCGAGCGCTGAGAGGTCCCTCATGAACGCAACCCAAAGACACGTTCTGGCCGGCTACAAAGTCTTGGATTTCACTCAATTTGTCGCCGGACCCACATGCACGCTGATGATGGCCGAAATGGGCGCCGAAGTAATCAAGGTCGAGTTCGCCCCCAATGGTGATCCGACCCGCGCCTTTCCAATCATGCGTGACGGACGCAGCGGCTATTTCGTGCAACACAATCGCGGCAAGCAAAGCCTCTGCATCGACCTCAAGAAGCCCGCGGCGGCAGCGCTGATTGCTGAATTGATCCGCAAAGTGGACGTGCTGGTGCAGAATTACGCGCCCGGCGTTATCGCCCGCCTGGGTTTCGACTACGACGCGGTCAGCGCAATCAATCCGCGCATCGTGATGTGCTCGATTTCCGGTTTCGGCCAGACCGGGCCCCTCGCCCATCTGACCGGCTATGACGGCTGCGGCCAGGCGGTGTCGGGAGTCACCTCGATGTGCGGCGAGCCGGACCAGGCCCCCTATCCTCCGATGGTCGCTCTGGGCGATGTCAGCACCGGCGCGCATGCGATGGGGGCGGTCGCCTGTGCGCTGCTCTATCGCGAACATACCGGCAAGGGTCAGCATCTCGACATTTCGCTGCTCGACACCTACTTCCACTACCATGAGGCCGCGGTACAGATGGCGAGTCTGGGTGGCGGCGAGATCCAGCCCACACGTTCAGGCCGACACGCCTATTACATCGCTCCCGCGGGGACCTTCAAGAGCCGCAACGGCTACCTGATTATCGCCGCCGTCGATCATCAATGGACCGCGTTGTGCAACGCGATGGGACGGCCGGAGGTGGCGCACGACTCGCGGTTTGAGAATAACGCGGCGCGCGTCGATCATTTGAAGGAAGTGGTGGCGGAGATTGAAAGCTGGCTCGCGTCGGTCAGTGATCAGGAGGCCATGGAACTACTCGACAGATATCGCGTGCCGTTTGCGCCAATCCTGTCCGTTCGCGACGCGATGAACCATCCGCATCTGCGCGAACGCGGAACCGTGCGTAAGGTGCATGATCGCGTTTTGGGCGAATTGGATCTGCCCGGATTCGCGCTCAGATTTTCGGAATTCAAGACGCCCCTGACCCTGGATGCGCCATTTCTGGGCGAGCACAACCGCGCGGTGCTTATGCGTTATCTCGGCTACACTGCGGACGCGATCGAGGGCTTGGAACGGCGCGGGATTCTCCATAGCGGTTCACGATGAGCCAGCGCATCGGCCAATCAAGTTCAAAAGTGAAAAAATGAGGAGGAATTGCCTATGCTGCGCGCGCGCATCAACGGTCTTGAATTTGCCTACGAACTGCGAGGGGCCGGCGCGCCATTGGTGATGATCCACGGCGCGCAGGGTGATCAGAGCATGTTTGATGGCATGGCCGGCTTATTTGCGAACCACTTTCGCGTGCTGACCTTCGACCAGCGCGGCTCGGGTCTGAGCGATAAGCCGGATATGAACTACAGCATCGGGCTGTTGGCGGACGATACTGCCGCTCTGATGGATCACGTCGGCTTTTCGGCCGGACATGTAATCGGCGTTTCGATGGGCGGTACGATCGCGCAAGAGCTGGCCCTGCGACATCCGCCAAAGGTTCGCTCGCTCGTTCTGGGATGCACTACGCCGGGCGGCTCCAAAGCGATCCGCATCGGCGGCAACGCCTTCACCGCCGCATATTCGACACAACCGATGCCAGCCGAGGAGCGTGGCCGCGCGCTGGTCGAAGCGGCGTTCACCAAGGGATATATCGAGCAACACCCCGAGATCATTCCGGCAATGATCGAAGCGCGGCGCCGCAGACCCCTGGATCCGGATGCGCTTGACCGCCGCATGAAGGCGGTTTTGCGGCATGACGCCTACGATCGCCTTCCGCAAATCAGCTGTCCAGCACTGGTGATTACCGGCCGGGAAGATGTGCTGATCGCGTGGGAAAATTCGCGGATTCTGGCGGAGCGCATTCCCGGGGCGCAATTGGTTGTGATCGAAGCCGCGGGGCATTGTTTCTGGCTGGAACAGCCCGAACTGGCACACAAGGCCATTTTGCGCTTTCTTGTTTCGGCCAATGAAACGGCGCGGCAGCCTCAGTAGCTTTCGGGAAAAAGACTTGGGCTGGCTGAAGAAGGACTTTATGGGCGCATTTGAATGCTCGCTGGCAAGCCGATGCGGCCTTTTGCATGAGGTGCGCAATAGCCATCGCACTCACGCGTCCAAAAAAAGGGGAACCCCTCATGATTAAGCTCATTATCTGTGCAACCCGTCGAGTCGATATAAGCCACGAGGAATTCGACTCGTACTGGCGCGATAAGCATGGTCCGCTGGTCAAGAGTGTCTCCGAATTTGCCCGCCACGTGAGGAAATACGTTCAGTGCCATCAGGTCGAAAGCGCAACACCCTTCGGTGTCGCCGGTCCTTATGACGGTGTCGCGGAGCTATGGTTCGACAGTGTGGAGGAGGTTGCAATAGCCTTCAGCGAACCCAAATACCTAGAGATTATTCGGGCGGATGAATTGAAGTTCGTCGATCCGCGCAAATGTATTTCCTTTGTGACCGAAGAACTTCAGGTGATCTGAACCCAGTATCCCAAAGATGAAAAAGGAGGCAATTAAGATCGAGTTACCTCCGATGACGATCGCTGCAAAATCAGGCGCCTCTAGGATTGAATGCGGAACCAGTTCTTCACCAAGAGTTTGAAGCGTGTAATCTCATCTTCGTTTAGTTCGCAACTGTGGGCGACGACGTTTCTGATCTTGTTGAATTGGGATAAGATTTGCCGAGTAGCCTTCTGGCTTCGCAACGTATCAGAAAAGTCAGCCCAGTTCACTTCAAAAATACTGATCAATTCGCCGAAGCTCGTGTAGGTCAGAGGGTCATCCGAGCGGAGCGACATGGTCGTGTCTTTCTCTTCTTTCTGCTTCTGGTCGACTTCTTTCTGAACTCCCTCCGGAACTTTTTCCTTCCACCAGTTGGGTCCGTGTTTTTCGGCTAATCTTCCAGATATCAAGCGTCGTATGGAGTTCTCCAAAGAGTAATAAATAGCATAGAAATCCGCCATCCTTCTCGCTTCTTGCAGAATGTCGCTTTCGAATAACTCAACATCAACTATCTCGGATTTCTTGACTGTCTTCGTGTGCTCAATTTGGATCCCGGACTCTTCGAGTTTACTGAGTTCCGATTCCAACAGTAGATTTTGCATGCCGAATAGCTTGATCGTTGCCTCCACGCTCATCATGCCCTCAACAGGTTTTCGCGAAGACTCTTGAATATAGCGTTGAACACTTCAATTTCGGTTGTAGCAGGAAGATTCAAGTTGATCGTATACGACAGTCGCAGTAAATTTCCGGGTAACTCTGGCTCGGCTTTCTCTGGTCCGATATCGTTCGCAGATTCGCTTGGATCGCCGTTCGAATTTGGCCGTGTCTTCTCCCAGTCGGCTAGCTTTGACAATTCCAAAAACGTACTCACCACAACCGGGATCACCGAATCATTCTTCGCGGTACCGGTCACGCTGCCGAGGGCCGATTGCAGGTCTTCCTTTTTAAGCTTCCACGCATATTCGTGCGCCGAGAAAAGTATCTGGTAGGCGTCGCGGAGCCGTTCTGCCATGACCTGACGCCATAAGGAAGGATCGCGGAAGTCTTTGTATGCTTGTGTTGGTACATTGTCCTGGTCAATAAACCCCAGCCGCTTGAGGAGCGGGATCATAGCGCGATAACTCGATGACTTGAGGCCAAGCATGGTGCTTACGAAATCCTGGGTAAACTTTGGCGGGACCGCTGCGTCTTTGATTTTCTCGAATAGCTTCGGGATGCTCCCATAAGCATTTACGTAAGGTGGGTAATCGGCCATAGGGGCTTTGCTGTGAACTCCTTCGAGGTTGGTCAGAAACTATAGCATGTCGCTGTAAGGTATAACAGCAAGAAGCATCGGCAAGGTCCGGTTGGTTGTTGGAATTGAGTAGCGGCGACATAGTCAGTTAAGCAGCATTTTGTGTGGTGTCAAGTTTTCCTTCAGTTCGATCGAGTTGGGCATCGTGAGCGCGCAGCGCGGCGAGCAGAGTCGGCAAGGCACGATAGCCGGCGATCTTGCGGAAGCCGCGCTGGGCCTCGAGCACGCCAGCCGCAGTCCAGCGCAGCACCATGGTGCCGCTCTGCCAGCGTTTGACCCGGCGTCCGATCTCGCGCACCCGGCTGAACAGATTCTCGATCAGATTGGTCGACGACAGCACCCGTTCGAGATTACCGGGCAGGCCCAGGCGCATTACGGTCAAAGTTTCGTCGAGCCCCTCGCGCAGCGAGGCTGCGGCGCCGGGATGCTGATGTTCGAGTCGCCGCGCGAGGTTCTCGAGCAGACGCCGCGCGCGCCTGGCGTCGCGCGTCGCATAGGCCTGTTGCATCGCGTTGCGGACTGCGGCACGCAGCCGCTCGGGCAGCGCATCGGTGACATTGCGCTGCTTGTGCGCACGGCAGCGCTGAATCAGCGCGCGGGCCCCGAACACCTCGGCCACCGCCTTGTGCAGCGCTTTGGCCCCGTCGATTGCGACCAGCATACAGCGGCTCGTATCGAGGCCGCGCTCGATCAGATCGGCGAGCAAGGCCTTCACCGCCGCCGTGTTTTCGGTTGCGCCCTCGCGCAAACCCAGCACCTGTTTGTCGCCGCGCGCATCGACCCCTACTGCCGCCAGCACCACGTGCGCGCCGAAGTGCACGCCGTCGATCATCAGCGCCACCAGCTTAAGTCCGCCAAGCTCGCGGCTCATCAGTTCCCCAAGCT
>JBOHWL010000103.1:0-27446 GCA_050736615.1 Binataceae bacterium (SeqCode) | reverse complement strand
ATTGATGACTTGATGAAGGATAAACACTTCGCGATCGGTCCGATCGCGAATTCCAATGACAACATCGCGGTGAGCGAGCAACCGCGCGCCGACGGCCAAGCGGGCGCGATGCTCAAGGTGGCGCTGCTCAAGACGATGCCGGTTGGCACTTTTGCGGATACCGTGAAGGTTACCACCAGCCGCGGACCGCTGGACGTGCTGGTGTTCGGGACCGTGGCGGGCGATCTGAGCGTCAATCCAGCGCAGGTTTCATTTGGGATCGTGCCTCATCATGGCACCGCGCTCAGGATGATCAAGCTGACTAATTCAGGTTCCCGCGCGGTCCAGGTCCTTGGCGTGACCAGTTCGAACCAGAGCGTCGCGGCGGCGGTCGAACCGATCAAACCCGGCAAGGAGTACAATATCACGCTGGAATTGCGCGCCAATACTCCGGACGGCCAGTTGCGGGGCAATTTGGCGGTAAAGACCAATGACCCTCAGCAGCGAACCGTAAACGTGCCATTCTTCGGTATTGTCGGCGCCTTTCGCGGCTGAACGAATGGCCCTCGTGAACACGCCTCGTACCAGCGACAGCCTGCCCGGAGCCAGATTGCCGCGAGTTGTCTTGATTACGCCCAAGTATTTATATTGAAGGAGGGAGGACCGGACGGAAGTTGAGGACTCGGGAGTCGCCCGGGTAACCGCATGACACTGGCGCAACTGAACCCGATCAGTTTTGTCCTGCGACGGTTGACCGCCTTGGTCATCGGCCTGCTCACCAAGCCACTTGCGCAATATCAGATAAATTTTCCCAACGAGATGGTGTCGCTGAAGCGACATATCCGCAAAGGCGATGTGTTGCTGGTCGAGGGCAACGAGCGGGTCAGCGAATGCATCAAGTATCTGACCCAAAGTTCATGGTCACATTCAGCGCTTTACGTCGGCGACGAGCCGCTCAAGTACAGTTCGGAATGGAAAGAGCGCCTGCATGCTGAATACGGTGAAGAAGCCAACTACATGCTGGTCGAAGCGCTGGTCGAGGGAGGCGTGGTGCTGACGCCGCTGAGCAAGTATCGCGACTTCAACATCCGCCTGTGCCATCCGTGCAATTTGACCGCCACTGATCAGGCGGTCGTGGTTCAGCGCGCGTTGGAACAGGTGGGCCGTTCGTATGATTTGAAGAACATCGTGGACCTGATGCGTTATTTTCTGCCGGTCAGTCTGGTTCCGGCACGGATGCGGCGTCAGGCTCTGCAATTCGGCAGTGGTGACCCGACGCGCGTGATCTGTTCGAGCCTGATCGCGGACTGTTTTCGTCTGGTCCGGTTTCCGATCGTGCCGCACTTCGAGCCGTTTCCCCCAGGTTTTGACGATACGCGGGGGCGGACGCGGCTGTTAAGACGATTTTCTCGGGTAAACCGCGGACCCGGGCTGCTCAGGATGGTGCCGCCGACGCTGATTACGCCGCGTGATTTCGACCTCTCGCCATACTTCGCCATCATCAAGTTCAACGTGATCGAAAATGCGCAGTTCGATTATCACAAACTGCTCTGGGTCGAGGAGGCTCCGGCCGCGCCGCCGTCGACGCCTCCGACTTTGGAGAAATCGGCCTGAGGGGCTTGTCGGAGATGGCCGGGGTCTGCGATAACTGCTCAACCTCAAAACCTGCTCGACGCGGGAATCGCTGGAGGACCTGAAGTTGGGACGCAACGAAGAACGTGCGGTGAATAAGCGCGAGACACTGGAAAAGACGATCGCCAAAATCCTTCATCGCTACTGCAATTTCGGCTGGGCCAATTATTATATTCCGGGTGAAAAATTCCCCAGTCTGATCGAGGAATTGGTCGAAGTGGCCAGCCCGGCCGGCCAAATCGCCCATGAGGAACTGGTGCGGTTTTTCCTGCGCACCCAGCGGCTGTCGTCGGCGCAGGAACGCGCCGCCAAACTCCAGGAAGAATTCGCGGTATCGCGCCGAAGTTGAAGCGCGATTGGAGTTATTCCACCAGAAATTCAAGGGGAAATAAGCTGATGGATGCGCTTGAAGCAATTTTGAGCCGCAAGGTGCAGCGGACCTTCGCCGACCGTCCGGTGGAGCTGGAAAAGCTTGATCGGATTGTCGCCGCCGGCCGTCATGCGATGAGCGCAAAGAATCAGCAGCCGTGGCAGTTTATCGTGGTGCGCCAGCGTGAATGTCTGCGTGAATTGGGTGCGCTGTGCTCTACCGGCCGTTTCCTCGCCGACGCGCCCGCCGCCGTGGTGGTGCTCAAAGACGTTGCCAACGCTCGATGGGCGGACGTGGATTGTGCCCAGGCGGTGCAAAACATGGCCAATGCCGGCTGGGCGCTTGGCTTGGGCACTTGCTGGGTCGGTAATTTCGAGGCCGATAAGATTCTCAAACTGCTGGGCGTCCCCAGCGGATGGGGCCTTTTCACCATCCTGCCATTTGGCTATCAAAATGCGTCGAGTCCGCCACAATCCAAACCGCTCAAGCCGCGCGGCGAGATGGTTCATTTCGAACGATTCGGCCAGCATCGCGCGGATTGACTGGTGGACGAGGGACCCTCTGCACAAGTCCCATTTGTCATTTCGAGCGGACTAGCGCAGCCGCCAGGCGAAGCGATTATTCTCTTCTCAATAAGGACACGATAAAAAATTCATCGCTTGGCGTCGATCCCTCGACTGCGCTTCGCTTCGCTCGGAATGGCAGATGAGATTTGTGTGCAGAGGTTCCACAGGTCTGAAAGCCATTTCCCGTCGCGGTTGCGACCGTCGTCCTTTGAATTGGTAGCATGCTGACAGAGCGGGCGCGGTGCCATGTAAAGACGCTCTAATCCGCTTTGAGCCGCGTGGTCGGTACACGAAAATGGCGCGCTATGGATGGTCTCGACTATAATAGTCAGGTGACAGAGCCGATTCGCTTCGAAACTCATCCGTCCCGCTATCGTCATTTGCGGCTCGAAACCGAGCCCGATCGCGCGCGCATTATCCTGCGCGTCGATGAAAACGGCGGGTTGTTCCCGGGCTATCAGCTCAAGCTGAATTCTTATGACCTGGGGGTTGATATCGAGCTGGCCGATGCGGTCACGCGCCTGCGCTTTGAACATCCCGGCGTCGCTGTGGTCACGCTAACCAGCGGACTGGAAGGCACCTTTTGCGCCGGCGCGAACATTTTCATGCTGGCCTCGTCGAACCATTCCTTCAAGGTGAACTTCTGCAAATATACCAACGAGACGCGCCTCTTGATCGAGGACGCGAGCGCCAACAGCGGTCAGCGCTATCTGGCCGCGCTCAACGGCGTGACCAGCGGCGGCGGCTATGAACTGGCGTTGGCCTGCGACGAAATTATTTTGGTTGACGATCGTCGTTCGGCCGTGAGCCTGCCCGAAATACCTTATTTAGGCGTGCTGCCCGGGACTGGCGGACTTACCCGGCTGGTTGATAAGCGCAAGGTCCGCCGCGATATCGCCGATGTTTTCGCCACACTGGCCGAAGGAGTCCGCGGGCAACGGGCGCTGCAATGGCGGCTGGTTGATCTGCTAATCGCACCGTCCGGCTTTGCCGACGGGGTTGCCCGACGGGTTGAAATGCTGGTCTCGCCGGAGCGTGCTGCGCGCGTGGGCATCACGCTGGATGCGCTCGCGCCAGCCGAATCCGACAACGAAATTCGCTATCGCTACCTCACGCTTACGCTCGACCACGCTCGCCGGCTGGGAGAATTGCGTATCGCGGGTCCTGTGCGTACGGAGATGCCGCCTGACACGCCGTCGGCGCTGGGCGCGGATTGGTATCCGTTGCGGCTCTTTCGCGAACTCGATGATGCGCTCTTGCGGTTACGCTTCAATTATCCGGAAATCGGCCTGGTTCTAATTAAATCCTCAGGCGACCTTGAACGAGTACTGGCGTTGGATCGGCAATTAAACGAGCGGCGCGGCGACTGGTTCATCAGAGAAACAATGCTGCTGATTCGGCGCGTGCTGAAACGGCTCGATCTCACGGCTAAGAGTTTTTTTGCTTTAGTGGATGAAAGCTCGTGCTTCGGCGGCTTTATGCTCGAACTGGCGTTGGCCGCCGACCGCGTTTACATGAAAACTGGGGGCGCGGCGCGAGTCGCCACCGGCGCACTCAACCAGGGTGCGTTTCCGATGTCCAACGGTCTGAGCCGTCTGGCGTCACGCTTCCTGTACGATCCAGAGCAGGCGCGTCGTCTGGCACGTGATGAAAAATACGATGCCGACGCGGCGCTTGCGGCCGGCCTGGTAACGGCGGCGCCCGACGAATTGGACTGGGACGAGGAAATCCGGCTTGCCACCGATGAGCGGTTATCGCTCTCTCCCGATGCCCTCACCGCGATGGAGGCGACCCTTCGCTTCGCCGGACCGGAAACCATGGAGACCAAGATCTTTGGACGGCTGTCGGCCTGGCAGAACTGGGTTTTTCAACGTCCCAACGCAGTGGGCGAGCGCGGCGCCTTGCGTCTTTACGGCCGGCCGGAAACTCCGCAATTCGATTGGAAACGAACATGAGCACTGAAATTCCCAACAACGTCGGTTTGGAGCACGATCCACAACTCGCGCGAGCGCTCGGCGTGTGGCATCCGCGCTTTCTCCGATGGTGGGACGAGGTTGGTCCCGTCGGCTTTGACAGTTCGCGGGTGTACCTGCGCACGGCGATCAGCGCTTCAGCCGAAGGCTGGGCCAATTATGCCTACGTGCGCATGCCCGAGTATCGCTGGGGAATATTTTTGGCGCCGCGGCAGCCACGCAAAATCGGTTTCGGCGACCATGCGGAACTTGAACCGTGGCAGCAAGTGCCAGGCGAGTTTCGCAAGGAATTGCGCCGCATCATTGTGACTCAGGGCGATACTGAACCCGCGTCGGTCGAGCAGCAGCGCCATCTTGGACAAACCGCACCGTCACTTTATGACCTGCGTAATCTTTTCCAGATAAACGTTGAGGAAGCGCGTCATCTGTGGGCGATGGTCTACCTGCTGCACGGTTTCTTCGGGCGTGACGGCCGGGAAGAAGCCGATGAGCTGCTAACGCGCCGCAGCGGCCATCAGGACCATCCGCGCCTGCTCAACGCTTTCAACGCGCCGATTCGCGACTGGCTCGATCTTTTCTGTTTCGCAATGTTCGCCGATCGCGACGGCAAATATCAGCTCGAATCGCTGGCTGAAAGCGGCTTCGATCCGCTCTCGCGGACGACGCGATTCATGTTGACGGAAGAGGCTTTTCATATGTTCGTGGGCGAGAGCGGCATCCAGCGGGTGGTGCGGCGCAGCGCGGATTTGATGAGGGAGGCCGGACGCGACGATATTCATGCGCTGGGCGGAATCGAGTTGAGCCTGCTGCAGAAATACATCAATCAATGGTACAGCGAGAGCCTTGACCTTTTTGGCGGCGAGGACTCAAGCAACGCCGCGACTTATTTCGCGACCGGGCTCAAGGGACGCTATCGCGAATCGGGTGGCGGCTACGCCGACCATCGCGCGCTCGAGGACGACTATCTGGTGCGCAAGCCTGACGGGGAGGAAATCAGGATAGCGGCGCGGCGCGCCATGAACGCGGTGCTGCGTGACGCTTACGTTCAGGATTGCGAGCGCGGGCTCAAACGCTGGAATCGCGAACTGGAACGTCGCGAACTGGCAGCGCGGCTCTATCTGCCGGCCATCTCCTTCAATCGTAAAGTTGGGCTATATGCGAAGCTTACCTGCGACCCTGGCGGCGAATTGGTGCCCGCGGATGAATTCACCGCGCGACTCAACCAATGGCTGCCGTCGGAGCACGACCGCGGATACGTCGCGGAATTGATAAAGCCGGTGTACCAGCCGGGAAAAATCGCCGGATGGATCGCGCCGCCGGCGCGCGGTATCAATAGCCAGTCGCTGGATTTCGAATACGTGCGCATCCAGTGAACGGCCGCCGCGGACGCCGGAGAAGGGACCTAACGCAATAAACCGAGTTCGTGCAGGACCCAGAACTCCGCGACATGCGGATTGGCACGGTCGATGATGGCGGCGGTGAGGGTCAGGCGGCCCAAGTCCTCGTCGTTCAATGAGATCAGCTTCATGTGAACTTCTCGCGGTTCGAGCGGGACCATTTCCGTCTTACACAGCTCAAGTCCACCCAGTTCAAGTAAAGCTTTCATCGCGCGGCCGTAGAGAATGCGATCGCAGTCGGAGTCAAACTGCTTTTCGTAAAACTTCATACTCATTAATTTAGATGGCCCCGACGAACTGATTATTCATCGGCTATCGAAGTTTATAATGCTCGTATCGCAACCCCCGCCAGTAAACGGCTTTGGGAACGTCCCTGGCAAACCAGGCGAAGCCGGACTAAGCCTGCGCTGGCCGACCAGTTTTGGACGCTCCGCTTCCACACCGATCGCGCTCGTGAATGGTCAGCCGCGAGCTCTTAATTCCCGTCGCAAAATCTTGCCATTGGCAGTCTTCGGCAACTCGGCAATGAACTCGATTTCCTGGGGCACTTTATACGGCGCGATCGCGTTGCGCACATAAGCCTTGATCTCGCCGGCCAGCGAATCGTCCGCTTGATAGCCGGACTTCAGCGTGAGAAACGCCTTAACCCGATGCTCACCGCCCGCGGCGTCGAGTCCGACCACGGCGGCTTCGAGCACAGCGGGATGCTCCATCAGCACGGATTCAACTTCTTTGGGTGAGATCAGATAAGCGCGGCTTTTGATCAGATCATCGGAGCGCGACAGATACCAGTAATAGCCCTCGTCATCGACGTGACAGATATCCTTGGTGTAATACCAGCCGTCGCGATTTACGGCGGCCCAGCGTTCGGGATCGTTGCGATATCCGAGAGCCAGTCCGGGATGATTATTGCGAAAGGCCAAATGACCCGGCTGGCCAGCAGGGCAGGGCGCACCCGAATCATCAAGCACGCTTACGTCGTATCCTGGAAGCGGCTTCCCCATCGAGCCCGGCTTGATCCGCGCGCCGAGCTGATTGCCGATGAAGATATGGCATTCGGTTTGGCCGATGCCGTCGTGGAGCGTGACCCCGAGCCGTTCTTGCCAATCTCTAAAGGTGTCTTCGGGCAGCGCCTCACCCGCGCTCACGCCCATCCTGAGAGTGCGCAGGCCGGAGCGAGCGTTTGCATCGGTTATCGCCGCCATCATGCGATAAATGGTCGGGACCGCGCACATGACCGTGACGCCACGGCGCTTGATTGTGTGCAGCGCCGCCTCCGGGTCGAAGCGGCCTTCATGAATCACGGTCGAAGCGCCAAACAGCAATGGAAAGAAGAAACTCGAGCCGAGCGGGTAAATAAAGGACCAGTCCTGCGGCTGATAGCAAACATCATCGGGGCTAAGGCGCACCATCACGCGATTGACCGGATCGCCCGCCCCGAGAATCCATCGGTGGGCCTGCTCGACGCCCTTCGGTTCGCCCGTGGTGCCGGAAGTGTAGATGATGAAGGCGAGTTGATCCGCCGAGGTAGGCTCAAGCGTCAGTTCGGATGAAGCGCGTTCCATCAAGCGCCGCCATGACAATTCATCATTCTGATCGGTGATGATGATGTGCTTGAGGGATGGAGCCTGGTCGCGCGTCACCGCAATCGGCGGCGCCAATTCTTCGGTCGTGACGGCGACCGAGGCCTCGCTGTTGCGCAGAATCTTGGCGACTTCATGATCACGAAACAGGAAATTGCTCGGGATCACGACGGCGCCAATCTTGAACGCACCGAGAATCGCGACCATCGAATAAATATTCGTGCCCAGCCGCAGCATCACCCGGTCGCCGGCGCGAACACCCAAGCCACGCAGCACATTGCCGAAACGATTGGAGAGTTCGCGCAATTCGGCGTAGCTGTAACCGCGATCGCCGGTCCATGCGGCGATTTTATCGCCGCGCCCCGCGGCGACATGGCGATCGACGATGGCTTCCGCGATATTCAACCGCCTTGGAATATGAAGATATGGCCTGCGCTCTAATTCAGCGGCCATGATTGGATTCACCTCGAAACCCGGTCGCTGCGCGACAGCATCAAGCGCGCCGCACCGTCATGCCGTAGTTTTCCTCCATGGCATCCCCCACTGATCGCGGAACGTTACCTCGCGGACCGGCCGGCGGCTCAACGGGCCGAACCTGCCGCGCGGATACCCGATCGGCATCAGCGCATACGTGTCAACGTCGGATGGCAACCCGAGAACGTCCTTGATTTCCTGCTCATAAAGCAGATGGTTGGTGGTTGGCAGTGTGCCCAGGCCCAATCCGCGACACGCCAGGATAATATTTTGCATCGCGGGATAGATGCTGGCGGCGCGAGTGCGCTCGATCTGATTCAGGACCGCACTTCTGCCGAGCGCATCGGCCGCGTCGGGCCATTTAAGTACTTCTATTTGTGCACATAGTAGAAGGAGAACCGGCGCTTCGACCATGTGATGATGCAAATAGACACCTGCATCCATCAAGCGCCGGTATTGCTCCTCGCTGATGTGAGCGGGGCGAGAGCGCTGCGCATAGAAGGCCATCACGGTCCTGGACGCCTTTTCGTAGATGGCGGCGATCTGGGCGCGCCGGATTGAATCAGTGATTACGACGAAGCGCCACTCTTGGCGGTTGCCGCCCGAAGGGGCGCGGATACCGGCGTCAAGGATGCGTTCGATAATCTCGTCGGATACCGCATCGGGGCGGAAGCGGCGCATCGCGCGCGTCGAATATAACGCTTCGAACAAACCGATTTCAGCAATGTCCGTCATCGCGAGGCCTCACCGACACGACCGCGCAAGCCATGGCAACGCGGTGTCAAGCGCGGCGATCACTCCGAACTATAGCGACGACCGTTGCGTACGCCCCGGAGCATGTGAACCCAGACGCGGAGGCTATTGCATCGTACCCAACTCGATCCCGAATTGTTCCGCGCCGTTTTTGCCCAGCATGCGCGACAGTGCGGATTCGGCAATATGCGCCCGGCTCAGCATCGCGATTGCGTCCCACGCGCTGGTCGTGTCCTGATGCGGGTAGCGTGAACCCCAAACGACCTTTTCGGCGAAATTATCCGGCAGTTTCTGAATCAACCGCTCCTCGGCATCAAAGCCGAGCATCACGTTGCCTTCTTCCCACATTTCCTCGGTGTCCGTGCGCACCGGATAATGATGCAGCAGCGGGATGGTGCGCGTCGAGGCTTCCATCTTCTCCAGCACTTCTTCCATCCATGAGGCTTTGCCGTGCGCAACCACCACCTTCATTTTCGGATAACGCTGCATCACGGTGAAGGCTATCAAGGTGGCGGCGACGAACATGTGATTGTCGAGCCAGTAGGACAGGATCGGCGCGACTGGATGACCCAGCGGGGGTGAGGCTGAAAATGCAAAGCCGCGACTGGTGCCGCCGCCGGCGAAGGGTCCGCCTCCGGCCGAGGGGATCATCAAATGCTGATTGAGCCGATTTTTCACCTTTTCCATGAACGGTCCGTGCGAGGTCCATTCGGGATTCCATAAACCGGCGGTCGGATGGACCGCGGCGGTGATCCCGGTTTGCTCAAGTTCGGCCCATAACGGCTCGTAATAAGGATGAGTGAAATAACGGCCTTCGACGAACATCGGACGGATGAACGCGCCGCGAAAACATGGCCGCTGGGCGACCCGACGGAGCTCCTCGACGGTGTAATCGATGCTCTGCAACGGCAACATCGCCGCCGCATAGAGACGCCGCGGAGCCACCTCGCAGAAATCCGCGACCCAGTCGTTGTAGGCGCGCGCGAGGGCGTACGCGACGTCCGGATCCTCGACCAAGTGAAAACCTTCCGCAAACCAGGTCGGATAGAGAAACGCCTGGTCCACACCCATCGCGTCCATGTCTTTGAGCCTGGCCTGCGGATCGGAGGCGCCCTCGGTCATTTTATGGCGGACGGTTGGATCAAGCTCGCCAACCTTGTCCCAGGTCATGCCGGGATGCCAGATGGCATGGCGTGGAATGTTCGAGTTGACGGTGTCGCGGAACATTCTGCCGTTGACTTTGAGATAGGAGCCGAGTTTGCCCTCTTCACGCCATAGGGCGTGTTTGCCCAGGGTGCGGTACTCGGGGTCGAGATATTTGCCCCACAACTCCGGTGGTTCGAGCACATGGGAATCGGTGTCAAACACCGGGAATGGTTTGTTTGCCATGACTACTTCTCCGCGACTCGACTCATCCGCTCCGCAAAACTGGCCGTCACCCGCGCAAAGCGGATTCGGGCTTGAGAGCCTGCTTGACTTCGCTTTCGTCGGGCCACCAGTCGGGCCGCTCGATTTCGGTCACGCGCTCACGGATAAACTCGCGTGGCTTATCGATCTTATACAGGCTGCGCGCGTTATCGCCGAGAAACTTCGCCTGATAGGGTTCGGGCAATTCGCACTTACGCATCGTGTCGATCGCGCGCCAAGCATCGTCGCCGTCATGATGGTAAACGTCCGAAGACCAGGCCAGGATGTTTTCGTAGAATTCGGGAAAGCGCGAAGGCGGCGCCTCGTCACCCTCGAAGCCGGTCACACAATGTTCGAAGAATGTCTCGCTGGGTAGTTGCTTAAGCGGCGGCAGACAGCGCTCGTTGCGATACAATCTGTAGGCTTTGTCGCACTCATCCAGGATGAAACTCAGCCACGTGGACGAGGCTTCGAACACCGCCGCCCGCAGTCTCGGATAGCGCTCAAAGAAGCCCGACATCAGCACCATCACGACCCACAAGGACGCTTCAGCCTGGAAATCCTGCACGTTAATCAGAAATGAATGAGGCAGGCCTGACGAGGTCGCGGTGAGCGAAATCAGCTCCGCGCCAGAGTATTGCTCTGTGTAGGCCGGCGGCTTGAGCACGCCCAAGGCGGGAAACGGATGCATCCCGTAAACCATGCCGGTCTCTTCCATCGCGCGCCATACCGGGCTGTATTTGGGCTGGATCGGATAATTTCCCATCGCATCGATCGGCCGAATCAGGCCGACGCGGCAGCCCTTCGCGGCCACCCGGTAGACCTCCTGCTCCGCGAATTTAGGATCCTGCATCGGGAGCAGCGCGGCAAAGTAGAGGCGTTGCGGATTTTCCTGGCAGTATTCGTAAGCCCACTCGTTATAGGCTTTGCACATCGCGCGTGCGCCAACCGCGTTCTGAATCCAGGGGTAGGTATCGATGTCGGTGGGAATGATCATCACCTGATCGATACCCTGCACGTCCATGTCTTGCAGGCGCGGCTTGGGTTCGTAGGAGCCCCTGTGGTCTAGATAGGCCGCCTGTTCCTTGGTGAGAGCGGTGTCGCGCTTAAGATTGCGCACATTGAGCGCGCGCTGGATATCGTGCTTGAGTCCGGGGCCGGCCAGTGAAAGGACGTTGACCATGCCCGCATTGCCCCCGATATTTTGCGAGCCAAGCCCGGTATCGGCATAGCCGTTGACGATGAGCCGCTTGCTCTCAGCCTCAAACCAGATACTGCTCTTGAGCGCTTGCAACTCATCGCGCGTCAGCCAATCCTGCGCGCGTTCCCATAGCCACGGCGGCTCGGTCACGTGGGCGTCACAATCGAACGTTGGGAAATCCTTGGTCATTGGTGCGAATTTCTGAATGGGCATTGGCGCATCTCTCCGTAGTTCTTGTTCGGTGGCGAGCGACTTAAAACGAACGGCCGCTTGAGATCATAATTTACGGCAATGCCGCGCGTAAATCACTCGCGGCAGGTCCCGCCGATCCGAGGCGGCCATGAAAGGACCATCCCAGAGCCGCGGTACTCTTGTCAACTTTCAGTGAGTTACCGAAATTATCGAGAATGACTGTACTGGACCGACTGACTGAGGGTGGGGTGTCGCAGGTTACCGATAGGCATGATACAGGATCAAGGTTTCCTGGAACCGGAGTGTGCGCGCCCGTAGCTCAACTGGACAGAGCATCGGACTTCGGATCCGAGGGTTGTAGGTTCGACTCCTATCGGGCGCGCCAAAGTCCTTAATTATTATTGAGCCTTTGGGCTTGAGCCTGAGATCTCGCCGGAGCCGTGAAGTTTTTACCCTCTTGGTCCACTGTAGGGTTGAAGCTTTCAGAAATTCGACGGTATCGCGGCGCACCGAACAATCATCGTGCCAGCCCTCTTAGCCCGAAGCCTCTGCCGCCGGCAAACCCATCGCCGCGATGAAACCTCGACACCGCGAGATACGAGCGTGGCACTCGGCCACTTCGTTCCTCGTACTCCAGCACGTTGCCCGCAGGGCTGCGATAGCGCTTCGGCACAACTATCGTCATAGATGCTCGTAGAGCCACGATGGCAGGGCGAACTTAGATCAGGGCGAACCTATATGCTGAGACGCAGGGTAATCCTCGAACGTCGCTCAGGATTGACGACTGCGCACCCGGACGGAAGGGGGGTGGATGTCCAAATCGCGCTCCGACTTCGCGGCTCATTGGTTGCACGCACAAAACGGATCACAAATACTCGCGCCCCACTCGCGTTTCGATTTTCGCCCACTCCAGCATGCCGAAGCCCTACGTTCGATGTTCGTGAATCCCGAAGAACTTAGAGCGAAACTTTAGGTTTCCTCGCGGCCAGGCGCGAAGCTCAGCTTGGGGAAAGTGAGCCTAACGCAACACCGGAATTTTGTCGATTTCAGACCGGAGCCGCTGTGACGCTTCCCAGCCATCGTAGCGCGCTTGCAAGGTCAGCCATAAATCCGGCCCATTACCGCACAACTTGCCCAGCCGCACCGCCATATCTGGGCTGATGGAGGAATCGCCAGCCATGACGCGATGTAAAGTCTGGCGGCTAACGCCCAATAGGTCCGCGATCTCGCCGATGGTGCGCCGTCCCAACTCCGGTAGAATATCGCGCTCGAACAAAATCCCCGGATGGGTCGGTGAGCGCGTAATCTTCTTGCGATCAACAGCAAATTCCTCTGTCATGGCGTGCCTCTAGTGATATTGTTCCAAGTCCACTCGCAACGCATCCGGCGCTGACCATTCAAACGTCATGGTCCAGGGACCGTTCACGTGAATGCTGTAACGTACCTGCTTCCCATGCAGAGGGTGAAGCTGATATCCGGGAAGATTAAGGTCTTCCAAGGCTATTACCGCGTCCAGTATCTCGAGCCGGTCGCTACATCGCTGTTTAAGCTCCGCTGGAATCTTAGCGCTGCTTCCGGTCTCGAAAAGCTCTTTCAACCCTTTGTGCCGGAAGCTTTGGATCACGTTACAATGTAAACACTGGCGCGACGCTGTGTCAATGGTCGCTTTACAATCACATCGACGCGGAAGCGGGTAAGCGCCGGAGGACAATAGCTTGCTCTAAGCCAGCACCAGCGGGAAAGCTATGTTACCTGACGGTGGGGGAGGTGAAATGAACGATAGTAGTAGGAGTTGTGGCGTTTGTGCTGCGAATCATTTTGACGAGCATCGTTATCACCGCACAGATTGGTCACAGTGAAGGCAGGGTGGAATAAGCTGGGCGAACTCAGGAAGTCGAGCGATTGCAATGTTTCAGTTTGAAAAACGGCGCGGGCGGTGGGGCTCGCGCCGTTTCTATTATGCTCTATCGGGTCAGGGCTTATACCGGCCGACTCGGCGAAGCACTCACGCCGCGATACGTTTGGCCTCGTCGGCGGCCGTGGGCGGTGTAACCTTGTAGAGCTTCTGGCCGTTCGCCCACAAAATCTTGTGCCGCACGGATTCTTCACAGCCGGAGAGGCCGCCCTTGATTCGGGCTTGCACCTCCTCGCCGTATAGCGAGGTCGGATGAGGAAAATCCGTTTCAAATAGGATATTGTCCTCTCCGATTTTGTCGACCAGGCGCTGCGGTGCGGTTTGCTCGAACCAATAACAGGCATAGACGTTGCGCGTGAAATATTCCGACGGCAGCAGGTCGAATTCCGGATGCTCCTTGGCGACCTCATTGCCGCGGAACTGGTAGTCCAACGCCTCGAGCACGAACGGAATCCATCCGATGCCGCTCTCGACTGAGACGAACTTAATCTTGGGATAACGCGCCAGCACTCCCGACATCAGCAGATCATTGAGTTGAACGCCGTTGCGCAAAAAGATATCGACCGCCAACTCAGCAAACGCGGCCATCTTGCCGTAGGCCGCGATCCTGCTGTGCAGCAGGCCCTCTTCCATATCGCCCGAGCCGATATGGAAGCTGATGGGCAAATCCAACTCGACGGCCGCTTGCCACAACGGATTCCAGTGCGAATCGCCCAACAGCGGCTGGCCCCAGTATTGCGGCTCGCCGGTGAACAAGATGCCCTTATGCCCCATGGCGGCGCAACGGCGCACTTCCTCGACCGCAGCCTTGACATCCCAGAACGGTAGCGAGGTGATCGGCAGCAAGCGGCGCGCATCGGCCGACGCCCACTCGGTCTGCCAATCATTGTAAATCCGCACGCAGGTAAGCATCAGCTCGGGATCGCCTAATTTTAGGAATTGCTGAGCGCCAAACCCCCCGACGTTGGGATACATGACCATTGCCCAGATGCCCATCTGGTCCATGTAGCGCAAACGCGCCTTGGCATCGTATGCGCCCGGGTGCATCTGCTCGAAGGTTCTGGGTGGATTCTTGAAACTTCCGACTCCGGCGGTGGCGGTCAAGCCTGGATTGGCCAGCATGGACTTGCCCCCAATAACCCATGACAGGCGTCCATTGTCACTGGTCTCGATGCGTGGCACCCGGTCACGCATCCCGGCGGGCGCCCGGCTAGTCCACAAATCCGGCGTTTCAGTAACGTGCGTATCGACATCAATAATGGTGTAGCCGCTCATAGTATTCCTCTCCCTGGATGGAATCTTTGTTCGCCTGACAGAGGCTTGTCCCAGATGGGCCCAATTTGCAAGAGTGATGCGAATTGCGAAACGCCTGGATCAAACCGGACCCGCGATTGACAGTGGCACCCACCCGCGCATATGGGATGACCTTCGTTAATTTGCGCGCCAATAGATGAGGAGCGGCATGAAATTCAATTTGCGAGTGTTCGCTGTCGCCGTGGTCATAGCGCTTGCCGCCGCGGGATGCGGTCATAAGCTGGTTGCCGCCGGCAATAGCAAATCCATCCCGCTCTATCCGAACGAAGATACCTATCTCAAGCTTTCCAAGTTGCAGCAACAAGGGGGCGTGGAAGGGATGATGGGTAATCTCGGCGCCAGTTTCTCGGCCAAGCAGATCGATAATCAGACCCCGGTCAAAGTCCTCTCGAGCGACTCCAATGGCGCCATGGTTCAAATAACCAGCGGTCCGATGCAGGGACAGAGCGGTTTTGTCGCCAAACAGAATTTGGATTAGCTGCTGATCTCAAGCGGGCTGGCGCACGGCATTGAGGGCGTTTGCAATCTGCCGGCTCATCGCGCCCAGCGCGCGGCTTAACGCGCTCGCCTGGTTCTGCTGTGGTCCGATCGGCTCGGCAATTTTCGATTGGCCTGAATAGAGCATCCGTCCGGAACGGCCGTTCTCGATAGTCCAGTCGGCGATCAACAAGGCGGTGCCGTTCGCCTCGCCCTCGAAGCGCAGCACGTTCACCGCGATCTTGTAATCAATGCTGGTCGAGCTGAACCATGGAAAGCGCACGATCCGCGCGCCACGGAACTGCGTGGAAAGGTCGCCTGCCAGGGTGCCGCTGAAGCCCTTTTTTAGCGGCTCGGCCCAGAAATCCTGGTTGGAAATATCAATTTGGTTCGGCCCCACACGCGTGACCATCTCTTCGCGATCGAGATAGGGCGGCAGCGTGACGGGACCGAGCCCGAGGACGATCGATGGCCTTGAACGCGTGATGGGCGCGGTGCTCTCCGGCGGCGTGATGGGAGTGAGCACGTAGAATTTCGAACGATTGGGACGCGGCTGCAGGATATATCCGCATGCGCTAAAACCGATCAAGCAGGTGACCAAGGCCAGCGCGAGCCATCTCTTGCGGGTCATTGTCCGCTTCCGGCTGATCGTCCACGTATCAGCGCGCTGGGATTACGTTGCAGCAGATCGGATAGCTGCCGAATAGAACGGGCCGCGTCTGACACATCCTGCAAGGTATGCACCATCTGGTAATCGAGCGGAGAGCCCGGCGCGAGCGTGGCTTGAATGGAGGCCAGAGTGCGCCCTGCCTGGGCAAGCGTGGCGGAAGCGTTATCCGAGGTGCGCCGCAGACTGGCCGCCATCGGTCCGATCTGGCTATTCAAGTTGTCCGAGGCCGCGCGCAAACTCACCGCCGTGGCGTTGAGATTATCCGAAGTGCGACCGAGCGAAACCACCAGCGCCTTGGTTTGCGGCGAGTTAACCAGGCTATTGATGGTGTCAACGGTCTCGGTGAGCGAATTGATAATCGCCGTAAAATCAAGCTTGTTGAGTTTCGTCATGAGCTGAGTGCCGAAGGTCTGCGCCTGTTCGAGCGCGTTGGGCAGGGTCGGAATTTCCAAAAGCTTCGGATTTTTCTGCTTCGTGATCAGCGTGGCGGGCGTACCCGGATGCATATCAAGGTCAACGTAGAGCAGGCCGGTCACGATGCTTTCCATACTGAGCTGAGCACGCAAACCCTCGCGAATAAGCTCTTTCATCATCTTCGGATTGTTAATAATGCCGCCGTATCCGTTATGGCTGATAATCCGCTGCTGATCGATTTCAATGATAACGGGAATACGGATTCGCGCGATCGCTTGCGCGGCGGAACCGGGCGGGGGCGGCGTCAGACTGAGCAGGATTTTCGTCACCGAGCCGACCGTAACGCCTTTGAATTTGACCGGTGCGCCGACCCGCAATCCGCTGACGTTGCCGCTGAAAAACAAAACGTAACTGCGGCTCTCGGTGAACCATTTGCCCGAACCGAACAGTACGATCGCGGCGATAATCAGGCCGATTGCGCCCAGAATGAAGGCGCCCACAATCTTGGGATTGGCTCGCTTACCCATCCGTACCTCCGCCGCCGTCCGCACGGACCTCGCCCCGGCTGAGAAAGCGCCGCACGCGCGGATCGGGCGAATGCACCAGTTCTTTGGGATTTCCGCGCGCGATCATCGTGTGGCTTTCGCCATCGAGCAGGATGCTGTTGTCGCCGATTGTGAAGATGCTGGCCAGCTCGTGAGTGACGACCACGATGGTGGCGCCCAGGCTTTGGCGTAATTCGAGTATAAGATCGTCGAGTAGGCGCGAGCTTATCGGGTCGAGTCCGGCCGACGGCTCGTCAAAGAACAGGATTTCAGGGTCAAGCGCGATCGCGCGCGCAAGGCCAGCCCGCTTCTGCATGCCACCGCTGATCTCGCTGGGAAAATAGCTTTCAAAACCCTTGAGCCCGACCAGCGCCAGCTTGAGCGTGGCGATTTCTTCGATCTCTGACGCGGAGAGGCGGGTGAATTGCGCCAGGGGCAGGCCGACGTTATCCGCCAACGTCATCGAACTCCATAATGCGCCTGCCTGATAGAGCACGCCAAAGTGCCGCAGCATCCGAGTGCGTTCGCCATTATCGGCGCGCGTGAAATTAACGCCATCGTAAAAAACCTCACCCTTGGCGGGTTCATTGAGGCCGACCAGATGGCGCATGAGGGTGCTTTTACCCGACCCGCTACCACCCATAATGATGAAAATCTCCCCGCGGCGCACGCTGAAATTGAGGTCGCGCATCACCACGAAATCGCCGTACGCCATGGTCAGATCGCGCACGACGATTTGCTCCGCGGATTCGGCCCGCTGAGGGCTGACGGGATCCAACGCTGGCCCACGCATGGATTGCGCTTTCATCTAAAGGCCCAGGATATTGAACAGCAGCGCGAAAATTCCCGAAGCGACGACGATTAGCACAATGCCCGTCACCACTGCGGAAGTGGTCGCCTCGCCGATCGCGGAGGCGCTATTGCCGCATTGGAAGCCGCGCAGGCATCCTGCAATTGCGATTAAAATGCCGTAGACGAAACTTTTGACCAGCCCGCCAACGACTGCGGACAAGCTCACCGCGCGGATCGTCTCGCGCAGGTATATGCCGAAAGACAGATGGAGCATGCCGACCCCGACGGTGGCGCCACCCAAAATGCCAACCGCGTCCGCGTAAAGCGTCAGCAGCGGCATCATCAGAATCAGCGCGATCAGCCGCGGCAACACCAGAAATTCGAGCGGCCAGATGCCCATCGTGTTGAGCGCGTCGATCTCCTGACGCACCTTCATGCTGCCGAGCTGCGCCGCGAACGACGCGCCGGTCCGCCCCGCCATGATGATGCCGGTCATCATCGCGCCCATCTCACGGGCCATCGCGATTCCAACCAGGTCGGCGACATAGATGGAGGCGCCAAACTGTTGCAACTGCACCGCGCCCATAAAGGCCAGAATGGTTCCGACCAGGTAGCTGATCAGGGCGACAATTCCAAGCGCGCCGGCGCCAGTTTCCTGAATCACCACGAGGAAGTCGCTCTTGCGATACCGTGCTCGTCCGGTAAGCAGGCGGCCGAGGGCGAACGCAATCTCGCCAATGAATTCGAAGACTTCGCCCGTCGCACGGCCATAGTCGAGGCCGGCGCCGCCGAGGCGCGCCAGCAAAGTCGCGCTTGCGGCCTGGTGATTGCGCTTTTGTTCGGGAACCGATTCGGCAAGTTCGACCAGCCGCCGCAAACCCGGCGGCAGTCCGGCCAGATCAAGCGCGATTCGCTGCTCGCGGCAGGTATCGGCAACCCGCGTGATGAACGCGAGAATGCTGCTATCCCATTGGTTCAGGGCGGTGGTGTCGAAACCGACGCGCCGCACCCCGCTTTCAAGCTCGTGCCGGACGCCGGCGGTTGAGGGCAGGCCGTCAGCGAGCCGCCAGCTTCCGCGCAGCCTGATGGTCAAGCTGGAGTCGCCGCCACGATCAAACGAGAATTCCTCGTGGCTCTGCTCTTGGCTAGTCATCCACAAACGACTCACAGCTCAGCGGCAAAGTGTAACATAAACCGCGCCGTGGAAAGCTCCGTTTGAGAAATCGCCCCGGCCATAGTGCCGCGAAAGGTCAGTGGCATTAAATACGCTTTCGCTGGCATACGGCGTCGAGCAAAATGGCCTGATGTTGATTGCTCTGGCAGACGGCTCGCTGGCGAAGTATCCGCCGGGCGGCGGCCATTGGAGTTGGTTTCTGCAGTACCCGTTAGGGCTGCGCGCGTTGGGTCATCGTGTGTTTTGGTTCGAATTGATGCCAGCCTCGGGCGACACGTCCCTGGATCAGGCGCGGATCCGCGGATTCTTCGCACGTGTGGCGCAATACGGCTTCGAACGTGATTGCGCTTTGCTCGTATTCGACCCCGCCGCGCCGCAATCGCTCGAACATGGCGAGGCTTACGGCATGAGTATCGGCACGCTGCGCGAGTCGATTCGCGCGGCGGACCTGCTATGGAATTTCTGCTGCGCTTTGCGCGAACCGCTGCTGTCCGCCTTTCGGCGCCGGGTGCTGATTGACGTTGATCCTGGCCATCTGCAGCTGTGCGGCTTGCACGAGGACCTGGGCATTCACAGCCATCAGGCGTTTTTGACCGTCGGCGCAAACGTGCATCAAGAGGACTGCGACATACCGACGCTTGGTTTGAAATGGAGCGCCTTCAATCCGTTCGTCTATTTGCCCGCATGGCCAATGACGCCCGACCCCGGCGTGCGCGCGCCCTTCACGTCGGTTACGCAATGGACATGGGAGGAACTGCCGTACCGCGGGCGGACGCTGAGCGCGTCTAAGCGGACGGCGTATTTGAATTACGTGCGCCTTCCGCGGCTCAGTATGCGACCGTTTGAATTGGCCGCGAATGTCGGCCCTAACGACGTGGCCGGCGACCGCGCCATGTTAACCAGCCATGGATGGGACCTCAGCGAGCCGCATGAAGTCGCGGCTACGCCCGAGGATTACCGCCGCTTTATTATCAGATCGCGTGCCGAAATTCTGTGTCCGAAGCCGGTCTTCCGCGAACTGCATACCGGATGGTTCAGTGATCGCAGCGTCGGCTATCTGGCCAGCGGACGTCCGGTGCTGGCGGAGGAAACCGGTTTCAGTCAGCGCTTGCCGGTTGGTCGCGGGATTCTAAGCTTTAACAATCTCGAAGAGGCGACCGCCGGCGTCGCAGCGATTGACGCGGACTACACCGCTCATCAGCGCGCCGCGCGCGAACTTGCCGAAACCTATTTTGATTCGCGCAAGTGTCTCGCCGCGATGCTGTCGGCGTCAGGCTGATTAGTTGCCATTCACTCGATGACGGCGGCCTGACGCAGGCGCGCCAGCTCAGTCGGATGCACTCCCGCTTCGCTTAATACGCTATCGGTATGTTCGCCTAGAACCGGCGCGGGCAATCGAATGTCGGCTGGAGTACCGGCGAAACGCGCGGCCGGACGCGGCTGCCGCATCGGGCCGGCATGCGGATGGACCGACTCAACGATCAGGTGATTTGCCGCGATTTGCGGATCATCAAGCAGCTCTTCGCGACTCAGAATCGGTGCGCACGGCACCTCTTCGCGGTCCAGCCGCTCCAGCCATGCGGCGGAAGTCCGGGTTTTAAGCACTTCCGCCGTCATCTCGATCCGAATGCCGGCGTTCCTCACCCGGTCTGCCGGAGTCTTGAAACGCGGATCATCAAGCCAGTCCGGCTGTTCCAATGCGTGGCACATTCCCGCCCATTCGCTATCGGAAACCGCGCCGGCGGTGATGTAGCCGTCCGCCGTTTCGAAAACGAGGTCGGGAATATCGGCGGGGCGCACCGCGCTATCATGGCCGGGATTGATAAAGGTGTAACGCGCCATCGATTCGGGCCACAGAAACGCGACCACCGCGTCTAGCATTGCCAACCGCACGTGCTGGCCCTTGCCAGTGCGCTCGCGCGCGAGCAGCGCGGCCGTCATTGCCTGGGCGGCGGTGAGCGCGGTGACTTTATCCGGAACGATCACGCGCATCATGCGCGGCCGCCTACTGCCCTGATCACGCTGAATCGAAGCGAGACCGGAGAGTGCCTGCACCACCGGATCATAGACGCGTTTGTGGACGTACGGGCCGGATTCGCCAAAGCCGCTGATCGAAACGTAGACCAGGTCGGGCTTGAGCGCGCGCAAGTTCTCATAACCAATTCCCAGGCGTTCGACCGTGCCGGGCCTGAAGTTTTGCACCAGCAGATCGGCACGGTTAAGCAGGCGGTTGAGTAACGGCAGCCCGTCCTTGCTTTTGAGGTCAATGACTACTGAGCGTTTGTTGCGGTTGGCGACTGCGAAAGTCGGCGACATGCCGTGGCGGCGTCCGCCTAACGCGCGCGTAAGATCGCCAGTGATCGGCGGTTCGACTTTGATAACATCAGCGCCCTGGTCGGCGAGAATCATCGTCGCCATCGGACCAGAGATCATCTGGGTGAGATCGACAATACGATAGCCGTCGAGCGGACCTGCCATCAACGCTCCCCTGACAAAGATGCGCGGCATTTCCAGGGTGCTATTATTAGCACCTTATGAATCATCGTACCCTATACGCTCCTCATAATATCAGCCTGACTTATTGTCGGTTTTATGCCGCCGTGAAGAGTGGCGTAAAGCCCGACATCATTTGAAGTGCCGTTCGATATAGTCGATCGCGCTGGCCAGGTCGGGCAGAATTTTGGTGCAAAAGCGGATCATCCACGGCGAGCACTCCACATAGCTAAAGGGGCTGAAGGCGATCACAAATTTGCCCAGGTCGTGGCTCGCGTAAAAGATCTCCATCGCGGTGCCCAGCGACGGTTTACTGTAGTTGACCAGCAGCAGATCGGCGTCGCGCACGTCCTGCAGGTCGAATTCAACGATTTCGTTGGCCGAATCGATTTCGCGATCGCGGAAGTTGCGGCGTAGCGGATCGAGCAGGATGAAGCGGCCACCAAGCTGTTCCTTGGCTTGCCCACGCCAATCCTTGGCCGCATCCGGAGCCGCATCCATAATCGGGCCGCAAAGATAAATCTTCATCGGTACAGTCACGGCGTCTTAACTTAACACAGCATTTTGCCCGGAGGCAGATATCCCTCAAGCCTGGGTCCGAACATCGAGTCGCCGCCAAATTTCAAGCATTCCGCATCCGTAAGGGATCGGCGGCGTACTTAAACAGGGGGGGAGGGTGGCAATCGGTTGTTGTCCCGCATTTCCCTAGCGCGTGAAAGCCGCTACAACTTTTAATGGGGTGCCGCGAGCTAGTTTTCGCCATGGCTAAAGTTGAACAACTCAAGCGCGATGTAGCGCTGGACGAGACTGAGTTGGACCGGGAGCCCGTCAAGGCCTTCCCCGCGCTGGCCGGCAGCGGGCTGACGAAACGTTATGCCGGACGCGCCGTGGTTAACAACGTCGACGTGCGCATCGGGCACGGGGAAGTGGTGGGTTTGCTGGGCCCTAACGGCGCCGGCAAGACCACGACTTTCTACATGCTGGTGGGACTTTTGCGGCCGGATAGCGGCACGATTAGGCTCGGCGCCGAAGATATCACCATGCTGCCGCTATATCAGCGCGCGCGCCGCGGGATCAGCTACCTGCCGCAGGAGCCGTCTGTGTTTCGCAAACTCACCGTCGAGCAGAACCTGCTGGCGGTGCTCGAGACCTTGCCGCTCACTCTGGAGGAGCGGCAGGCGCGATTGCAAACGTTGCTGGACGAACTTGATATCGCGCGCTTGGCGAAATCGATGGCCGGTGTGCTTTCTGGCGGCGAACGGCGCAAGGTCGAAATCACCCGCGCGATGGTGCTCGACCCGCTGTTTTTGTGTCTGGACGAGCCTTTCGCCGGAATCGACCCGATTACCGTAATCGAGATTCAGCGAATCATCACCTATCTCAAGGAACGCGGCATCGGGATTCTGATGTCGGACCACAACGTGCAAGAGACCCTTTCGATTACCGATCGCGCCTACGTGATTCATTCGGGCAAAATTCTGGTACAAGGAACCGCGCGCGAGATCGTCGATAACGAGCAGGTGCGCGAAGTATTTCTCGGCGAGCGCTTCCGCTTGCGCTGATAGAATCGCGCCGGTCGCCGCCACCGCCTACGCGGCGGCGACACTTATGCCGGCCTGCTCGCAGGTGTTGGCAATATCCGAAACGGTTGCGCGATGCATGTCGCGCGTCCAGCGCAGATCGTCGAAGGCGGTCCCGCGATGCATCGTGCAACGATCGTCCCACATCACCAGGTCGCGCTCGCGCCAACGATGCGTGTAGACGAACTGACGCTGGCTGGCATGCGCGAGTAATTCATCGATGAGCGCGCGGCCGTCCGCCTCGGCCATGCCGATGATCCTGCCGGCATGCGAGGCGAGGTAGAGCGACTTGCGGCCATTTTCCGCAATGGTGCGCACGACGACCTGGGGGACGGGCGGCAGGTTGTCGCGTTCAGCCTGCGTGAAATTACTGAAGCCGGTGCGCGCCCGCGAAGTGGCAAGCGAATGCTCCGCGACCAAACCTTCGAGCCGAACCTTCATCTCGTTTGGCAACGCGTCGTACGCCGCGCGCATATCGGCGAACTCGGTGTGTCCGCCAATCGGTGAGATCGTCAGCGCGTAGAGTAAGGAAGCGCGTGCGGGCAGATATTTGAATGAACTGTCGGTATGCCACAGCCGATTGCCCAGCGAGAAGCGACGGGAACGGCTGTGCTCGCTCCACACCTGGTCGCGCGAATTGAGATTGGAAATGTCGACCAGATCGGTGGGCAGGCGCAGTTTCTTGCCGTAATTGAGGGCCGCGATCGTGGTCTCGAGCGGCCCGAAATTTCGAGCGAAATCCGCGTGCTCGCGCTGGGTCAGCATCTGCCCCGGAAAAATCAGGACGCCGTAATCCCAAAAGGCCTGCTTGACCGCCGCCACTTGCGCGGTATCAAGTGGCCGCGCCAGGTCGACATCTCCGATTTCGGCGGCAAAGCTTGAGGTGACGGGGCATACCGTGATTGCCATCGATTCCCTCCACATCAACGCTGGCCGCGCTATCATAATGGTTCTGACTGGTCAGGCGCGCGGGACCATTACGCGCGAGTGATGGCGAGCGGCGGCTCAGGTTGCTAAACAATCCTAACGCAGGAGGCCTTTATGGAAAATATCCGCTTCGACGATGTTGAGAAGCTACGCGCCAAGTCCGGTGGCGATTTTGGTCCGTGGAGTAAGCCAATCGCGGTGACCCAGGACAAAATCAATCAGTTCGCTGACGTCACCGGCGATCATCAGTGGATTCATATCGATATCGAGCGCTCCAAACGCGAAAGTCCGTTTGGTGGGCCGGTAGCGCACGGATTCCTGACGCTCAGCCTATTGCCGGCGTTCGAGATCGATAACGACTGGAAGGTGGTTGGCTATCGTAACGTGGTCAATTACGGTGCCAATAAATTGCGCTTCATCTCGCCGGTCCCGGCCGGAGCCAGCGTGCATGCCCGTCAGCGGATCGTCGCGGTCGAGAGCCGGCCTCAGGGCACGCAAATCACCCAGGAGACGCAAGTCCACGTGCTCGGCAATGACAAGCCCGCGCTGATTTATGAGGGTATTTTCCTCTACGTCAAATAAGTGATTGGCGGCGCGCGATTTTGGGCAATCACGCGCGGGTTGAAAAAACCGCTGGCCGGAGGGCTTGGCGCGATTCATCCATAAAAAGAACCTCTTCCTTCATCGTTTTGCCAGCTTTGAGGAGATAAGAGCCGGGGGAGGGGGAGAGCTGTTTGCGCAGCCTGTTTAGTTCGGCTCGCTCCTGAGACGGAAGCGCCGTTGTCTGTCCCTTTTTGAGCCGCGGCCCGTGGTGTTCCGAAAATACGAGGCGCTTCGGGATCGGCGTGGTGTTGTTGTTTGATGTTTAGCAGGAATTTGAGATTGGAGGCTTCGCCCGCCGATCAGTACGATAAGAGTTCCAAACCCGCGGTCGTCCGGCGCATTCCGCTCTGGCTATGGCCCAATATCCTAAGCCTCGACGCGCCCGTAATTGCGATCGTCTGGCAAAGTTTTTTTGCCGCCTGCTTCGGCATCCGCATTGACGCGGTTTCGCTGGCCTTTCTCGGGGTCGGCGTATGGATAGCGTATGCGGGCGACAGGATTCTTGACGGCGTCGGAAAGAAGCCACTTCAAGAAACCGCGCGGCATCGCTTCGCCCGCGTCAATCGCGGGGTCTTAACCGCCCTGATTGGTTTGGCCGTCCCGATTGTTCTGTTGCTTTCTTGGCGTTTGTCAGCGCGTCCGATATTTCGCGGCTATCTGGCGGTGGGCATCGCGGTGGCGGCTTATTTCGCGATCGTTCATCTGGCTTCGGAGAAACTCAGGCGCCATTGGCCCAAGGAGTTGGTGGTTGGATTGCTCTTCGCTTGCGGCACCTGCGCGCCGTTTTTGCGCGCATCGGTTATTCGGTTTGATCGCTTGCCGGCCATAATCCTGTTCGCCGCCGTCCTGTGGGTCAACGCCGTCGCGATCCAATGCTGGGAGGCGGGCCATGAGAGACGCGCGCGGTTGCGATTTAAGCCAAAGATCACAGGGTTGGCGGCGTATCATCTGGGCGGGGCGGCAATCGCAGTGGGGATAGCGGCGCTGGTCATGTTCAAGCTCAGTGGAGCCGCTTCCGCACGCCCCCTTTACGCCGCAATCGCACTCACGGCGGGGCTGTTGGAAGCGCAGGAACTCGCACGCGGACGGCTCTCACGCGAAGCGCTGCGCGTGCTTGCGGATACGGCGTTGCTGACTCCGCTGATCTTCGTCTTACTCGCCGCCGCAGGATGAATTGCGACCGTATCGCGCCCTGGTACCGATGGCTGGAGTATTTGGCCTTCGCTAATTTCCCGCAACGATGCCGGCGCCAGTATCTCAACGATGTGCGCAACGTCCACAGAGCCTTGCTGATCGGTGAAGGAGACGGGAGATTTCTGCGGCGCTTGTATCAATCCAGCCCTGACGCCGCGATCGACTATGTGGATATGAGCGAGGTTATGGCGCGCCTGGCGCAACGTCACGGCAAATATCCAGCACATGGAAGGTCGCCTCGCTTCCATCGGCTGGATGCTTTGAATGAACCGCTGCCGCGCTTGTCCTACGACTTGATCGCGACACATTTTTTTCTCGACTGTTTCGACCAGGACGAAATTCCCGCGCTGATTCGCAATATTGCCACGTCAGCTTCCGACGATGCGCGCTGGGTGGTTTCGGAATTTCAGCAACCGCGCTGGGGAATATGGAAGTTCATCGGTGGCTTGCTCCTGCCGGCAATGTATTGGTTCTTTCGCTGGACGACCGGCCTGAAGGCAAGTTCACTGCCCGAATATCGATGCGCCTTCGAAGCGAACCGGTTTTTCCTCAAGCACGAGCGCAGCTTCATGCGCGGCCTGCTAGTCGCACAGTTATGGACGCGCAAACCCACCAGTTAAGATACCAGGCTTCGCGGAGACGCGAGGCTCAAAAATGCTCGGGCTCGCGCTCTTTCCGATTGTCGCGCTCAAGCTGCACCGTCATGTGGCGGATATTGAACTTATCCTCAAGCAATCGCGACATATCCGCCAGCACGTCGTCATGATTGACGCCGTCGGCCACCACGGCATGGGCCGACAGAGCGAATTGACGGCTACTCAGGCACCATACGTGCAAATCGTGCACTTCTTCGGTACCGCGAATCCGCAACAAGTCATCGCGCAGTTCGTCCAGGTCAACCGCGGCCGGCACCGATTCCATCAGAATGTCGATGCCTTCCCGCACCAGGCCCCATGATCCATAAATGATGAGGCAGCCGATTAACAGGCTGATCGCCGGATCGGCCGCTTTCCAGGCGAAGAAATAAATCACCGCGCCGGAAATCAATACTCCGACCGAGCCTATCAGGTCCGAGATGACATGGACGAATACCGCCCGCACCGCCATTCCCACCTGGCCCGTGCGGGTGCTGCCATGTGTCATCCAGGCCGAAAAGGTGTTGATGCCAATGCCGACGGCCGCAACGATCATCACGGGCAGTGCGCGCACGTTTGGTGGATTCGTCAGGCGATCGGCGGCTTCGAACCAGATAAATCCGACGAGCAGCCATAGAAACAGGCCGTTGAAGACCGCGCCCAGGATTTCCGCGCGCATATAGCCGAACGTCTTGCCCGCGGTCGCGGGCCGGCTGGAGACCCACAAAGTGAGCAGGCTCAGCGCGAGCGCGGCCAGGTCGGTAAGCATATGAATGGCGTCGCTCATGAGGGCGAGGCTGTTGGAGTAAATGCCGCCGGCGAGTTCAATCACGAAATACAGGGCGGTGACCACCAGCACGATGCGCAGCCGGCGCCGGTCGAGCGAGAGCGCGTGATGGGTCGCTTCCACGATGGGAGTTGCGCTTCGGTGTAAGCTTGAGCTGAACGCCACAGGTTAAGCGGAGGCTGCGGGGTAGGCGCTACTGAATCTTAACTCACGCCGCAGACTCCTCACTTTGAAGCGCGACTTGCAGATTCGTTAACCTCAACGCCGGTTGCGGACTCGCCTGCTCGCTGCGCCTGCGGCCCCGCTGGTGCGCCCAGCTCCGCTTCGTTCTGGCTGAGGAACCTCTGCATAAGCCTCGGTTGTCATTTCGAGCGCATTAGCGCAGCCGAAGGCGCAGCG
>JBOHWL010000102.1:0-4587 GCA_050736615.1 Binataceae bacterium (SeqCode) | reverse complement strand
CCAAGCACTTCGGCCAGACGGCTCAGCACCTTGTCGGAAGGATGGCGTTTGCCCGACTCGAGATGACCGACATACGGAGTTGAGGTTTTGATTTGGCGCGCGACTTCCTGCTGAGTCAGGTCGAGCTGGCGGCGTCGTTCGCGAATAACCTGGCCGAAGGTGCGTTCCTTCCTTCTTGCCATGAGCGGTCTCCCCTTTCACATGCCGTCACAACGCGGCGCCGGGCGTCCGCTGAACGTCCGGGGGTATTATACAAACCGCGCTCCCCGCCGCGGCGGAACGTGTCTCACAATCGCGTTCCAAATGGCGGGACGAGGCGGAATACATTTTGTCGGCTCCCCCCGCGCGGCAATTTAGCGCCTGCGCATGGCGCTGTATAGGGGTTTGATCATTTTTCGCAATAGCTACTAATTTGAAATTTGGTTTTCGCTTCCATTCAGGCTAACCGTATTCGGTGAGCGGGCTACCACACCGCCGCGCCACCATCGGCGCTTAAAGACCGGCGCGACCGCGTGTGTCAATGCTTAATTGCCGTAGGGATCACGTCCGTGGTTCAGATAAATTGAAAACTCCGACACCGCGTTGAGCTCGTGCGGCGGACTTTTGAACGCCTCGACCGAGCCGGCGTGCAGTCCGGTCAGTTTCAGCACGTCCTGGCCCAGCGGGCGTCCGTCGTGGTCATAATAATGTACTTCGAGATCAACCGCGCGCGTTCGGCTTCCGGTGTTTCTGACTTTGCCCTCGACAAACACCTTGTCACCCTGGTGCTCGAGACGGGTTTGCAGGACTTCCACCGGCTCGACATGCGTCAAAGAGTAGAAAACAAAGCCAACAAAGGCAATGGCGACAATTAGTAATATCCAGGTGCTCTTACGCATCGAAATCACGCCTGATTAGTAGGATCGCGGCAAATGCAGCACATGTTCGCTGATATTGTTCAAGACCATCTCTTGCGATACTGGTGCTATTTTAAGTAATCGACACTCGCGGAAATATCGTTCGACATCATATTCCCGCATGTAGCCATAACCGCCCAGGGTCTGCACCGCGCGATCGCATGCTTCGAAGCCCGCCTCCGCGGCCCGCAACTTCGCGATGTTCGCTTCGGCGCCGCATGGCCGCCGATGATCGAACAGCCAGGCCGCCTTCATCATCATCAATTCGGCCACTTCGAGTTTGCCGTAAGCGTCGGCCAGCGGATGCGCGATGGCCTGGTTCTGGCCGATCGGGCGGCCAAACACAATCCGTTCCTTCGCGTAACGCACCGCCTTGTCGATCGCCGCGCGGCCCATCCCAACGCCTTCGGCCGCAATCAGGATGCGTTCGGGATTAAGGCCATCGAGCAGCGTACGGAAGCCGTGGCCTTCTTCACCTACGAGGTCGGCCGCCGAGACCTTCAGGTTGTCGATGAACAGCATGTTGGTGTCGATGGCGTGGCGTCCAAGCTTATGCAGCTCGCGCACTTCGACGGCCTCGCGATCGATATCGGCGAAGAACAGCGTCATGCCTTCGGTCTTCTTCTTAACCTGCTCGAACGGCGTGGTGCGCGTCAGCAGCAGCATTTTTTGCGACTCCCGCGCCTTGGTGGTGAAAACCTTGCGGCCATTGATGATGTAGTTATCCCCCTCGCGGCGCGCGAAGGTTTTGATGTGCGTGATATCGTTGCCGGCGTCCGGTTCGGTGACCGCGAATGAGACGTGCAATTCGCCGCTGACCACGCGCGGCAGATAGCGGCGCTTGATCTCCTGACCGCCGTGCACCACCAGCGGGGTCAGGCCGAAAATCGACAGGTGGATGGAGCTCGCCGCGTTCATCGCGCCGGCATAAGCGACTTCGCGCATCAGCAGCGCGCTCTCGGTGATTCCCAGGCCGCTGCCACCGTATTCTTCGGGAATGGCGATGCCCAGATAGCCGGCGGTGGCAATCGCCTGATAGAACTCGTCGGGAAATTCCCCCCGCGAATCCTTATCGCGCCAGTATTCGTCGGGAAAACGTTGGCAAAGCGTGCGCACTCCCTGAACGATTTCATGCTGGGCCTCGGTCAATTCGAAATCCATGCGGCTTCTCCGGCGGATTGAGTGGGACACGCTCAGACGTTAGCCTGAGCGCTCCGCTCCATTATTACGCAGGTGCCAAAGCTCTTTCCAAGTCTCGCGCACGAATGAATGCGGCCGCCGCGATAGTGATTTTGGTGGTGCTCCTGGCCGGACCGCTCATCCTGGCGCCGCTCGAACGCAATCTCGAGGCCTATTGCTTCATCATTGGCGTGATCGCCGTGACTGTGGCCCGGCGCTGGCAATGGCCGCTGGTTGAACAAGCGCTGCGCGAGCCGGTCCTGATTAGCGTGGTAGTGGTGGTGGCCGGCATCCTTTTTGGCTTCACCCGCGGGGCTTTCGATCATTTGTTCCAACGGCTGCGCCGGCGCATCTCGCGTGCGCCGCTGACCGCACTGGCGGTATTGATTATCGCCATGTTGTCGAGCCTCATCACTGCGATTGTCGCGGCGCTGGTGCTGGTGGAAATGATTGGGCTGGTGCGGCTGGAACCGGCCAGGCGGATTCGCGTCATCGTCGTCGGATGCTTTGCGATTGGTTTGGGTGCCGCGCTTACCCCCGTGGGCGAGCCCCTGGCCACGCTGGTCGCGGGCGCCATGGATCTGCGCTTTTGGGGACTATTCGATCTGCTGGCGCCCTACGTCATCCCAGGCGTTGTCGCTGCGAGCCTCCTGGCGGGAGTGCTGGCCCGCGGTGATTACGATGAGACGGCGGTCGCCACGCGTGTGCGTGAAGGCGTGGGCGCGGCGGCCCTTCAAGGTGTCAAAGTCTTCGTCTTTATCGCCGGGCTGGTGCTCATAAGCGACGCTTACGCGCCGTTGGCCGAACACTATATGACAATGGTCAGCCGCCCGGCATTATTCTGGATTAACATGGTGTCGGCGGCGCTCGACAATGCGACCCTGGTGGCACTCGAAATTCACCACATGGAGCAGGCGCGGGCCATCGAGGCCTTGATGTCACTGCTGATTTCGGGCGGCATGCTGATTCAGGGCAATATCCCAAATATCGTGAGCGCCGGTATCTTTCGTATCACCAGCATCCGATGGGCGCGTGTCGGAGTGCCATTGGGACTTTTGCTGCTGGGTATCTATTTTGCTGTTTTCATGACACTTGGTTGATGGAAATATACTCGAGCGGTCACGCTGGAAGTTTAATATTCAGCGTCACTAAAGGAGAATTTGCAACGTCGGCGGCGATGTTAATAGGGCCGATGCGCGCGTGGATGCATTGTAAATGGGCAGCAGATGCCGCTTGGAAGGGCGTTGCCTTTGCCGTCAATTCGTGACAAAAAACTTGATCGTCGTGGGCTGCCGCTTGCTTCCTGTGATTTTTGCACAATGCGCGATCACTGCAAGCCCAGAAGTTCGGCCTGTCACGAAATCAACCCGGTGTTTGGCCAGGAAGCGCAATCAAAGGGACATAATAGGTGAGCGGGCCGCTGCGCGGCGAGGAGGATTACGAGTCACATGACTCCCAAACAGGTTCTGCAGATGATCAAGGAAAAAGGCGCCATCATGGTCGATTTAAAATTTATCGACTTGATGGGTCAATGGCAGCATTTCACCGCGCCAATCAGCGAATTCGGCGATGAATCGCCGTTTGACGAGGGGCTGGGCTTCGATGGCTCCTCGATTCGCGGATGGCAGGCAATCGACGCCAGCGATATGCTCGTAATCCCCGATCCGGACACCGCCGTAATGGATCCTTTTACCAAGGATCCGACCTTGACCATGATCTGCAATATCTCCGACCCGATTACGCGCGCCGATTACACGCGCGACCCACGCAATATCGCGCGCAAGGCGGAAGCCTACCTCAAGTCCACCGGTATCGGTGACACCGCCTACTTCGGTCCCGAGCCCGAGTTCTTCATCTTCAACGGCATCCGCTTCGACACCAATCAGCATTCCAGCTACTACTACATCGAATCGACTGAAGGCGCGTGGAACAGCGGCAAAGACGGCCAGAACCTCGGTTATAAGCCGCGCTACAAAGAAGGCTATTTTCCGGTCCCGCCCAACGACAGCCTGCAGGACGTGCGCAGCGAAATGGTGCTGGAGATGGAGCGGGTGGGTATCCGCGTCGAAAAGCAGCATCATGAAGTTGCCACCGCCGGCCAGGCCGAAATCGACATGCGCTTTCAATCCTTGGTGAAAATGGCGGATTGGCTCACCTGGTACAAATACATCTGCAAGAACGTCGCGATTCGCCACGGGATGACCGTGACCTTCATGCCTAAGCCAATCTTCGCCGATAACGGCTCCGGCATGCATACGCATCAGAGCCTCTGGAAGGGCGAGACCCCGCTGTTCGCCGGCTCCGGCTACGCGGGTGTGTCCGAATTGGCGCTGCATTACATTGCCGGCATTATTCATCACGCGCCGGCGCTGGCGGCCTTCACCAATCCGACCACCAATTCCTATCGTCGCCTGGTGCCCGGTTTCGAAGCGCCGATCAATCTGGCTTATTCCAGCCGCAATCGTTCGGCCGCGGTCCGGATTCCGATGTATTCGCCGTCACCCAAGTCCAA
>JBOHWL010000101.1:0-1633 GCA_050736615.1 Binataceae bacterium (SeqCode) | reverse complement strand
GTTCGCATCCGCTTTGATCACGTTTAAATCGCGGTTGAATCAATCGACCGCGGCGTCGCGTTCTTTCAGCGCTATTTCCCAACCCACCCGCGCCATCCAAAACAGCTTAGTGAACACGCCCGTGGCGGATTCGTCTGGCAGGATTTTTATCTTGGCGGCGGCGTGGTCGAATTCATCCAGGAGGTCCCGGGCAATGACGGCTTCGTCTCGCGTTTCATCCGGCGCCACGGCGAGGGCATGCATCATCTTTCATTCGAGCTCGACCACCTTGATCCGGTGGTCGCCGCACTCGGGGCAGACGGCATACGGATCGTCGACGAGCATACGTTGCCTGAGGGCCATCGCACCGCCTTCATCTCACCGCGCGACGGCTTCGGCGCGCTGATTCAATTCTGGCAGCCGCTCGACTACGACAACTCAACTCCACGGCCGGATGACGATATGACGGTGCGTTTCGACCATGTCGCGCTCGCGGTGCGCGACATCGAACGCGCGATGGCTTTTTTTGGCCATTATTTTCCCGCACAAGTGATCAACCATCCGATGCCAAGCAGCTCACAAGGCAACTTCATTCTGTCTCATCTGAATATCGCGGGGTTCAAGCTGGAATTTTTGCAAAGCCCCGGCCCCGGCACCGAAGACGATTTCGTGCGCCGCTTCATCGAACGGCATGGCGAAGGACTGCATCACTTTACTGTTGACGTGCGCGACTTCGACGCCGTCCTGGATAGGCTCAGAGGCGATGGCGTGCGGATCGTGGGCCGGGAGATCAACTGGCGCGGTGAACGCCAGTTTTTCATCTCGCCCCAATCGGCCTTCGGCACGTTGATTCAGGTATGGGACGGGTTGCAGGAATAAGGCAGTCGCATGTTAAAGGTGGTTTTCCTGGACGCGGCCGGCACCTTGTTCGAGCCGCGCGAGCCCGTGGGTGACAGTTACGCGCGGATTGCGCGAAACTTCGGCGTACCGGCAAGCGGCGCTGCGGTCAGCACCGCCTTTCGCCGCGTGTTTCATAGCGCCCCCGGTCTGGCTTTCGGACTTGGCCATGACGCCGTCGAGCTGCGCCGGCTCGAGCGGCAATGGTGGCACGAAATCGTCGCCCGGGTGTTTGCTGAAATCGGCCATTTTGACGATTTCGAGGCATACTTCGATACGCTTTTTGGCTATTTCGCCGACCCTCGGCACTGGCTCGCCGACCCGCAAGCGGCCAGCTTATTGAGGGGGCTTAAAGCGCAAGGCCTGCAACTCGGGATGATTTCGAACTTCGACTGGCGGCTCTACGCGATTCTGGACGGACTCGGCCTGCTTGCCTACTTCGATTCTGTCACGATTTCATCCGAGGCGGGATGGGCAAAGCCATCAGCGGAGATTTTTCGCGTCGCCCTCGCCAAGCATGGCGCGAGTCCAGTGGAAGCCTTGCACGTCGGCGATTCCTTGCCCCTCGATATAGGCGGCGCCAAGGCGGCGGGCATCGCGGCGATCCTGCTCGCTCGCGACGGCCACGATGAGCCTGGGAACGTCGGCGATATCGCTCGCGCGAGCTCGCTGGCGGCAATCGTCCCGATAATGCAAAAAATGGCATTCCCATGACCCTATGAGCCGAATTATGTTGAACGCGGGCGATGCCGGCGAA
>JBOHWL010000100.1:0-51874 GCA_050736615.1 Binataceae bacterium (SeqCode) | reverse complement strand
CAGTTAGAAGAGCGCGTTCGCGGCGGACTATCGGCCTCATAGGCGTCCTCGCATTGATTGCGAGCGGAGCTGGCTGGCCATCCTGGGCGAACGCCGGCGGCACGGCGGCGGCTGACGTGCCATATACGGTGCTATCGCCCGCCGAGGTGAGTCCCGCGTCAACTCCAGCAGCTGGCGGCGCGGTTTCGACCGGCGCGTCAAGGCCATCCAGCTCCTCGGCGTCGTCCACGGAAGAATCCGCAGCCCTGCGTGCGAGTGAAACGGTTGTCGTTCCCGATGCGGGAGCCGCCCATCCCGACCTGGTATCCAGCCAAAGCGGACCGATACCGCCGACCACCACCGAAATTCCCAGAGCGATGCCCACTGATGTTCCGGAAGCGGTGCCTAATCCTCCGTCTCCTCCTACCGCTGCGAAGTCAAATTCGCAAAGCGGAAGCCTGACGATGCCGGATGGCCAAATTGTCAATTACGAACACTACCAGAACCCGACCGAGATGGACCCGCAACTCCACTCGCTCCAGGAGTTTATGGCCGAGGGGGACGAAACCTCGCCGCTCGGCATCGAGGTGCGCGAGGCGCGGCGCAGGCTGAAATCGGGGGAAATGGCTGACGGATTGTTGATTGTCGGCGTGATCAACGGGAGTCCCGCCGCTAAAGCCGGACTTCATGCCTATAGCCGGATGGTGCGCGATATTCTTGAGGGTGCGACGATTGCCGCCGCATTGGTTTTTGCCCCCGCCGTACTCGCGGTGCCGGTGGTCGATCAGATTCACATCGGCGAGACCTACGACATGATTATCGGGGTTGATGGCGCACGTGTCACCAATTTTCTGGAATTTGAGGACCGCCTGCACGATCTGCAGCCCGGTGAAATCGTCTATCTCAGTATCGTGCGTGACGGACGCCGGATGCAGGTGCCGGTGAAAATTCCCGCAACGATGCCAGCTTCGGCTTTCTGAATCGGCGGCATCAGGCTTGCGTTGCCGTGCTGGGGAATCATCGGAGATCGTAGTGGAGAATGTGGTTAGTTTGACGAGGCTACGGGGGCGGTTGAGATGAGCGCCTGGGATCGTTCCTTGGTGGGGCGTGAGTTCGAGAGCGAACGTCCGGTCACGGTGACCGCCGGGATGATCGCGGAATTCTGTGCCGCGATTGGCGAGATGAACCCGCTTTATACTGACGCCGGTGCCGCCGCCAAGGGACCGTATGCCGGTTTGATTGCACCGCCGTCATTTGCCGCGACGTTTCGCGACAGCGATGATATTTCCGAGCAGATCGCGCGTTACGGCGTGCGCCGCCTGGCGGCTGGAATGGATGTCGATTTCGTCACACCGATTCGAGCCGGCGATGAGATCAGCATCAGTTCGCGTATTGCTGAAAGCTACGAAAAGACTGGCCGAACCGGTGCCATGACCTTCTATGTGATTCGCTCCACGCTCAGGAATCAACGCGGCGAAATAGTCGCGCATATCGATCACCGTTTCATGCATCGGGAATAGCCGCGCGCCGTTTCCGTTCTTGGGGCTCGCGCGGACGCGTTTTGACAATTTTTCCGATTGATCTAATTTAGAGCCGGTTTCGAGCTAATCCTGCCTGCCTTCGGGTTCACGGGGGTCCGAACAGGCCAGTTATCAACTCGCGCGTCGCCGCGCCTTATGGCGTAAGTATTGGAGAGACCACTTATGGCAGAAGGAAAAATACGCAAATTATTCGCGTTACCGGGTGCTACTCTGACGGCGCCAGCGTCATTGCTAATGCATGGCGGCGACGCCACCATGCTGGACCTGCCGTGCCCGTCGTTTCTAATCGAGCATCAGAAGGGACTGGTGCTGTTCGACACCGGCTGCAATCCCAAAGTGATTGACGATGCGGTCGGGTACTGGGGCGCCATCGCCGAAAATCTGCCGCTCAAATGGAACAAGCAGGAAACACTGGACAAGCAAATCCAGGGGGTTGGCTATAAGCCGCAAGACGTTAAATACGTCATTCTTTCCCATGCGCATCTCGATCACGCGGGCGGCCTGACCTATTTTCCCAACGCCACCTTCATCGCTGGCCGCGGCGAATTGCGCTACGCCTACTGGCCCGATCCGGACCGCCGCTGGGCTTTCATCGTCAACGATTATCTACCGACACGCGGCTATAAGTGGATTGAATTCGATCAGGATATCGATTTGTTCGGCGATGGCGCGCTCAAATTTCTCTACACGCCCGGCCATACGCCCGGCGAATGTTCCTTGCTGGTCAACAGCGCGAATCGCAAGTTTCTTTTCACCGGCGATACGGTTCATCTGCGCGCGGCGCTGGACCAGGAAGCGACGATGCCGATCGACACCGATCCGGCGCAATCGACCATTTCGCTGCAGCGGGTTAAGGCGCTGCGCGAGATGGAAGGTGCGACAGTCTGGATCACCCATGATCCCGATGATTGGAAAGAGCATCCGCATCGCGTTGAATAGGCGGCTGGTGGGCGAAACGATGCGATCTCGGTAGTCCAAACAAGGCGCTGGAAGGTTTATCGCGATGCCAATCTACGAGTGCCACTGTGGCGCGTGCGACCTCGATTTTGAAGCGCTGGCTCCGCTGACGGAGGCCAGCCGCTCGCGCCCCTGCCCACAATGCGGCCGGATGGCGCGGCGGGTAATCTCCGGATTCGCGATAGGCTCTCCAGCGCCGTCGAACAAGGCGGCCGCCGATGGTGCATCTCATCCGCATCGTGCCAGCGCCGCTTCCCCAGTCATACCGGCGTTTGCGCGGCCGTGCTGGATGGACGACAAATCGGCGCAGCGGTTCGCCGCCTACAAGGTCGGCCGCGGTCATGAATACGACGATCGGCAGACGGTCCATCAGGAGCTACGCGTGCAACGCGGCGAGCCCCCGGAACCGGTCCAAGCCGATTCTCCAGTGGCGAAGATGCTGGCGCGCAAGAAGGCGCGGGAGGTTGGCAAGGCCGAGTCCAAGGAAACCGTCGCGCCGGCCGGCTCCGACAATTCGAATAGCTGAAGCTTACTCTCCCGCTGACGATGCGGTGAAAGTTTGATGGCGTGCGGGCTTTCGGTGGCAATCGTCGGAGCCGGAATCGGCGGATTAACCGCCGCTGCCGCGATGCTGCGCGCAGGCCTCAAGGTCAACCTTTACGAACAGGCCCATCGCTTTACGCGGCTCGGCGCCGGCATCCAGCAAAGTCCCAACGCGACGCGCGTGCTGCGGGAATTGGGGCTCGAACCGCATCTGCGGCGCATCAGATTCCGTCCGGCGCGGTCATTGAATCGCCAATGGGATAGTGGGGCGCTGACCAACAGCTACGAGCTGGGCGATATGGCCGAAGATCGCTTCGGCGCACCCTATTTGCTCTTTCATCGCGGCGATCTGCACGCCGCTCCGGCCGCGATCGTGCCACGGGAACTGATTCATCTGAATTGCCAACTGATCGGCTTCGAACTATTTCATGATGGAGTGCGGCTCGGCTTCGCTCAAGGCGAGACGGTGCGCGCCGACGTTCTGATCGGAGCCGATGGAGTCCATTCCACCGTGCGGGAAATCCTGTTCGGAGAAGAAGCCCCGCGATTTACCGGAAGAGTGGCTTATCGCACCACCTTCGCGGCGGCGCGGCTGGGTGATCTTACGCTGGATGACTCAGCCAAATGGTGGGGGCCGGACCGCCTCTATAGGCTGGCATGACTTCTGCGGTTGATACGCGCGAATCTCGGCGGAGGTTGAAACGCCCCGAAAAACTGCGCCGATATTGATTGCGGCCTCGAACAAAGCGGCTATGTGGTTTGTGGTCCTGATCCGTATGAGTATCTGGAGGCGATTCGCCAATATGCCGACGCGGGTTTCGACCACATCTTCATCCATCAGGCCGGGACGGTTGAAGACGGCTTTTCCCGATTTTACCAAGAGGAGGTACTCTCCGCGTTTGACGGCAAGAAACCGCTGGGCATGGAAGGATCGATGCACCGGAACTTATGATGCCGCACGCGAGCGTGCGGGCGTCGAATTTTGCGCCCAAAGCCCGCGTTCGTTTAAATAATCAATCACCCCTCAACCTGCCGAATCTGCTCCTGCGACCGTCACGCCGTGTAACCAGCCGGTAAGCTCCGGCAGGTTACACGGCGCCCCGAGGCAATGGAGGCCGCCTCACCTCCAACGCGATTACGTCAGGTCTCGGTATTGTAGGAAAAAATTCCGTCAAATTCCGCAGGTGGCGATTTAACACCTGTCGATTGTATAGTCGCGAATAATGCAAGCTGAATCTATCTATGGCATTTATCTCTCGCCATTTGGCCATAATTTTGGGCGGCTCAGCTTTTGCGCTCCGCAGGCGCCCTGTGGCCAAATCCGAACAGCGCCAAACCTGATTTCATTTCAGGTAATGGAGGTGCCGAAGCGAACAGGAGCCTATGGCAGTAGACCAACCGTCCAACCCGTCACGGGGAAACGTCAATCGCCAGCAAAATTCGGAGGCGCCGCGCAAGCATCCGGGCGTGAAAAACTTACCTGATCGCGAACCGCGGCAGGCGAATTCTTCCCATAAAAGCAGCTCGGACGACGCCGCATGCGGTGTCTTTTGCAAGCCTTGACGGCCGTCGGCAGCGGTGATTTTACGGTTCGTCTGGCACTTGAAAAAGACGAGGGCATCCTGCCACAACTCACGCAAAAATTCAATGAATTGGTTGAACGCAACGAAGCGATGACGCGCTAAATCGCGCGCCATCGAGCAAGCGGACAATGTCAATCAACTCGCCGGCAACCTGACCGCGCAGGTGCGCGCGATTTCGGACGTTGCGACGGCGGTGACCAAAGGCGAAATGACGCGCTCGATTCGCGTCGAAGCGGCAGGGGAGGTGGCGGCGCTCTCCGACAATATCAACCAGATGATCGTCAATCTGCGCGAGACCACGCAGAAAAACATCGAGCAGGATTGGCTCAAAACCAATCTGGAAAAGTTTTCCGGCATGATGTAGGGGGCAAAAGAACCTCGAATCGGTTTTTGGCATGATCATGTCGGAGCTAACGCCGCTGGTCTCGGCGCGCTATGGGGTGTTTTTCCTCATGGATAGCGAGGGTGACACGCCCATCGTCAAGTTCGCCAATACTTACGCCTACCGCGAGCGCAAGGGGCTCGCCAACCGCTTCAGGCTGGGCGATAGCCTGGTGGGACAGTGCGCGCTGGATAGAAAATGCATCCTGGTCGGTAATGTGAAGGAGGAATTTTTGGCTGTGGTCTCGCATGAGCTGCGCAACCCGCTCAACGCGATCAAGGGCTGGACCCATCTTTTGCGTTCGGGAAAGCTCGACGGCTCAAAAAACACCAAGGCACTGGAGGCGATCGAGCGTAACGTTGATTTGCAGGCCGCGTTGATCGAAGATCTTGTCGACGTTTCGCGCATCGTTCGCGGCGAGCTGAATCTCAAAGTCAGTGTTATCCGTTTGGCGCCGGTGATCGAAGCCGCCTTGGCGGCTGTGCGACCCGCCGCATATGCCGGGGAGGCTTTGACGTTGCTGACGGAGGCCGCACCGGACCTGATGATCAGTGATATCGCGATGCCTGAAATCGACGGTTACGAACTGATTTGCCGCGTTCGTGAGAGGGTTCCAGCCACGCGTATGCCCCCGTCGCGCTGACCGGACTGAGCCGGCCTGAAGATGTCGAACGGCCCTTGCAAGCGGGATTTCAGCTATGTTTCGTGAAGCCGGTTTCGCCGGAGCGACTGGCCGAAAGTGTGGCGAAGCTGACGCGGCGAATTTTGTGAATGCGAGCGCGAATCATGCCAGTGCCTTTAGGCGAAAGACGCGCGAACAGCTCAAGGCCCTGAAGCGCGACTGCAAAAGAGTACACACGGGCGAGGGCTCGGAGCGAGTGCATCGGGTGCGCAAGCGCACCCGCCGCCTCCAGGTGATCGTTGACGCGCTCGCCGCCGTGCGTCCAACGAAAAAACTTCGCCAAGCCCGTAAACGCTTGAAGCGATGCCGGCGCGCTCTGGGTGGCTGGCGTGACAGCGAAGTGATGCTCGGGCGTGTCGCGCAACTCGCAAAAGATGCGGGTAGACCCGGACGCAGGCGCTGGAACGCGGTAGCCGCAAGGCTGATCAGGACGCGCGCCACGCAGGAGCGCAAGGTCATGCGTCAACGTTCTTTAAGGATTCAGCCAGCCGCGCGAGACCTGAAAAAGATAATGCGAGGCGGAGTTGGAAATCTCGCTCAAGGTATTGAGGCTCTGATGGGCAAAGCGTGGCCAAAATGGAATGACGCAATTCAACGTGCGTTGAATGAGGAAAGCGTTGCCACACTCCACGCCGTGCGCATCAAGACCAAGACATTGCGCTACATTATCGAAGGCCGGCAACAACTTTCACCTGATTCCGGACTGGAAGCGTCCGTCGCGTGGCTCAAGCGGCTACAGGATCAATTGGGCGCCTGGCATGACGAATTGAACCTGAACGGCTCGATGACCGCGTGTTTTGCAAGCCGGCGGCTGCGGGCCGACCCGGGCGTTCAGCGGCTATTGAATGAATCTGTCCGGCGTGAAACGGACGGCGCGGCCGCATGCCGCCGCATGCTGATGGAGGTCGAAGGACGTTGCGAATACCGCATCATACGCGAGCGCCAGGGCAGCCATGCCGAACCGGATTGAGGGATAAAATCGCTGAGGCCCGCGCCACCGTCGTGGGGTTGCGCGATCCGCGGACCGCCTGCGCGGGCCGCACTTGTCTGGGCGGCGACAGCGCCCTATGCTGGCTCGCTGACAGTAACCGCATTCAATGACAGACTGGGACCCCGAGCTTTACAACCGGTTTCGCCGCTATCGCGCCGAGCCGGTCGAGATGATCCTTGCCCGCCTTTTTGATCCGGAGCATGCCAGGCGGAGCGACGCTCGTATCCTCGACCTCGGCTGCGGCACAGGTGAAAACACGATTGAACTGGCACGCCGAAGTGCGAGTGCTCAGGTGATTGGTCTCGATTCGTCGCCCGCGATGATCGCCAGGGCGAATCAAAATCGTGATCAACTCGACCGGTCACTGCGCGTGCGAATCGAATTCAAGCTCGGCGATTTACGCGATTTGGCGGATGAAGGCGAATACTCGACGATCTTCTCGAATGCGGCGCTGCAGTGGGTCGAAAACCATCATAATGTGTTGGCCACATGCCGCCGCGCGCTTGAGCCCGGTGGCGAACTGGTGATCCAGGTTCCCGCGAACAACCATGAAACCGCACAAGCCACTATCGTGACTTTGTCCGCCGAGGAGCCCTGGCGGCATTATCTTGGTGAAATAAGGCCACCGTCGCGCACGGTGGGTTCGCCTGGCGAATATGCCGCTATGCTAACCGCACTCGGCTTCGACGCGATCGCTTGCTACTACCACACTTTTCATCATCCGATGCGCGGCCCGGCTGAGGTCCTTGAATGGTGCCGCGGGACCGCATTACGCGAATTTCAAGAACGATTGCCGATTGAACAGCGCGAAGCCTTTCTGGCCGCGCTCGAACGCAGGCTTGAATGTGCATATGGCACCAGCGGAGCGCTGGCGTTCCATTTCAGGCGTCTGTTCATGTGGGCGCGACGCCCCGGGGCCGACTCTGATGCGTAAGCGCCGGAGCGTAGCTCTGATCGCGCATGGCGGTGCCGGCGGCCGAGCGCCATTCAATGAGCGGTCGAATAGGCGTCGCGCCATTGTCGCTGCGGCTGAACGCGGCACACAGATCCTGCGCGACGGCGGCGCCGCGCTTGATGCCGTCAGCGCGACCGTTACGCTGCTTGAGGACGACCCCCTCTTCAACGCTGGCTATGGTTCGGTCTTGACTACCGAGGGCAAGGTCGAAATGGATGCGGCGGTGATGGTGGCGCGCAATGGCGATGAATCGAACGGGGCCAATCTGCAGCCGCCGGTCAAGCATGGGCGCTTCGTGTTGCGTGCCGGCGCCGTGGTGCTTATCAGCCGCATACGTAATCCGATCCTGCTCGCGCGTGCCGTGATGGAACGTTCGCCCCACGTTCTGATCGGCGGCGCCAATGCCGAACGGCTGGCGGTGCGCTTCGGTTTCGAGCTGTGTCGGCCGGAAGAGTTGATCAGTGAACGGGCCCGCGAACGTTGGCGCGCCGTGATGGAGGGGCGCACAGTGGCGGCGGTGGAAGCCGACCGCCACGGCACCGTCGGTGCCGTGGCACTCGACGCACGCGGCAATCTTGCCGCCGCCACTTCAACTGGCGGCATTTCCGGCAAGCTCCCCGGCCGCATCGGCGATTCGGCGGTAATCGGCGCGGGCGTTTTCGCTGATGCGCGTGGCGGTGCTTCGGCTACGGGAACGGGGGAGGCGATTATCAAAATCGCGTTGTGCCGCGAGGCCGTGTTGATGCTTGGGCGGCGCGACCCGATGCGGGTGGCGGAAAACGCCATCCGGCAGCTTGGCGAGACCACCGGCGCGCAAGCGGGAATCGTGCTGGTGGACGGAACTGGAAGAGTTGGCTACGCGCATAATGCCGAAGTTATGGAAGTGGCGAGCTTCGATTCGGCGTGTGGCTTGCGACATCTGATGCCCGAAGCAATCGGCGGCGGGGGTGCGGTCCAGCGTGTGAATCATTTGCGATGAATCCCGCAACCTCCAACTTCATGGCCGCGCGATGCGGCGGCATATCGCGCCTGGCATCGTGAGCGCGCCACTGCGGCTAAAGCGCCTCTGGCGAGCGGGAGAAGCGGCGACGGATCAGCCGTCCCGCGCGTTGAGTTCGGCCGCGCGTCGCGCGTTGAGAATCGCCGCCGCTTCTATCATCGCGCTAGTGATTTTGAGCCAGGGCATCCGGGCGCCATTCGAGAAGGACCAGGAACCGCAATCAGCCCAGTGGGTGGTCGATATAGTCAACCACGGCCATTGGTTGCTGCCTCACGACTATTACGATTTCGTCGAGCGCAAGCCGCCGCTTTACTACTGGTGCGCCGCTTTGATGAGCAAGGCCGCTGGAGGGGTGGATGAAGCCACCGCCCGCGCGCCTTCGCTGCTCGCGGGCGCCGCACTGGCAGTGGTGGTGTTGGAGTGGACCTTGGCTGAGGCGGGGACCGCGAGCGGATGGCTGGCTTTTTTTCTTTTATTGGGCGTTTACGGCTATGCCTCGCGCGCAACCACTGCGCTGACCGACATGCTCATGACGTTCCTGCTGTTCAGCGCATGGTTTGTCATTTATCCATTATTCGAGAGCGGACAGCCATCCGGAGAACTTCTGGAAAACCGCACCAGTGATTCCGCAGGGAATCCGCGCCGTGAAGCATCCCGCGTGCGGGATTCTTCGGCTGCGTCTGAGCGTGACCAAAGCCCACCTGCGCATGGATTCTTCAGTGGAGCGCAGCCTTTGCCGGCGGTCTCGCGGCTCGCCGCCCGGCCGGTGCAATGGCGGCGCACGCTGGGTGCAGGCGCGATACTCGGGCTGGCCGTGCTGACCAAGGGTCCGGTCGCGATTGTGCTGCTGGCTCTCGCCGCGTTCATCTATCTCCTGTTGTTGGGGCGCAATCCGTTGGCCCCGGCGCGGCGAGCGTGGCCGTGGGTGATGGTCGGGGCGGCGTGTGCGATCGCGGCGGCCTGGTACGTACCGGCGTTCATCGCCGGGCGCGGCAGCGATCTCACGGGCGTTTTTGTCGCCGAAAACTTCGGCCATTTTCTGCCGGCGAGTATGGGTGGAACCGGCGAGGCCGCGCGTCCGATCTACTATATCGCGTTGCGCATGTTGGGCGGTTCGATGCCGCTGAGCTTCCTGGTACCAGCGTTGGCGGTGGCATTTATCGCAGGCCAGTTCATGACGGAGGTGCGCAAACCGATGTTGTTTGCGCTGGCGATGGTTTTGGCGGTGGTCGCGCTGTTTTCGGCCGCCAGCGCCAAGCGTGACGACTATATTTTACCGGCGTTGCCCGCGCTTGCGATCATGATGGCGGTGCTATTTACCGGTATTTCGGAAAAGGAGAACGGCCGCGTGTGCATCTTGAATGCCCCGTTTCTCCGCAATGTCACGCTCGGCGCGATCACGGTCATTATGCTGGCCGGGGTCGTTGCCGCGGCGGTTTATTTCTCGACGGGCGGCATGGTGCGCGGCTGGCATCTCGGACTGCAATCGAGCGACGCTAGCTACGCGATGATGTTTGCGCATGGCTTCGGCCGGTTCGCGCTTCCGTTCGCGGTTTTCGGCGCGGCCGTGGCGCTGGGTACCTTCGCGGTTTTCGTCGGTATTTGGAAAAGCCAGGCGCTTTGGGGTGGCGCTGGATTGGCGTTAATTTGCCTGGCGGGAACCAGCTTATGGACCGGCACCTTGAGACCAGAGGTGGCGCGCACCCGCAGTCTCGCGAGGTTTGCCACGAACGTGAAAAGCCGCGTGGATGGTACGCCCGTCTACGTGGTCTTCGATAGTCCTGGCCTCGCTTATTATTACGGACGGGCGGTGCCGGCCCTGCCAAAGAGCGTCCGGCGCTCGCCTCGACCACCGCGTCAAAGCTTTTACCTGGTCGCCCGCCGCCGCGACCTGGCACTGCTGCCCTCCGCGATTCGCGATCACCTGCGACTCAAACTCGCGTCAGCTGTCGCCGGTGGAGGGGGTCCGCCCGCGCTTTATCTGTATGACCCACGGAATGCGAATCAGGCGCCCAGCTCGCGCAATGTTTTGCAAGCGGGAACCGTCGTGCCCTTGAATGTTCGATCACATGTTGAAGCCGTCCGCGAATTCCATTAAAGAGGCGCAGGCCGCGTATTTGCCACTTCACGATTGCTTGTTTGCGAGGGTTCGCATGGCGAACGAAGGATCGAGCACGCTTCAGACTACCGTCAGTCGAATTGTCAGATTTCTGGTGGCGCTGCTGCTGCCTGCCTGGGGCGTGATCATGATCGTGCTGGGGGTAACAGACAACATGGGCTGGTGGATTGCGACCGGCGCGACGGTGTTTATAATCGGCGTGATCCTGTTTGGCGGCAGCTCCCTGGTCAGCCCGTTTCTCGGCGGTCGCTGGAGGTTCGCTCGATTTTTCCGTCGCCATAGTTGCTTCGGGAGTCAATTGCCGGAGCGTCCGGGCCGCAATATCTTGAATTGAAGATGCCGATTTACGAATACGAATGCACGTCGTGCGGCCGGGTAGCCGCTCATGTGTTGCTTGGAGCCGAGCGAAATACGCGGCCGAACTGCCCTGACTGTGGTGGTGAAACCAGGCGCGTGTTGTCTTCGTTCGCGACCGTCGAGAGTGAGGCGTCGCGACTGGCCAAGTTTGATCCGTCCAGACGCAACGACGAATCGTTCTACCGCGACTCACGCAACGTGGGATTGTGGGCCAAGCGGCGCGCGCAACAGATGGGCGTCGAACTCGGACCGAAGTTCGACGAAACCGTCGAAAAGGCTCGCAGCGGCAAGCTTATCAAAGACATGCCCTGATTATCCGCAAGGTTAGCCAAGACTTCAGTAAACGCTTTTCCGCGTCGGATACCGGGCCGTTCCAACGTGGCTCAAAGGTCCGCCGGTCGCGCACGATCACGTCCACCGCGATACACTTGAGATAGCATCGACGACGCGGGACGAACCTGTACGGCCAGCGGTCCCGTGCCGTTGGTTCTAAAATGAGCTTGAGCTTCTCGGAACTAAACTTGTAGCATGCATGGAAGCCGCGTTCACGATGATGGCATGCCTGACCGGTCAAGGCGCATGGCTTGATGCCGCCGCTTTGCGGCGGTTTTTGAACGGGATCAAATAGCTAAAAAGCGGCGTTTGCTTAGGTTGCCACTTGCCGCCACAAAGGCGCGTGGGATACGTATCTCATCATGACAATAGAAGATTTATTTGACAGTCGTATAAGGTCAGGTTAAATCAAGGATCGAGCGGAATCATGTACTTTAATTTCGGCATTCCCTTGGCCCTGGCGATTATCGGCCTGCTCTTCATGGCGGCGATGATCGGACTGCAAAAACTGCTGGCGCCGAGCAATCCGTTTGCGCGCAAGCTGATGCCTTACGAGTGCGGCGAACCGCCCACGGGCCATGCCTGGATTAATTTCAACGTCCGCTTTTACCTGATTGCCTTGGTATTCGTCATTTTCGAGGTGGAAGTCGCGTTCATTTTCCCGGTCGCCGCCGTTTATCTGGATTGGGTGAAGCGGGGCTGGCGTTGGTTCGCCCTCAGCGAGATGCTCGTGTTTCTACTCATTCTGTTCATTGGCCTCGCCTACGTCTGGGTCAAGCGCGATCTCGAGTGGATCAAGAAAGTTCCGGATTAGTTCGAAAGGGATGTGAGCGCCGCATGCCATTACTCAACACGCTGCCGGATTACGTCCTCACCGCCAAGACCGACGAATTAATTAACTGGATGCGGAAATCGAGCATCTGGTACATGCTCTTTGGGCTGGCCTGCTGCGCGATCGAATTGATGCATACGGGTGGTCCGCGTTCGGATATCGAACGTTTCGGCGCGACGCCACGCGCCTCGGCGCGCCAGTCCGATCTGATGATCATCGCCGGTACGCTGACCCTCAAGATGGCGCTGCGCACGCGCTTGCTCTACGACCAGATGCCGGATCCCAAATACATCATCTCAATGGGAAGTTGCGCGAGCTGCGGTGGATTGTTCCAGCTCGCTTACTCAGTCTGTGACGGCGTGGACAAAATCCTGCCGGTGGACGTTTACGTGCCCGGATGTCCGCCACGTCCCGAGGCGCTGACCGAAGGCCTGCTCAAGCTGCAGGACAAAATCATGGCGGAGCGCTGGTTGACGCGGGAGCGGCCTCTTCGGCAGGCGATTCAGGCTTGAGCATGGAGCCGCGGCTGATTTACGAATTAGTGAAACTGCACCTGCCGGATAGCGTGATTGAAATCGTCGAGCGGAAACCCGACCCGTTCATCGTGATCGATGCGCAAGCGATCGGCGCGGCCGCTCGCTTCCTGCGTGACAATCCGGATACCGCGATGGATTGTCTGAGCAATGAAACCGGCGTCGATTACAAGGACCGGATTGAGGTCGTCTATCATCTCTTTTCTTATCGCCATCGCCATGGCGCGGTATGCAAGGTCAGGCTCGACCGCCAACACCCGGTAGTCGAGACGCTTGAAGGCATCTGGCCGTCGGCGAACTGGATGGAACGCGAGATTTTCGACCTGTTGGGCGTTACCTTCACGGGCCATAGCGACTTGCGCCGCATCCTCATGCCGGAAGACTGGCCCGGCTATCCCTTGCGCAAGGATTTCGTCGAACCGCTCGAATATCACGGCATCTCAACCGTGCGCGAGAGCCCGATAATCCGCCTCGATCAGAAAAAGAAATGAGCACGCTGCACACCGAAGAGATGACCCTCAACATGGGACCGCAACATCCCTCGACCCATGGCGTGTTGCGTTTCGTGATTCGCGCCGACGGCGAGGTGATGCGCGAGGCGGTTCCCGATGTCGGCTACCTGCATCGCTCCATCGAAAAGATTGCCGAGAAGGTCGGCTATCACGGCTTCATGCCGTATACCGACCGCGTTGATTATGTCTGCGCGATGTTCACCAACCAGGGTTGGGCGATGGCCTGCGAACGGCTGGCCGCGATCGAGGTGCCGCGGCGCGGCGAATACTGCCGCGTGATCGCGGCCGAATTCAACCGGATCGCCTCGCATCTGCTCACCGTTGGCCTGATGGGCATGGATATCGGCGCGATGACGCCGTTCCTGCACACGCTGCGCGAACGCGAGATGATCAACGATTTGATCGAGGAATTGTGCGGCGCGCGCCTGACCTTCAATTACATGCGGATTGGCGGCGTGGCCTGGGATTTGCCGCCCGGATGGCGCGAGAAGGCGCTCGCTTACCTCGACCATCTCGAGCCGATCCTGCATGAATTCAACGCGCTCTTTTCATACAACAAAATCTGCGTGCAGCGGCTGGCCAACGTCGCGCCGATTAGTGCCGCGGACGCCGTCAGCTACAATCTCGTCGGCCCCAACCTGCGCGCTTGCGGGGTCAAATGGGATGTTCGCAAAGACATGCCCTATTCGGTTTATCCCGATCTGGATTTCGACGTGCCAATCGGCGCGGGTGAATGGGGCGCCATCGGCGACGCGATGGACCGCTACATGATGCGGATCCGCGAAATGACGGAGTCATCGAAAATCCTGCGCCAGGCGCTGGCGCAAATGCCCGAAGGCCCGGTGCTCGGCAAGGTGGTGAGGAATTTCAAACCGCCGGCCGGTGAATGCCAGGTGCGAGTCGAAAGCGCGCGCGGTGACCAGGGCTGGTACGTGATCAGTGACGGCACCGGTTATCCGTGGCGCGTGCACGTGCGTACCGGATCGTTCGCCGCGATGGGGATGATTCAGAAATTGAGCCGGGGCCTGATGATTGCGGATTTGGTGGTGTTGATCGCCAGTTTGGACGTGATCGCGCCGGAAATTGATCGCTGAATAATCATGCGGCAATGGCTTGACACACTAATTTCTCGCGGGATGTTCGCGGGCGTTCCGCGGGAGTTAGTATATGTCGTCGCTATCGCGATCGCATGCGCGGTGGTGCTGTTTGCGATCGCGGTGCCGTTCGCCTCGATTGTGACTTGGCTTGAACGCCGCGTATGGGCCCGTATTCAGTCGCGTGTCGGTCCCAACCGGGTCGGCCCCAACGGCGTTTTGCAATGGCTGGCCGACGGCTTCAAGCATGTCTGCAAGGAAGACGTGGTGCCGGCGGAGGCCGACGCTCGTTTGTTCAAATTCGCGCCTTACCTGGTGGTGCTGGCATTCATTCTGCCGTGGGCGGTAATGCCTTTTTCCTCGTCGTTAATCCTGGCCAACCTGAACGTCGGCATCTTCTATATTACCTCGGTCACTGCGCTGACGGTGGTCGGCGTGCTGATGGCGGGGTGGGCGTCGAATAACAAGTGGTCGTTGATCGGAGGAATTCGCTCCGCCGCTCAAATAGTCAGTTACGAGATTCCGGCCGGCCTGTCGATCTTTCCGGTGGTGCTGATGACCGGAACCCTTTCGATGCAAGGCATTATACGGGCGCAAGGCTGGGCGCCTGATCGCTGGTTCATCTTCGCCAACCCGTTCTGCATGGCCGCCGCGATCATTTTGTTTGTCTCGACGCTTGCGGAGAACAATCGCACGCCGTTCGATTTGCCCGAAGCGGAATCCGAACTGGTGGCCGGTTTCGCGACCGAATACAGCAGCATGCGCTACTTGTTCTTCTTCATGGCGGAATGGGGCAACATGTTTATCGGCGCCGCAATTGTGGCGACCCTGTTCCTGGGTGGCTGGCAATTTCCGCAGGTGAGCCGCAACGCGATCGTGATGAACGTGCTTCAGTTCGTCACTTTCAATGTCAAGGTTCTGGTATTGGTATTCATTTCGATGTGGATTCGGGGTACGCTGCCGCGCGTGCGAATCGATCAGTTGATGTCGCTGTGCTGGAAATATTTTGTACCGATCGCGTTTGTCAACCTGATCGGCGCGGCGGTATGGGTGGCGATTTGGCCGAATGGTAATTCAGTCGCGCGGTGGCTGATGTTCGCCTTTGCCGTGGCGATCGCGGGCGGCTTTGTGTGGCGGGTGGCGTGGTTCGCGCGGCGCGCGCGAATGGAGTTTTACTTCCATCCGACGATCTGAGATAGCATGGGTAGCGCGGGGGAATATTTCCGGCATTTGCGCGAGGCAGTCGTCACCGTCTTCGACGGCATGGCCGTTACCGCCTCGCATCTCATTCGCAAGCCCTACACGATTCAGTACCCGGACCGGATTGCGACGCGGGTACAGGATACCTTGCCATTTCGCTATCGCGGCATTCTCGACGTCGATCTGGAGATTTGCACCGGATGCCTCGCGTGCGACCGCGCCTGTCCGATCGACTGCATCGCAATTGCCATTGAGAAAAACGCGCAGACACGCGAAATAGTCATTTCCCAATTTGACATTGACATAAGCAAATGCATGTTCTGCGGGCTATGCAGCGAGCCTTGTCCAACCGGCGCGATCCACCATACCACTGAATTTGAGGGCGCGGACTATTCGCTGGAGAGCCTCATCCGCCGCTTCGTCGCCGAACCGGTCGTTGCGTATAAGCCGAAGAAAGGGCTGGACCCGGATGCGGAAGTTGGTCAATTGCTGGCGCGCGGAATGACGTACGTCGATGAATGGGCGCAGCCGGGTTCGGATAAGCCGGCAACACCAGCCAAGCCCGCCGTTGCGCCCGCGACGCCGATGCCGGCCGCAAACAAACCCGCACCGGCCTTTAATGCGCCGACCGGCGCGAGCGCGGTCGAAAAGGACAGCGGAGCGCGTTCCGCGTCATCCGCGCAATCCCCGGCGCTTCATGCGGTTCGCAAGCCTGACGCCCCCATTGCGGTTGCCGAGCCGCCGGCTGATACGAGCAAGAGCCAGCACGGTGGTGACGAAGACCCTCAGGAGGCGGAGGGCGCGAGCCGTAAGATTGCGAAACAGAGGACTTGATATAGGAAGTATTCGCGTTATCGGGAGGAGGACTCGTGATAGCCGCCCAAGTGGTTTTCTATCTGCTTGCGATCCTTATCGTCATGTCGGCGCTGATAACGGCCTTTTCCCGTAATATCGTCTATTCGGCTTTCGCCTTGCTGGGCGCCTTTCTCGGTGTCGTCGGCATATATGTAATGCTCGCGGCTGATTTTGTCGCGATGGTGCAGTTGCTGGTGTATATCGGCGGAATCCTGGTGCTCACGATTTTCGCGGTAATGCTGACGCAGGGCATCGCCGACGTGAATGTTTCCAATCGAACGGTCGGAATGGGCGCGGGACTGGCCGTCACGATTATCGCCGGAGCCGTGATGCTGACGGCGATTTTCAGCACGCATTGGTATCAGGGCGGGATTCCCACGAATCCAACTCCGACCACCACCGCGATCGGAAACGCGTTTTTGGGTCAATACGCACTGCCTTTCGAGATCGCTTCGCTGGTATTGCTGGCCGCGCTCATCGGCGCGATTGTAATTTCGCGCCAGGAAACCAGGGAATAAGGGGACGTCGCCATGGGTGGGGGAATTACACTTGATCACTTCCTGATACTCAGCCTGATCGTATTTCTTCTGGGCGGCTACTGTGTCTTAACGCGGCGCAACGCGATCGGCATCCTGATGGGCATCGAACTGATCCTTAACGCCGCGAATATCAACTATCTCGCGTTTTCATTTTACGGCGGCGGGTCTGTCCGGTACGCGGGCCAGGTCTTTGCGATTTTTGTGATCATGCTGGCGGCGGCGGAAGCGGTAATCGGACTGGCGATCATTCTTGCCATTTACCAGAATCTGAAGACCATCGACGTGGGCGCGGCCGAGACGCTCAACGGATAACTCCACTCCGCGATTGGCGTTGGCAGGGAATTGGGCGTGAGTCATCCGGTGAACAGCGGCCTGTGCGCATGGATTGTCTTGTTGCCGCTCCTCGGCGCGATTATCAATTTCCTTGCGGGCGCTTTCATTCAACGGCGATTGGGCAAACGCGCGGTCGGCATCGTTGGATGCGGAGTTGTGGTAAGCGCTTTCGTTCTAGCGCTGGGCGCGTTCGCGCTGATGGTCTCATTGCCCGCCGGTCATCGCTTCATGATCGACGTTTTATGGCAATGGTTCGATACGGGGCGCCTGCATCTCGACATCGCGTTGTGGCTCGATCCGTTGTCGATGGTGATGGTGCTGATCATCACGGGCGTGGGCGGACTGATCCACATTTATTCGACTGGCTATATGAGCGAGGACCAGGCGTACTGGCGTTTTTTCGCGTGGCTCAATCTGTTCACGTTCGCAATGCTGGTGCTGGTGCTGGCGGACAACCTGTTTCTGATGTTCGTCGGATGGGAAGGGGTTGGCCTCTGTTCGTACGCCCTGATCGGCTTTTGGTATGGCGATCATAACAATACTAGCGCCGGCAACAAGGCGTTCATTGTTAACCGCGTGGGCGATTTCGCGTTTTTGATCGGCTTGTTTGGGCTGTTCGCCGGCCTGAGCGCGGTGGGGCATCCGACCCTGGTGATTCGCGAAGTGGGCAAATACGCGCCCTTGTTGGCCGGTGTTCGCGGATACGCGGGGCTTTCGCTGGTCACGTTCGTGACGTTGCTGCTGTTTATCGGCGCGACGGGCAAATCCGCGCAGATTCCATTGTACGTGTGGCTTCCCGACGCCATGGCGGGTCCGACGCCGGTCAGTGCATTGATTCATGCGGCGACGATGGTCACGGCCGGGATTTACATGGTCGCACGCCTGAACTTTCTCTATTCGATGGCGCCGGTAACGATGCTGGTGATCGCCAGCGTCGGGGCGGTGACCGCGTTATTCGCGGCGACTATAGCGGTTACGCAAAACGACATTAAAAAGGTTCTCGCTTATTCCACGATTAGCCAGCTTGGCTATATGTTCGCGGCGGTCGGCGTGGGTGCCTACGATGCCGGCGTGTTTCATCTGATGACGCACGCCTTTTTCAAGGCTTGTCTCTTTCTCGGCGCGGGTTCGGTGATTCATGCGATGGGCGGCGAACAGGATATGCGCAAGATGGGCGGCTTGCGCCGGCGCATGCCGATTACGTTCTGGACCTTTCTCGCGGCTACTCTGGCTATTTCCGGCGTGCCGCCGTTCGCCGGCTTTATGTCGAAGGACGAGATCATCTGGGATGTCTATGCGCACGGCCAGTACGTTTTGTGGGCGTTGCTCTTGATTGGGGCCGGCGTAACGGTCTTCTACATGTTCCGCCAGGTGTATATGACCTTCTTCAACGAATTCAGCGGCACCCTTGAACAGGAGCATCATGTGCACGAGGCGCCGTGGTCAATGAGCCTGGCTCTGGTGGTGCTGGGTGCGCTGTCGGTGATTGGCGGCTTCGTCGGAGTGCCCGATTTTGTGACTGATTTCAGGCCGTTTCCCGGTTTTCTCAAGCCCGTGTTTTCGTCCCCGGCCACCCGAATGGTGATGGACGCGGGAATGCATAACCACGCCAGTGAGGCGATGCTCGGGCTGGTTTCTCTGAGCATCGTGATCGCGGGATGGTTTCTCGCCGATCTGACCTACCGGCAAAGGAAGCTGAGCGCGGCGCGCATCAGCGCATTCGCGCAAGGTGTATTTTATCGGTTGTCCTTGAACAAATACTATGTTGATGAGGGCTACAATGCGACGTTCGTCAATCCGTATATCCAGTTTACGCGCGCCGCGTCGTGGTTCGATTCTCATATTATCGACGGCATCGTGAATTTCGCCGCGACCATCACACTTTTCGCTTCATGGCTTTCAGGCCTGTTTGACCAGTACATCGTTGATGGACTGGTTAATTTCGCGTCGGATATGACACTTGAAACGGGAAGCCGGTTGCGGCGTCTTCAAACGGGATCTATTAACGGCTATCTCTACGGCATTCTGGCGGCCGTGATGCTGATTCTGGTAATCCGCGCGATTCTGAAGGTCTGACCGGATAGAGAAAGAATACCGCCGATGACGCATCCGCTGACGCTAATAACGTTCATTCCACTCGCCGCAATGGTTGTGATTTTGCTGTGGCCCGGCCCGTCGAAAGCGTATAGATGGATCGCGGCGCTGGCGGCATTGCTGCAGTTGATGATCGCTGGATGGCTTTATGCGAGCTTCAACACCGCAACCGTCGGGCTGCAGTTCACCGAGCGTTATAATTGGATTACCGCATACCACATCCAGTATTTTCTGGGCGTCGACGGCATCAGTATTTCGATGGTGCTGCTGACCGCGATAATCTGTTTTGTCTCGGTATTCGCCAGCTTCAGCATCGAGCGCGGTGAGAAGGGCTATTATGCGTTGCTGATGCTGCTCGATACGGGGATGATGGGAGTCTTCGTCGCGCTCGACTTTTTTCTCTTCTACATATTCTGGGAAGTGATGCTGCTGCCGATGTATTTTCTGATCGGCGTGTGGGGTGGTCCGCGGCGCGAATACGCCGCCATTAAATTCTTCCTGTACACCTTGTTGGGATCGGTGCTGATACTGCTCGCGATGCTGGCGCTTTACTATTATGGCGCGACCCCGACGTTCGATATGATGGTGCTGGCCGCGAATGCGAGCCACTATTCGATAAAATTTCAGCGCATAGTCTGGATCGCGCTGTTTATCGGGTTCGCGATTAAAATACCGGCATTTCCGTTTCACACCTGGCTGCCGGACGCGCACGTCGAGGCGCCGACCGCGATTAGCGTGATTCTGGCGGGCGTGCTGCTCAAGATGGGCGCCTACGGCATCTTGCGCGTCAACTATCCGATTTTACCGGCGGCCAGCCACGAACTGGCATGGTTGTTTCTGGGTTTAGTCGGAGTAATCAACATTGTTTACGGCGCGCTGTGCGCGATGGCGCAGACGGATTACAAGAAGCTTATCGCGTACTCCTCGATTAGCCATATGGGTTACGTGATGCTGGGGATGGCGTCGTTCACCGCGATTGGAATCAATGGCGCGGTGCTGCAGATGTTCAATCACGGGACCATCACCGCGATGTTGTTTATCCTGGTCGGCGTGATTTACGACCGCGCGCATCATCGCGAAATCGACGGCTTCGGGGGTTTGGCGCAGCGCATGCCGATGTACGCGGGAGTGACGGGTTTCGCCTTCTTTGCCGCGATGGGGCTGCCGGGTCTGTCGGCGTTTATTTCCGAAGTGATGGTGCTGTTAGGTTCGTGGCGGCCTCACCCGATATTCACGATGCTGGCCGCCTTGACCGCGATTTTGACCGCTGGATATCTCTTGTGGTGCTTCCAACGGATTTACCTCGGACCACTCAATGAAAAGTACAAGTTGCTGCCCGATCTTGGTTTGCGCGAGGCTTTCACGCTGGTGCCCCTCGGAGCGATCGTTCTGCTCCTCGGAGTTTATCCACACGCCGTGCTGATGCTCCTGCATAGCTCGCTGAATCATCTGAACCGGGTGGTGATCGCATCCAACCCGGCGGTAATAGCGCTTCATTGAGGCGTGGGCGATGGATCTCGGCAGCCTTCGCAGTCTTCAGTATTTCTTTCCGGAACTACTCCTGATTGGCGGCATTCTGACCATCCTGGTGCTTGATCTGCTGGTCCATGACAAACGGTGGTTTGGCGATTTGGCCCTGGTGATTACGGCTGGCGCATTGCTGCTGATCGGCCTCGAACCGCATTTGCCCGGCGCATGGCTTTTCCATCGGATGCTCGTGTTCGATGCGTTCGGTGTGTTCTTCCGCGCCTTGATCGCATTGGGCGCGCTGGTCGCGGTCTGGATGTCGATCGGTTCCGAAGAGGTGCGCGGATGCGAGCAAGGCGAGTACTACGCGATTCTCCTGGCCAGCACGCTTGCCATGTTCTTGATGGCCGAGTCGGCCAATCTGTTGATGGCGTATATCGCGCTGGAGTTCGTCAGCCTCACATCATATATACTAACCGGCTTTCTCAAGCATAACCGCCGCTCGCAGGAAGCAGCGCTCAAATACCTGATTTACGGCGGCGTCGCCTCGGGCATGATGATTTATGGAATGAGCTGGATCTTCGGTATTGCCGGGTCGCTCGATTTCAGCGTGATAAATCATGCTCTTACCTCCGCGGGACACGCGCCGGCTTTGGCGGTGTTTATCGCATTGGTGCTGATTCTGGCCGGAATGGGCTACAAAGTGGCTTCCGTGCCGTTTCATATGTGGGCGCCCGATGTTTATAATGGCGCGCCAATTCCAATCACCACGTTTTTGGCGGTTGCTTCAAAGGCGGCCGGCTTCGCCTTGTTGACGCGGTTTTTTTATCCAGCGCTTTCCCATTTGACTACGGGAGGAAACTGGACGGCGCTAAATGGAGTCGAGTGGCCGCAACTACTGCTGATTGTGTGCATTATAACGATGACGCTCGGCAACCTCGCCGCGCTGCGGCAAACGAACATGAAGCGCCTGCTCGCGTATTCGAGTATCGCTCAGGCGGGTTACGCGCTAATGGGATTCGTGCTGCTTTCGGACGAGGGCATCCGCGCGATGCTGGTGTATTTGTTCGCCTATTATGTAATGGACGCGGGCGCATTTCTGGTGGTCATGATTGTGGCGAACTCGACCGGCCGCGAGGATATCGCGGCTTACCGCGGCTTGGCATGGCGAGGTGGCGCGGTGCCGGCGATTGCGCTCAGCATTTTTCTGCTGTCGCTGACCGGAATTCCAGCGACGATTGGATTTATCGGTAAATTCTACGTATTTGCGGCGGCGATTCGCGAACAATTCTATATTCTCGCGGTGATCGGTCTCGTCAATTCCGTAATCTCGCTTTACTACTATATGCAGCCAGTAAAAGCGATGTTTCTTGACCAGCCCGAAGGCGGGGAAGCGCCGGTCGAAATCGAGCTGTGGAATTATGGCCTGATGGGCGTGCTGGCTATTGCGACGATCGGGCTCGGGCTTTATCCGCCTCCGATTATCGCCTTCGCCAGTCGCTCGCTGCATTTCTTCATCGGTTCGGTCTGAGGACCGGAACTCGGCGGCGCTTCTGGTTTCGCCTTACCAGGCGTTGAAAACCGATATGGATCGTAGTGCCACCATCTTGATCGCCGGGGCGGGACCGGCCGGTCTGGCCGCGGCCCTTTACCTGTTGCGCGATCGGCCAGAACTTGCCGGCCGGATAGTCGCGATAGAAAAGGCGCGCCATCCGCGGCCCAAGGTTTGCGCTGGCGGCTTGATTCCAAAGACGCTCGCGGCCATGCGGGAATTGGGACTGTCGCTGGAAGTTCCGGCGGTCGAGGTGTTTAGCGGCGACGCGCGTACGGAGGCCGGCACGATCGAATTGCGCGCGCGTTCTGAACCATTGTGTACGATCGTGCGGCGCGATGAATTCGATGCCTCGCTCGCGTATGCCGCGCGCAGGCGCGGGCTGCGAATAGTCGAACAGGCGCGGCTGCTCGGGATCGAACAGAATGGTTCCACGGTTCAGGCGTTTACCGACAAAGACGCTCATCAGGGCGTGGTGCTGATTGGGGCGGACGGCAGTGGCAGCCGTGTACGTGCCGCTGTCTTCGGCCGCGACAAAACCAATATCGGCCGCGCTCTGATGGCCGACGTTCCCACGGCAAGCTCTTCGCCAGAATTCGCGCGGCGCGTGTATCGCTTCGACTTCAATTGCGTAAGCGCGGGTATTCGCGGCTATAGCTGGTCATTTCCGTGCCTGATCGAAGGCGAGCCTCATCTCAACCTGGGTATTTACGATCAATGCCCGCGCAAGAGGGTGAAAGCGCGACAGCCGAAAGCCCGGCTGCCCGACGCGCTGGCGGCGGCCTTTCCCGAGTACATTCCAAGTGCCGCGGCGCTTCCATCCTATAAGGCGTTTCCTATTCGTTGGTATGAACCATGCGATCAATATGCCTGTCTGCGCACTATTCTTGTCGGCGATGCCGCTGGAGTTGATCCATTGATGGGTGAGGGGATCTCCGCCGCGTTCGAACATGGCAAGCTTGCGGCGCATTATGTCGGTCGGTTTCTTGACGGCGAGAAAGATGCGCTTGATCGTTACAGCCACGCATTGCATGCCGAAACGGTCGGACGCAAGCTCAGACGGCTCCGCTTCGCGGCGGACAGATTTTATGGGCCGCGCCATCGCCTTTACTTTCGAATCGCGGCGCTCAGCCGTATCGCTCAGCAGCTTGGGATCGATTGGTACAATGGCACGCGTGAGATGGACCAGGTATCAGCGCCGCGGATGTTGGGTCGCTGGGCGTGGGCCGTTTTATCCCGCACCGGCGTAGGTTAAAATTGAAGTCAAGCGTTAATCATTTCCTATGTCAGATCGAAACCGTCAGCGAAATCCGCGTTCCGGCCGGGTGCAGCCGATAAAGCTCGCCAAGGCGTCTCGCAACCACAAAGTGCGGGCCCGAAAATCCCGCGCTCCCGCATATTGGATAGCCATCGCGATTGCGGTGCTGATCGCCGTTTTTTTGCTTCGCCGGGCGATGGAACCAGCTTCTGTGCGATACATCGTGCCGCCGCATCAGCGTCCGGCGACGGTATATCCGGAAGCACCGGAAAAGCCACCTGGCATGATCGGAAACACATCGCACAATGGAGCCGCAGCCGGTCAAGATGGCGCCGCTTTGTCACCCTCGCACCCCGACGGCACCTCGAGCGCGGAAAATCTGACCCCCGAAGAGCGACGGGCGCTGGAAGCATTGATTCAGCGGAAGACCGCTCACTGAAAATCCGCGCGAAAGGCGTTTTGGTCCATGCGAGATAATCAAGACGGTTAATGAGGCATTGTCATGCGTGCGCTCGCGGTACATACGCCTGCGCCCATAGAAACCAATCCATTACGCGAGGCTGAGATCGAATCTCCCGAGCCTGGCCGTGGTGAAATTCTGGTAAGGGTACGGCGATGCGGCGTTTGCCGCACCGACCTTCATGTTGCCGAAGGCGATTTGCCGCCGCGCCATTCGCGCATCGTGCCCGGCCATGAAGTCGTTGGGGTCGTTGAACGTACGGGTGCCGACTGCAAGCAGTTTAGCCCGGGAAGTCGCGTCGGTATCGCGTGGCTGCGTGAGACCTGCGGCGTATGCGCGTACTGCCGCGCCGATCGCGAAAATCTTTGTCCCAACGCGCGCTTCACCGGCTATGATCACGATGGCGGCTATGCTGAATGGGCGACCGTGCGCGAAGACTTCGCGTATGCCTTGCCGGATACGATCAGTGATGATGAAGCGGCGCCGATGCTGTGCGCTGGAATCATCGGCTATCGCGCGCTCAGGCGTGCGGAGGTAAAGCCCGGAGCGGCGGTCGGGCTGTATGGTTTTGGCGGTTCGGCGCATCTCGCGCTGCAAGTCCTGAAATACTGGAAATGCCGGGTGTTCGTGATGACGCGCGGCGGACGCCATCGCGAGTTGGCGCAGGCGATGGGAGCGGACTGGGTAGGCACTGCCGCGGAGCCGCCGCCCGCCTCACTTTCCGCCGCAATTCTATTCGCGCCCGTGGGTGAATTGGTGCCGCCGGCGCTGTCAGCGCTCGACCGTGGTGGGATTCTGGCGGTGGCCGGCATTTATTTGAGCCCGATACCTTCGCTCGATTACGAGCGGCATCTGTTTTATGAAAAGCAATTGCGTAGCGTTACCGCGAATACGCGCGCCGATGGACGCGAATTTTTCGAATTGGCCGGGAAAATCCCAATTCACACACATACCGTGCCGCTCGAGCTCGCTCAGGCCAATCACGCGCTGCAAATGCTCAAGCATGACGAATTGAAAGGTGCCGCCGTCCTCCGCGTGAGCTGATAAATCGCCCACCTTTTAAAGAGAAGTAGCCGTCCGTTGGGATATGAAAAAACGCCCCGCGGTCCAAGGCCGCGAGGCGTTCCGAGGGTTCTTCCCGTGCGCGCCGTTTACCTGCTGAGGCCTAAGAAGTGTGCGCGATAATCGAAATGCGGCCCGTGCCGGAATGACTCCCTACATATCCAGCTCGACGCCTCATCGACATTGCCGCCAATATAATGCGCCAGCTCCGGATAGGGGCACAGCGGCATCGTGCGGTCAGGCACGCAACTACTGGTGTTATTGTTTACGCAGTGGGTCGCGATGATCTGATCTGGCGCCTGTCCATTTTCGACCCAGGCAATGAGGTTCGGCAACGCGTTGAAGACGTTGGGTCCGGGACCACCGCCGCAATGATGCATCGCCGGAACCATGAACAGGCGTGCGTTATCGCGCAGGCCGAATATGCCGTCGTCAGTCCGCTGTGCCACTTCATTGTAGTAGTCAACACTGATGAAAGGCGTCAGTGCCGGGTCCGCCCATCCGTGGTACATGATGAGCTTGCCGCCATGGGAGAAGAAAGGCTGAAGATCCGTGTTCTCGCCGTTGCCACCATAGAGCGTCACCTCTGCCTGCAACAGGTTGAGATCGTTGCTGTTGATGTTGAACATCAGCGAGTCATACGCGGGATTGTTGAAGACGAAATATTTAAGAAATTGATCCTGGAAGCTCCATTGTAGCGGCGCGGTCGCCAGCGAGGCCGGCGGCGCACCCCACGGTTCGGCGACGTTAGTCTTCGGCTGAGTCGCCCCGGTAATCCATTCGATCCAGCCGTCGCTGCCGCCCGGATTGCTCAGTGTATAACCAGGATAGATTTGATCGCCGTCTTCGGTATGCGCGCCCATCACAATCTGCTCGACGGTCGCGATTTGCGCCTCGGTCAGACAATTGGACCTGTCATGACCATGGCACTCGAGGCGCCTCAAATTGAAGTGGCAAAGCTCCGGGTCCTGAATCAAGCCGTCCTTGACGCCGTCGGACTGATCACACGCGGCGGTTACGGCGGTATCCAGCGTTTGAATGGCGCTCGGCGTCAGATATGAGGCTGAACTCGCGAGCAGCGCCTGGTCATTCCAGTTGAAGCCTGCAATCGGGTCTCCGATAGCGGGATCGCCCGCGATGATCCCGTTGTAATCGTCGGGAAATTTCTGCGCCTCCACCATCGCTTCACGGCCGCCCGTCGAGCATCCGTCGAAATACGAGGCTGGCGTTTCCGACATGCTGTAATATGACTGGGTAAGCTGCTCACCCACGACGGTCGTGACATGCACCCCGCGATAGCTGAAGTCCGCCTGAGCGGCGGTATTCGGCGTGTTGCCGGGCTCGATCAGAGCCCAGCTTCCGTCCAGCGCCGACAGACCTTCGAGCCCGGAGATGCTTGCGAAGGCGGATTCATGCCCACTATCCGTGTACGCGGTCGCGTAGCCGAATTCGACGCCGCTGTCGACGACGCCGGCTGGAATATAACCGTTAAAGCCGCCGCCACCGATAAAGAGAAAGCGGCTGTTGCTGGCAACCGGCAGGCCAAGCTCGAACAAGACCGTATTCGGACCGGGGTCCGTCGTCGTTATCTTCCCATCGACACCACAAAACGCGATCGCGGTGCCGGTGATTAAGGCGGGTGTCGCGGTGGTTATACTAACTTGGTAGGGCAGCGTATTGGCCAACGTCTGCAGATTACTCTGTGTACAATTGGCAATCGCGGGACCGCTCTGAGCGGCTGCGTAAGAGGCGGTGGTCAGCGCGAGTAACAACAACGCCGGCACGGCCAAAGTCTGCTTTTGGAAGACGCGGAACATGTTTCACCTCTCCCCCGAAGTGATATGTCGCGGGTGCGGCCGCATTCGCACGGCTCGGTAAAGCGGACTCGCTGTTTAGGCGAATACACCGACGCATAGATAACAGTCAAGCGGAAAGTTGATCCCAAACGGCGCGATTATCAAATCCGAATCGGATCGCCAGGTTCATGGCTGACCCCGGAATTGATCCGCTGGGACAAGCAGCAGGTGAGGCTCCAGATGCGTATCAGGAGCCGTGCGCGGTAACCAGAATGATTGGCGCTGGTTTATCGGGTTGCCGTGCCCGTGACACGATCTCGGAGGAAAAGCCGAGGCGCGAGCCCAGACCGGCGAGCGGCCCCGGGTCGGTCCCATGCTCAACGATGGCCGCGTAGATCGCCTCCTGGGCGTGATCGATATTGGGGCTCAAACGAAGACGCGCGGCGATGGCGAGGGCCTTGAGCGCATTATCAACGTTTGCCGGAGTAGGGTCGGCCGCCGCCGCGTCCGCCGCTTTGGAGATCAACCAGGAGAAATGGTGATTGGGTTCGGTCTGATCCACTTTGTAACGATAGCGAGCGATTTCCTCCGCAATTACCACCGCCGCGCCGTAGGCGGCCGGATCGAGATTGCCGTTCCGCTCGATAATCGCATGCTCGAAGCGGCGGCCGAGGGTAAATTCGCTGAGCAGGCGTAATTCGGCGGGAAGTTCGAAGCCGCTCTCGTGCAACATCTCGATCGCGCGGCGGTCCTGCTCATAAAGACGCACGAATTCCGCGGTCAGATCCTGCGACAGATAGCCGAAAACCATGCCGGAAATGGCCCAGCGGCCGTCTGCAAGAACGTCCTCGAGGCCAAATTCGTCGGGACCAAATTGCTCCTGCATCAGGCGCAGCAGCACCGGCAAGGACGCGTTATGGAAACGCTCCCACAGCGTTTCAGACGCCTGCCGAAAGCGCATCGCGCCCCGATAGGGACTCAACGTGCAGTAGAAATCCATGCCGCCAATATGGAGGGCGGCGGCGGCGAAATCATGTTCCCTTCCAGTCATGCGCGCGCTTACCAGCAGGCGGCAGGTCGCCAGGGTCAAGCGTCCGTGCTGGCGCTGTTGGCAGTCCAGCTTGCGGAACTCATAGTCGCCGACCGTGCCTTGATCGCCACCGTAACTGGCCAGCCCGGAGATGGACAGATGTGCCGCTATCCGTCGCGGAGTGGTACGGCAGGGCGCGACGAGGCGACGATAGACATCGGCGCCGCTGCCCATTCCCGGGATATTGCTTTGCGCGCCAGCGAGCGTGTCGAGAAATTCGCCGCGCGGAACTTCGAAGTCGAGCTCTTCGATAAAATCCAGCACACGGCCGGCGTACTTCATCACCTGTACCGCTTCAATTCCCGAAATGTCGGCGAAAAACCAGCCGCAGCTCGTGTACATCAACATCGCGGCGCGCTGCAGCTCGAGCAAATCGAGCGCGCGTACCATCTCGGAGTCGTGCAGACGGCGGCCGGCGCGCCGATCGAGAAAAAATTCGCGGCGCGTCGCAGGGTCAAGCAGCAGCTCGATATATTCGTCACGCGCCGCCCATGGATCGCGAAACAGATCGGCGCCGGCCTCTTCGAAATAGTACGCCGCGTGATCCCGCAATAAATCGAGGGCGAGGCGCAGGGGCCCGCGCCAGGCTTGGCTCCAGCCTTCTTGGCCGCCGGTGGCGCAGCCGCAATCGCGATACCAACGGCCGACCCCGTGCGCGCAGCTCCAGGCGGTTCCCTCGCCGCCGGGTCCTGCCTTGAGCTCGACCTCGTCCTGAGGCGGATGGTCTTCGAGGAATTCGCCGTAGTTGGTGACCTCGAAGCGATGCTTTGCGGCCTCCACTTCGAGCGCATACGCGAGGCAACGGTCGCCGAAATGGAAATGATGGCCGTAGCTCTCACCGTCGGTGGCGACGTTAACCAGCGCGCCGTCCCCGCCGCGGGCAAGCTCCAGCCGTTCGAGCAGATTATGACTGGAACTCAGCGCGCCCTCAAAAGCGACCGCGCGCGCCATCGGATCGTCGTAGAAAAACAGCACGATTGATCGCCCCGACCCGTCATGATGAAAGCAGCGATAAGCCCGGCGCGGATCGATGCCGCCGTTGGAGACGTCGCGCCATTCCCCACCCTTGAGGGGGCGCACGCGCTGGGCCTGCTGCGGGGAAAGAATCGCGTATTTGAGCCCGGCTTCGATCAAGCTCCCGAGAGTGAGATCGTTGCACGCGGTTTCGGGCATCCACAGCGCCTCTGGCTCGCGGCCGAAACGATGGCGGAAGTCGGCAAGGCCCCATAAGACCTGGGTGGTGCGGTCGCGCTCGTTGCACAATGGCAAAATCGCATGATTGTAGCCCTGCGCGATCGCGTTGCCATGACCGTGATGGCGGCGCGCGCTTAGCCGGTCGGCCTCGATAATGCGCGCGTAGGTGCGCGGATGGGTGCTGGCGAGCCAGTTCAGCAAAGTGGGTCCGAAGTTGAAACTGATATTTGCGTAATTGTTGACGATCCTTTCAACTCGGCCGGCGCCGTCGAGAATGCGCGCGAAAGCATTGGCGCGGTAACATTCCGCGAAAACCCGTTCGTTCCAATCGTGATAAGGATGCGCGCTTTCCTCACGATCGAGTGCGCCGGTCCAGGGATTTTCGCGCGGCGGTTGGTAGAAGTGGCCGTGGATGATTATCGAGGTCATCGCGCCTCCTCGCGGAAGTAAACTGCGGCACCAAAGGCGCCCATCCGTACGCTGTTCGATTCGAGCATCGCCGCCGGCTCCTCGCCGCCATCGCCACCGAATTCGATCGCGTTGGTCCAAAGCTTAAGGCGCCATTTTCCCGCGCGCCATGCCGCTGGAATATCGCGCGGCTCCTGAGCGAAATTCGCCAACACAAGGGCGGCGGCGGACGCGTCGCCGCGTTCAAGCACCAACCATCGCGCGCGCTCGTCGGTATGCACCAGGGTGAGGTCTTTACGGCAATTGCCGAGACTCGGGTTGGCTTTGCGCAAAGCGACCAGCGTGCGATTGAGCGCGAGGATCTCGCGATGAGGTGTGACAGCGGCCTGGCTCCACTCAAGCTTCGAGCGCATGAAAGTAGTCTGATCCTGCGGATCGGGGAAGGGTTCATCACAGAAAAAGTCGGCGTATTCGTTGCGACGGCCTGCGGAAACGGCGTGGCCAAGCTCGGGATCGGGAAAACTGGTGAAGTAGAAAAATGGCGTTGAAATGCCGAATTCCTCGCCCATGAAGAGCATCGGCAGGTTCGGCGCGCACATCAACATCACCGCCGCCAGCTTCAAGGCGGCGCTTGAGACCAACTGCGACAGTCGCGCGCCCCCGCATGCGTTGGCGATCTGATCGTGGTTTTGATTGAAGACCACGAACTGGCGACCGGGACGCGGCGCCGCGGAATTGCCATGACAGCGCTGTCGAAAGCGCGAATAGCGGCCGTCATAGACATAACCCTCCGTCAGCGCCTTGCGCAGCTCGCCGACGGCGCCGAAGTCGGTGAAGTAGCCGTGGCGCGAGTCCGTGATCAACGTGTGGAGCGCGTGATGGAAGTCGTCGTTCCATTGCGCGTCCAGCCCATAGCCGCCGAATTCGACCGGATTGATCACACGCACATCATTGAGATCACTTTCCGCGATCAGAAACGCGCGGCGGCCCAGCGCCGCGGCTTGCGCCTGAAACTCGTCCGCCATCTGGCGCAGCAGATGGCGCGCGCCGAAATCAAAGATCGCGTGAATCGCGTCCAGCCGCAACGCGTCGGCGTGATACTCGGTCAGCCAATAGAGCGCGTTATCGACGAAAAAACGCCGCACACCATCGCTCATTGCACCGTCGAAATTGAGCGCCTCACCCCAGGGCGAATGGTAACGCCTGGTGAAATACGGACCGAAATCCGCCAGATAATTCCCTTCGGGCCCGAGGTGGTTGTAAACCACATCGATGATGACGGCGAGCCCCGCCCGATGGCACGCGTCGACCAGCGATTTGAGTCCGTCGCCGCCACCGTAGGCGGTATGCGGCGCGTAAAGATCGACGCCATCGTAACCCCAGTTGCGCGAGCCGGCGAATTGCGCCACCGGCATCAACTCGACGGCGGTGACGCCGAGAGCACGCAAATAATCGAGCTTCTCGATGATGGCGGCGAACGTGCCCGCCGAGGTGAAGCATCCGACGTGCAGTTCGTAAATCACGTACTGTTCGAGCGGAAAGCCCTCCCAACTGCTATCGTGCCAGGCAAACGCGCCCGAATCGGCCACGCGCGACGGCCCGTGAACTCCGTACGGCTGGGCGCGCGACACCGGATCAGGCCGATACCTTCCGCCCTCCAGCGCATAAAAGTAGTCCGTGCCCGCGGCGAGGCCCGGCACCAGCATTTGGAAAATCCCGTCATCGCGAGCGTGCATCGGATGAATCATATCGCCCGGCGCGGGTAATAAATCGCGCGAACCGCCCGGCCCGCGCAAGTGTAACGATATCTCGCGCACGTTGGGCGCCCATACCTGGAATTGCACACCACCCAAAACTGGCCGCGCGCCAAATTCAAGACGCCAGGGTGAATTGTAAGACGAATCTGATTGAGACAAGGGAATCAAGCCGTTGCGCAAGTGAAGTGGGTTGACGCCCATAGCGCGACGGCAACCCCGATGCTAACGGCCCAGACATAAGCGGTCCAGTCGCGCGGCTAGGCGGGTGAAATCATGGCTACCGTCATCCCGCCGAAGAGGGCCTCTAACGGCAGCAGGAATGCGTCCGCATGTCGCTGAGGCTCGACCATGGAACCGGTCAGCGCGTCGACGTAGCGTGCTTGCGGAAATTCGCCGGGGATTTTGATGAAGGTGTCCTGCCACGTCGATGGCTCGGTGGCAGTATTGAGTTTTCCAAGCTTTAAAAACAGACGCCCGGCGGCGACGATCACCTGTTCGCCGTCCAGCATGCGCATGAATGCGACAACATGATTATAGCGCGGGCCCGTTATCTCCAAGGGCATGTAATCGCCTTCGGCGAACAGCGCCGGGTGCGCGTTGCGAAACTCGAGCGCGCGGTTAATCAGGTAGATTTTCACCCGGCCATCGTGCGGGCGCATAAAGAGTTCGCGCGCCAGCTCCGCTCGATTCCGCGCCTGCCGAATCGTTGCGAGCATCTGGCGCCGTGCGGCGAAGTCGACGGGACGGCGGTTGTCAGGATCGACCAGGCTCAGGTCCCATAGCTCGGTGCCCTGATAGAAATCGGGAACGCCGGGCATGGTGATTTTCAGCAGAATTTGCGAGAGCGAGTTGAGCATCCCGGCGCGAATTAGCGGTTGCGCGAACTCGTCGAGCGCGGCCAGAAACCGATTGTCCTCCCCGGGCCGCAGCGAGCGCGAGACGAATTCAGCCAGGGCCTGATCGTGCGCGGTATCAGGCTGAACCCAGCTCGTGCTCACCTTGGCTTCCTTGGCGGCCTTTTCCATGTAGGCTTTGATGCGATCGATAAAATTCACATGCTCCTCGACCGCCATGGAAACGGCCGGCCATGCCCCGGCCACCGTCATATAGAACAGATATTCCTCATTCGAATCGGGCACCGGCGTGCCTTCGAGTTCCGTAATGATGGAAGCGTTCAGCTCATGCCAGCGTGCGAGCGCCTGTTCCCATTCGTCGGGAATCTCAGAGAGCGCGTCGAGCCGTGTGCGGACGTCCTCACCACGCTTGGTATCATGCGTGGCGGTCGCGGAAAGCGCGTGCGGCCATTGGGACAGACGCCGGCGGCTGGCTTCATGAAATTTCACGGGCTCGATACCGAACGAAGTGGGATCGCCGCCCACCTCGTTGAGCGCCGCGAGCGGATAGTAACGGTAAAGCGCGGTGTCCTCGAAACCCTTCGCCATCACCGGGCTGGTCAGTTGCTGAAAGCGCAACGTGAAGTCCAGGCGGGCGTTGCGATCCTCTTCGCTGATTCCCTCCGGATACTCCAACAACAGCACACTACCCAGGAAATCGAAGGTGGCGGCGCTCAGGGCAGGGTTGCGCCGTTTCGCCAACGCCACCGCGTACCGGATGGCGCGGCGGTCATCGCCATTCAGCGTGCCCGCGGAGGTTATGTAAGAGCGGTACACTGGAAACGAGGCGATAACTTCGGCCAAAGCGCGGCCGAGACTGTTGAGCGTGAAATCGCGCGACCATCGATGTTGCTCCGAGATTAAATCGAGGCGGCGCGCCAGCACGTTCTGTTCGCCGGACATGAGCGCGCGCAACACCAGCTTTTTCGAATCATAGACGATTTGGCGAAACCGTTCGTGGATGCCGCTGAAACGGGCATAGATTGCGGCGAAGCGCGGGCGGTTTTCGCCGTCGACGAACAGGCCATTCAGCGTGTTGAGGATTTCATAGCCGGTGGTACCATAAATCGGCCAATCACTCCGCAATCGCTCATCGGCTCCGAGGATTTTTTCCACCACCACATAAAGTGGCCGCTCATCCGCCTCGGAAGTTCGCTCGTGCGCGCCGTCATCGGCGTTCACCCCGGCGGCAATTGCCGCCGCGTGTTGCTGCAGAAGACGCAGATACTGGCCCGGATCGAGCAGGCCATCAACGTGATCGATCCGCAGCCCCGTCACTAATCCTTCGCGAATAAACTTGAAGGCCAGCTCATGCACGGCTTGGAAAACATCGGGCTTTTCGACGCGAATCGCGGCGAGATCGTTCACGTCGAAAAAACGCCGAAAATTGATTTCATCGGCGGCGACATGCCAGAAACTCAAACGATACGCCTGGTCAGAAAGCAACTGTTCGAGTCTATCAAAGCTGTGCGGGTTGCCTTTGATGCCGTTCATTTCGGCAAGCGCATGATCGATGGCCGCGCGCACGCTCGCACTCTGCGCGCTCAGCGTCGCCAGGCGGCCCTTGCTGACTTCCTTCTCACGTTGTCGCTCGCGCACCAGCGCCGGATTGGTCTCGTCGCGCGAGGGCAGATGATTCAGCGCTGTAATGATGCTCTGCAACTCAACCAGATCGGCGTCGGCCTCGTCCAGTTCGGCCTCGAGTGCGCGGGTGGACGGATCGAGTATCGAGTTCCAGGTCCGCGGTGCCAGCGGCAGCACGTGATCGTAGTAACGGATGGAAAAGGCGCCATCCGCGTAAATCACGGTTATTTCCTGATTCTCCAGCACACGCCCGTATTGATCGCCGAGGATGGGCAGCAGCACCTTGTTGGCCAAATCGGCTTTTGGCGGATGCCAGTCCACATCGAAGAATAGGGCGTAGGCGGAACTCGGGCCGTTCTCCAGCAGGTCGAACCAACGCCGATTGGATGGATCGGCGATGCACATGTGATTGGGTACGGTGTCGACAATCACGCCCAGTCCGAGCCGGCGCGCTTTGATCGCAAATTCGCGGAATTGTTGCTCGCCGCCCATTTCCGGGTTAACTACACTTGGGTCAGTCACGTCATAGCAATGAATGCTCCCGGAACGTGCTTGCGCGATTGGCGATAGATAGCAATCGGTGATGCCCAGCTCAGAGAGGTAGTCAAGTATCGCCTCCGCGTGGGCGAAAGTGAATTCCCGATGAAGTTGAAGACGGTAAGTGCTGCACGGAATACGTGGATTCACGGTATCAGAATCGCAGACCCGCTATGCACATGAAATAGACCCGGTATTATCATGATTACAGCAAAACAGGCGCGATCGAGCGCATCAATGCGCCTGTTGCGGTCTAAGTTGCAGATGAATACCCGCATTATATGTGCATTGGCGCAATTAGTTGCCAGATCAATCTTGACTGATCGTGTTAGCCGAACATACGTGAACGTAATCACTTACCATAATGCTGCCGGCGCCGGAGCCCGGAATGCCTGTTTTGAGAGCAAAGCATTTGCCAAATGAAAGTGTCCGCGAATATGAAGCGCGAAAACGCTGGTCCGATGCTTGAGCGTCACGTCATTGAGGCGGTTACGCCACGCGTCGATTGCGGCCGCTATCCGGCGAAAAGAATCGCGGGCGAGCGATGCGTGGTTGAAGCAGATATTTTCCGGGACGGCCACGACATTATTCGCGCGGCGATCAAATGGCGGCGCAAGGATGAGTCCAGTTTTCAGGAATCCCGCATGAGCCTGATCGATAACGATCGCTGGCGTGGCGAATTTCCTCTCGATGAAAACGCGCGCTACGTGTTCACCATTGAAGCGTGGACCGATCGCTTCGCGTCCTGGCTGGCGGATTTTACCAAGAAGGCCGACGCGCGCCGCGCCTCCGCCTCGGACTTACTCGAGGGAACCGGACTGCTCGAGGATCTCAGCGCGCGCTGCAAACCGGCGGATCAGGCGTATGTCGCGCAACATCTGAAGAAATTGCGCGCGGTGAGTTCCGCTGATCCGGCCAACGCGCTGGATGTGCTGTCAACGCCGGAATTGAGCGACATTGCGCAGCGCGCGGGCCAGCGTTCCGAGGCGAATACCTATCCCCACTTGCTCGAAGTGATCGCGGACCGGCCGCGCGCGCGCTTCGGCGCATGGTATGAAATGTTCCCGCGCTCGCAGAGCACGATTCCGGGCAAGGCCTCGACGCTGCGCGAAGCCGAGTGGCGGCTGCCCGATATTCATGCGATGGGTTTCGACGTGGTCTATCTCCCTCCCATTCATCCAATCGGAATGACTAATCGCAAGGGAGCGAACAACGCGTTGGCGGGTGGTACGCTGAATCCTGGAAGCCCCTGGGCAATCGGCGGCCAGGCCGGCGGCCACGATGCGATTGAACCAGAATTGGGGACGCTCTCCGATTTCGATCATTTCGTCAATGCCGCACAATTCAACGGTCTCGAAGTCGCACTGGACTTCGCGATTCAATGCTCGCCGGATCATCCGTGGGTGCGACGACATCCCGCCTGGTTTCGCCGCCGTCCTGACGGCTCGATCAAATACGCCGAGAATCCCCCGAAAGAATACCAGGATATTTATCCGGTTAATTTCGACACGAGCGAGCAGCGCGAATTGATCGAGGAATTGAGAGATGTCGTATTGTTCTGGGTCGAGCACGGCGTCAGGATCTTTCGGGTCGACAATCCGCATACCAAGCCGGTGAAGTTCTGGGAATGGTTGATCGGCGAAGTGCAAACGCAATATCCTGACGTGATTTTCCTGGCCGAAGCGTTTACCCGCCCCAAAATGATGAGGGTGCTGGCCAAAGCCGGGTTTTCCCAGTCATATACCTATTTTACCTGGCGCAATAGCAAAATTGAGTTGACGGAGTATTTGACCGAGCTCACCCGTACTGAAATGAACGAATATTTCCGCTCGAATTTTTTCACCAACACGCCCGACATTCTGACCGACGTGCTGCAGCGGGGCGGACCCGCGGCCTTCAAATTGCGCCTGGTGCTGGCGGCGACCCTGTCGCCCTCATACGGCATCTATAGTGGTTTCGAATTGTGCGAAAATCGCGCCGTGGCGGGAACCGAGGACTATCAGAATTCGGAAAAGTACGAGATCAAGACCCGCGACTGGAACAAACCCGGCAATATCAAGGATCTGATCGCCCGCGTGAATCGCATCCGGCACCAAAACGCGTCACTATGGGAATTAAATAACCTCCGGTTTCTTCCGGCGGATGATCCCGCGATCCTGTTCTACGCGAAAATTAGCGAGGATCGCGGCAATGCCTTACTGATCGCGGTCAATCTCGATCCATTCGCCTGGCATGAATGCACGGCGACAGTGCCGGCGGAGTTGGGCCTCAATCCGGCCGGAAGCTACCGGGTCACCGATTTGCTGTCCGGAGCCGTTTACACGTGGTCCGAGCGCAATTACGTGCGGCTCGATCCGCAGGTTGCGCCCGCCCACATTCTTCGCGTCGATGCGCCGCAATGAAAGCGAACAATAATTTCCCTCGTGATCCGCTATGGTACAAGGACGCGATCTTTTACGAGTTGCGCGTACGTTCCTTTTACGACGGCAACGGCGACGGAATCGGCGACTTTCAGGGGCTGACTGGCAGGCTTGATTATTTGCAGGAGTTGGGAGTCACCACGTTGTGGCTATTGCCGTTCTATCCCTCGCCACTGCGCGATGATGGTTATGACATTTCCGACTACATGGACGTGCATCCGGATTGCGGTGAATTGGCCGATTTCCGCCAGTTTCTGCGTGAGGCGCATGAACGCGGCCTGCGTGTAGTGACGGAACTGGTGATAAACCACACCTCGGACCAGCATCCGTGGTTTCAGCGCGCGCGCCGCGCCCCGAAAGGCGATCCGGCGCGCGAGTTTTACGTATGGAGCGACAGCGCGGAGCTTTACAAAGACGCGCGCATCATTTTCCAGGACTTTGAGCCGTCGAACTGGGCCTGGGACCCGATCGCGAAGTCCTACTACTGGCATCGCTTCTACTCGCATCAGCCGGACCTCAATTTCGACAATCCCGAAGTGCGCAAGGCGCTGCTGCGCGTGGTCGATTTCTGGTTCGCGATGGGCGTGGATGGAATGCGGCTGGACGCGGTGCCGTATCTTTACGAACGCGAGGGCACGGATTGCGAAAATTTGCCCGAAACGCACGGCTATCTGCGCGAATTGCGCCGTCATATCGACGAGAAGTACAGCGACCGGATGCTGCTCGCCGAGGCGAATCAGTGGCCCGAGGATGCCGCCTCGTATCTGGCGGAAGGCAAGGAATGCCATATGGCGTTTCATTTTCCGCTCATGCCGCGGATTTTCATGGCGGTGCGGATGGAGGATCGGTTTCCCATCACCGATATCTGGGCGCAGACCCCGGCCATCGACGACACCTGCCAGTGGGCATTGTTCCTGCGCAATCATGACGAGCTCACGCTCGAGATGGTGACGGACGAGGAGCGCGACTACATGTACCGGGCGTACGCCAAGGAGTCGCGCATGCGGATAAATCTCGGCATCCGCCGGCGCCTGGCGCCCCTGCTAGGCAACAATCGCCGCTCAATCGAGTTGGTCAATGGACTTTTGTTCGCCTTGCCAGGAACGCCGGTAATCTACTACGGCGACGAAATCGGCATGGGTGACAACGTCTATCTTGGCGACCGCGACGGTGTGCGCACGCCCATGCAATGGACCGGCGATCGCAATGCCGGCTTCTCGCGCTCCGATCCGCAGCGGCTGATCCTGCCGGTGATCATCGACCTCGAATATCATTACCAGACCGTCAACGTGGAGGCGCAGGAGCGCAATCGTCATTCGCTGCTCTGGTGGATAAGGCGGCTGGTCGCGTTGCGCAAGCAGTACAAAGCCTTCGGCCGCGGCACCATGGAATTTTTGACGCCTGAAAATCCGCGCGTGCTCGCGTTCATTCGGATTTACGAGGATGAACGCATCCTGGTAGTCGCCAATCTTTCGCGTTTCGTGCAATTCGTCGAGCTTGACTTGTCACGCTTCAAGGGGATGGCGCCAGTTGAATTGTTCGGCCATACCGAATTCCCAGCCATCATCGACAATCATTACCTGCTGACGCTTGGTCCGCACATGTTCGATTGGTTTTCGATAGAAACTCCGCGCCGGCGCAATCAGATACGCACCGTCGCCAGCGGCGAACAGATTCCGCTGGTGGAGGTGGGCGAGAGTTGGGATCGTTTTATCCGCGGTGAAGAGCGTGAGCGGCTCGAACGGATATTGCCGTCGTATCTGCCGCGATGCCGCTGGTTCCGCAGCAAGGCGGCGCAAGTCAAAGCCGCACGGATCGGCGATGCCGTGCCGATCGATGACAGCGGCAACGCGTATCTTACGTTGGTGGAGGTCGAGTTTGGCGATAGCGAGTCCGAAACTTACGTACTACCATTGGCGCTCGCGGAAAGGCAGCAAATCCACGAAATACGCACTCATTCGCCGCATTCAGTAATCGCTGAAGTGCGCTTGCACGAGCGCAACGGGCATCCCGACGCTTTGCTCTACGATGCTACCGCCGATAACGGGTTTACGGCGGCCTTGCTCGTGGCGATGGAACGGCGGCGGCGCCTGCGCGGGACAGTGGGGGAACTCACCGGAGCCACCACGCGTGAATTTCGCGGCATCCTCGACGGCAAGGAAATCGGTCCACCGCGCGCGCTCAAAGTGGAGCAGACCAATTCATCGATCGCTTATGGCGAAAGCCTTATTCTCAAATTATTCAGAAAAATCGATGCCGGCATCAGCCCCGATTTGGAACTCAGCCGTTTCCTGACCGAGCGCACCGGATTCAAGCATGTGCCGCCGCTGGGCGGATGGCTCGATTATCGGATCGCGCGGGGCGAGCCGCGCACCTTAGGCGTGATGCACGGCTTCGTGCCCAATCAGGGTGACGCCTGGGAATACACCAGCCGCGAATTGAACCGCTATTTCGAACGGGCGGTCACGCGCACTGAAATAATCGCGCCGCCGGTGGCGCCGCTCACCGCGTTGCTCGAGATGGAGAAGCCGGACCAACCCGCAGCCGACATGATCGGCGCCTACTTGGAGGCGGCGCGCCTGCTGGGCCGGCGCACGGCCGAACTGCACCTGGCACTTTCGTCGGACGATACCGATCCGGCCTTCGCGCCCGAAGCATTCTCGCCGTTTTATCAGCGCTCGATGTATCAATCGATGCGCAATTTGATGGGCCAGACGATTCGGATGTTGCGCGCGCGGCAAGCGGATATGCGCGAAGAAATGCAGCGGCAGATTGGCTTACTCGTCAGCCATCAGGACCGTTTGGCGGAACGCTTTGACTTTTTTCTCAAGCGGCGCATGAGCGTGTCGCGCATCCGCTGCCATGGCGATTTGCATCTCGGCCAGGTGCTTTATACCGGCAAGGATTTCATGATCATCGATTTCGAAGGCGAACCCGCTCGTCCGCTTAGCGATCGGCGGCGCAAGCGCGCGGCCACACGCGATGTGGCCGGCATGCTGAGATCGTTTCATTACGCCGCCTTCGGCACGTTGATGGAGGTAACCCGCAGTGGCGCGCTCGGCAAGCGTGATTTCGCCGGGATGGAGCCGTGGGCGCGGCTGTGGCAAATATGGTCGTCGTGGGCCTTTCTCAAATCCTATCTCGAGACCGCGGGCCGCGCCAGTTTCGTTCCCTCCGATCGCTCGGAACTGAAAATTTTGCTCGACGCCTTCGTCCTGGAAAAGGCGATTTACGAGCTCGGCTACGAACTGAACAACCGGCCTGACTGGATCGGTATCCCGCTGCACGGGATCGAGCAAATTATCGGTACGGCCGAGACAGCGGGGAATTGATATGGCGGCCGCCTTGATGCCCGAGCAGATCGACCGGTTGATCCGGCTGGAACATTCGGACCCACATTCCATTCTGGGAATTCATCCGGAGAACGACGGTGTGGTTGTCCGCGCGTTCCGCCCGGGTGCCCGCGACGTCTCACTGTTGGTTGAAGGCTCGCGGCCGTCGCGGATGGGGCGGTTGGATGACGCCGGACTGTTCGAAGTGGCCCTGAAGGACCGTCGCGAAGTTTTTCCGTATCGTTTACGGGCGCAATACGGCAGCGGCGACGTGGTCACCAGCCATGACCCGTACGCTTTTCCGCCGACCTTGGGTCCAACGGATCTCTATTTGTGGAACGAAGGCCGGCACGAGCGGGCGTGGGAAAAGCTCGGCGCGCATCTACTCGAAATTAACGGGGTGCGGGGCACCGCGTTTGCCGTATGGGCGCCAAACGCGCGCGGTGTCAGCGTAGTGGGGGACTTCAACCACTGGGACGGGCGGCTGCACATGATGCGCGCGCTGGGTTCGTCGGGAATTTGGGAACTATTCGTGCCGGAGTTGCGCGCGGGGGTCAAATACAAGTTCGAAATCCGAAGCTGGGACGGCCATCTGATGCTGAAGGCGGACCCTTTCGCCTTTGCCACGGAAGCACCGCCCGCCAGCGCGTCGGTGGTGCATCAGTCCACCTACAGCTTTGGCGATTCCGCCTGGCTTGAAACCCGGCGCGGCCGTGACGCGTTGCGCTCGCCCATGTCGATTTACGAATTGCATCTGGGGTCATGGCGGCGCGTGCCGGAAGAGAATAATCGTCCGCTAAGTTACCGTGAAATAGCGCCGATCCTGGCCGATTACCTCAACGACCTGGGCTTCACCCATGTCGAGTTGATGCCGGTTATGGAGCATCCGTTCAGCGGTTCATGGGGTTACCAGGTGACCGGCTACTTTGCGCCAACCGCGCGCTTTGGCACACCCGACGATTTCCGCTACTTCGTCGATCATCTGCATCAACGCGGGATTGGCGTACTGCTGGACTGGGTGCCGGCGCATTTTCCCACCGACGCCTTCAGCCTTGGCCGCTTTGACGGCACCGCGCTGTTCGAGCATCTTGATCGGCGCCTCGGCTTTCATCCGGAATGGAACACCTACATCTTCAATTTCGGACGCAACGAAGTGCGCAATTTCCTGCTGGCCAGCGCGTTGTTCTGGCTCGATCAGTATCACGCCGACGGCTTGCGCTTTGACGCCGTGGCCTCGATGCTGTACCTCGATTACGGGCGCAAGGAAGGCCAATGGATTCCCAACGTTTTCGGCGGGCGTGAAAATCTCGACGCGGTCAGTTTCGTCAAAATGCTCAACCAGGACGCCTACGGCCGCTATCCAGGCATCACAACGATCGCGGAAGAGTCGACTTCATGGGCGGGGGTGAGCCGGCCCACCTATGTTGGCGGCCTCGGCTTCGGGTTCAAATGGGACATGGGCTGGATGCACGACACGCTCGAGTATTTCTCCAAGGACCCGATCCATCGCCGCTATCATCATCGCGATATCACGTTCGGTTTTCTTTACGCCTGGAGTGAGAATTTCGTGCTGCCGCTTTCCCATGACGAGGTTGTATACGGCAAGCGTTCGATGTTGTCGAAGATGCCCGGCGACCGCTGGCAACAATTCGCCAACCTTCGCTCGCTCTATGCCTATATGTGGGCGCGCCCGGGCAAGAAAATGATCTTCATGGGCGATGAATTCGGGCAATGGAACGAATGGAATCACGACCAGAGCCTCGACTGGCATTTGAGCCAATCCGGCGAGCATCGTCAGTTGCAGGACCTGGTGCGCACGCTAAACCGCATTTACCGTGACGAACCGGCGCTTTACGAAGCGGATACGGAGCCGGCGGGCTTTCGCTGGATCGACGCAGACAATGCCGACGCCAATACCGTCGCGTTCATGCGTATCGCGCCGCAAAGCGGCCGGCGCCTGTTATGCGCGTGTAACTTCTCGCCCGTCATCCGCGAGGGTTATCGCATCGGGGTGCCGGTCGGCGGACTCTATCGCGAGATTCTCAACACCGATGCCGCCATGTTCGGCGGTAGCAACGTTGGTAATGCGGGCGCGCTGATGGCCGAAGCGGTTCCCAGCCACGGGTTTCCTTATTCATTGGCGTTGAAGCTGCCGCCACTGAGCGTGGTCTGGTTCGCCTTTCCGGACAACCTCTGATTGTTCCGCCTTCCGATTGACTCTCGCGGCCTAATCGAACGAGGGGGAAGCAAACGTGCCGCTGAGCTGGTATGGTCCGGCGCTGGGCGGATGGGGCAGGAAATTAAGCAGCAGGCCCAAATGATGGCGCCCTTCGGCGGTCGGATTGAGATACATCGTGGCCTTGATAACGCTTTTGGCCAGATCCTCGGGATTGAGCTGAACCGACCCCCGCACTTCGATTTCCGCGTCACCGCCGTGAGCTTCGAGTTGCCGGATATCCATCACGCCGCGGCTCACGCGGAATTTGCCGAACACGGCGCCGAAATAAATCGGGGGAAATCCGGGCGCGGCCTGAACCGAGAGGTGATTGGCCGAAAGCGTGACGGTTCCTTGGTTCTCCGCGAGGTCGGGGCCGGCAATCGCGGCGCTGCCCTGGCCCGAAAGAAGACCGCTCACCACCGCGCCCATATTAATGAGTTGCAAATTATCGGCTAAATTCAGCGAATTCAGCGCGAAATCAATATCGACGAGATGCGCATGCCGGTGAACCGTGGCGTGGACGCTGCCGCCGTACAGAGTGGCGCTCACGTTGAGCCCCGGACTGCCCAGGAACAGCGAGCCTAAAGTCGGTGCCAGTTTCACACTGGGGCTGCGCAGGAGAACTCCATCATCGGGACCCGCCAGCGATATCAATTTTACATTATGTAAACGCGCACCCACCGGCAGATTGATCGACTGGCTCTGGTAGGCGATGCGAAGTTTGAACGGCGCCAAAAACGACGACAGCGTCGGCCCATAGGGAAAACTCGCGATGAGAAAGATGACAAAGAGGATCACGCCGAAGATCGCGTAAGCCGCAATCGCCCAGCGCCCCCGCAGAACTTTGACGAATTGCGCCCGCGTCAATCGTTCAGCCATTCCGGCCCAGTGCCGCGCAAGTCATGTCGACGTCGTAGGTATGCGGGTCCTGGCTGCGCTGATGGATACGCAGATCGGATACCGTCACCGGCACGCCGAGTGTCTGTACGCCATAGAGCGCATTAACGATCTGCCCCAAGCTGACGCCGTTGAGCTTGAGATCGACGGCATGGCGGATAAAGCCACCGGCCACCGGTTTGTCGGACGGCGTAATCGAGCCGATTTTATCGCGGCCGACGCTCTTGGTCAGAGTTTTTTCGATCACCGAAAATAGTGAGAAGTCTTTGCCGCCATTGACGGTGCGCTTTTCCGTCGACGCGAGTTGCGTTTTCAAGTGATCCCATCGACGCATCATCGCACGCGCCTGGACCAATTGATGCTGGCGGGTTTGCACGCTGTCCCGCAGGTCACTCCCGAGTACGACAAAAGGCCGATAGACGAGGTTGTACAGCAGTAACACCGCGATTACGGCGCCGAGCATCTTGAGCAGCACCTTTTCGCGTTGCTCGCGCCCGCGGTACCATGCACGCGCGGTGGACCAATAAGGTCCGAGCGCCGCGTCCAGGATTTTAGCCGGTCCTTCGAAGATTGCGACCAGCCGTTGGCGCCACAACTCGCTATATTTTTCGAGCTTCCGCCGCATAGCCAATCAATCCATTCCCCCGGCCATGTCCTTCAGGGTGGCGCTGAAGCGGAAATCAACTCTGGTGGCGTCGGCGCCCGCCGCCGCGTGATCCAGAGTGACCTGGCTGAACGCGGAGTTGCGTTCGAGCGCTTTTTTCAAGATGTCAACCGAGGCGAACGAATCCGCCGTGCCCTCCATCTTGAGCCCGCCGTCGTTTATCTGGACATCGCTCAGTTCCACCGGCAGACCCGGCGGCATGGCGCGCGAGAGCGCCAGCAACACATCAAGCGGCGAACCGCGCCCGAGATTGCCACCCATCAGGCGCAGTCGCCGGTTCATGTTGCGCAACTCGGCCTGCAGCGTTGCCGCGGCTCGCGCGGGATCTTGATTGCCCAGCGCCGGTGCGGTGACGGCCTCGATTTCATGGTTAAGCAGTTGAAGTTTGCGCGCGCTCACCGACATGCCCAACGCTAAATGCAAAATGATAATCGCAACCAGGATGCCGCCGAGAATCGCCGGGATTCGTAGTGGGCCGAGCGTACCGGTATGTCCCTGGAAGGCAAACTCGGCTTGGCGAAAATTCAACAATTCGAGCGGACGGGACGGCGCCTCGGCCAGCAGCATCGCGGCGCAGGTGGCATAGCGAAACGACTCCGATTTGATTCCGTGAATCAGCGCGGAGTAATCGAATTGGTCGACGTTGCGTAACGGCATTTCGAGCGCGTCGGCGAAGGCGTTACGTACGGTCGCGACAGCCGCGATTGGTCCCGTCAGCACGAGGTCGGCGTGCTCGTGATCGCTCGCATGGGCGAGCAGAGTCTGGCGTACCGCGCCCACAATCGCGAGCGCCGCCGGTTGGGGCAACGGATTGCCGTTGTTTAAGTTAAGACCCACGCTGACCGTGCGCAGCGCGCGCGGCGTGCCGTCGGCGTCAATCAGCACCATCGAAGTGCTGGCGTGGTCGATATCCAACACCAAGTGGGCGCCGCGAGTGCCGTTTTGTGTCCGCGCGAGCAACCCGGCCAACGCCAGGGTTCCCAGCGTCACGATTTTGGGATCAAGCCCCGCCCGCGCGAGCAAAGCGAGATGGCGCCGAAGGTCCTCCTTACGCGCGATTGCGGCCAGCACCAGGGTGGTGGAAGCCGTGCGACCCACCCGCGTGAAGGCCACCACGGCGTCATCGACCGCGAACGGCAGATGCTCTTCCAGCGCGAACGGCACTACCTGCCGCAGCCGGCGATTGTCGCCGAAGGGGAGCTCGAGCAGGCGCTTGGCGACGAATTCGCCCGGCAAGGTGGATACCACCACGTCGGGCTTGCCGCAGACGCTGAGCACGCGCACGATCGCGCCGGTTAAGTCCGCCTCGTCGCTGGCCCGTTCCTGTTCATGAACGCCCACCAGTTGCAAGGCGTTCCAAGTCCGCTCCGCCAACGCCGCGCGTACATTGTTGGCCGAAAGTTCCAGCGCCAGGATCCGCTGCCCCATCAAAAACCCCGGTGCTTATCCGCTTGCGAGCGCACGCCGTTCAGCGATCACTAATCGTCGTTGCAGCATCCGTTAATCCTCGTGCCACCATACCAGCATCATGGTGCCGTTAAGATTGCGGCGGAACATCGCGTAGATGCGTTTACGGGCTCCGGCAAATTGTCCCTGGCCCGTAATGGTAAAGTAATTACTGCGCGTGGTTAATAGCGGCGTCAGGTTGTTGGTGGCTTGGCCGAGTCCTGGCAGATTACCGAGATCGGTGATCGTACGGAAGGGCTGTTCGGTTCTTACGGCGAGAATTTGCTTGACAATTTCGGGATTGTTGGACATCAACGGCGTCAGCGACGCCAGTACCTGAGGCGAGGCGGTGTTGATGTTGACGCGCGGTTCCGGCGCGGCGGTGAGAAAATTGTTTAAGATGGAAAAGGTGCGATCATCCATGCCGCGCAATTCGCGCAAATCGTAAATGGTTGGAATCGGACCATTGCGCGGTTCATACGGCGGCATCAGGCGCAAATAATAATCCGCCTCGGCCCCGCCTTCGGATTGGATGCTGTCGGGATCGAGCCAGTCCACCACGACCGGCAACAGATCGGTGGAAACTCCCACATTGACGAAAAGCCGCGCCAGAATTTGAGCGTAGGCTGGATTGACCGCGCGGGTGCGCGGGTCGATAAGCTGATTGACGTCGAGCTTGCGCGCTTCATCGACGATGGACAGTGAGACCGTGCCGCCCTCAACCTGAATCGGCGGAAACGGCATCGCCCAGGGCTGGTCCAGCGCGTCGTAAGCGCTGTCCGGCCCGTTCTGAGCCCCAATTTGCATCAGAGCGCTGGCTTCGAGCAGCTCACAGCCGACCTGAATCCCGGAACGAGCCAGATAGTAAGCCCGCAACTCATCCGCCTGGGTGGCGGCTTCGCGATAACCAAGCGCAGCCGAGGTCGTGAACTCCATCACCAGGATGGTCATCATCGCGACCGCCAGAAGCGTCGCCAGCAGCGCCACGCCGCGCCGGTATTTGCGCGGCCGTCCTACCATTGGGCAAACGACATGGGTAAGCTTATCTGGGTGCTGAGCGCCCACGGCGCCCCGGTCGGCGAAGCCATCACGAGGCTGATTTGGACTTCTTGCGGGAGTTGATGTCCCGGTGGCAGCTTGCTTGAATCCCAACTTTCACTCCAGTTCTGTCCGTCGAAATAACGAATATGAAGTGAAAGGACGTTATTGGCGACCACCATTGGCGTGCTGGGCGCCGTGGTGTTGACCAGCAGGCCGCTCGATTGCTGCCGCAAAAGCAGCGACCATCCGGGATGCTCCGGATTGGGTTGGCTCGTGTAAGTGACGATTTCTTCCGGACCGTAGTCCTCGAGCGTGTGGCGATGACCAGGATCAAGCGTCGAAACCGTCAGCCTATCCATCGGCACGCCATTGCGAATTTGTGCCTCCCCGAGAAACAATACGTTACTCGCGACCATTGGGGTTTGCACCGCGCCGCGCACCTCATTGCTGATTTCCCATAAAGCCGCGCGCGCTTCTTGATTCACAATCAGCCAGTTTTCCGCTTCCACCTTGCTGCCCACCACCGCGTGAAACGACTCCGCCAGCATGACCAGCACAAGGCCAAGAATCGTCACGGCGAGCATCACTTCAATCAGGGTAAAGCCAGCCCGATGGCGGGGCGTATGAAAAACTGAGCTCACGGCGCTCCCACTGGAGCCGACTGGCCTAAAGGTGCGGCTGAAGGCAAACCCGGACGACCTGCGGGAGCCAGATTGCCTGGCCCGGCCGGATTGTGCATGAACTCAACTAATTGAAAATTTTGACGGAAAGCGGGGCCATACAGGATTCGTACCGTCACTTGGCGGATATCGGGCGAAATAGCCGACGGGGCGACAATTCGCTGCCACTTGAAATCCACGTACTGACCGCCGCTCATTTTTGAGAAATCGCCTTTGGTCGTGCCGAGGTCGGGAAAACGCTGTATTTCGGCCTCGGTCATGACTCCTTGCGCGAGCATCGCGGCTTTGGTGAGATTTTTCGCGCGCACCACACTCTGAAGGTTCTGATGATGAAGCGCGAGCAAAGCGAGCATCGCGATGCCGACGAATGCCACCGCGATCATCACCTCGAGCAAGGTAAAGGCGGCATGCCAGCCGCGGCGGCCAGCAGGTAAATCGGCCGCGAACCTCATTGCGCCATTTCCTGTGCGCGTCTGGGACTGATATAGCCGCGCATCGCGGACACGCGGCCGGTGAGGGGATTGATATTCAGGGTATAGGCATCACCATGTTCGTCGGCCATATGAATTACGGCGCCATCGGCATAACCGGATGGGTAAAACTGACATTGGACCATGCCGCGCTTGAAAGTACCGAGGCCCTCGACCGTGATATCGACGATGCGCACGTTGGGCGGCAACTGCACCCGCTGGCCCGCGAGTCCGGTTTCGGCCACATAGATCGGACGCGGAGCAAAAGGATCCATCCGAGTCACGAAATAGGTGTTGTGGGTCAGGTCGAAATTGATCCGGAGAACGACTTTTTGCGCCGCCGCCTCCTCATATAGATAACTGGCGCGGACGGCGAGTTGATGCGCTTGTGAGCGCAAGCTGGCGCGCTGCAAAGAGCCAAAGTACGGCATGGCGAGCGTCATCACCAGTCCGATGATGAACAGCACGACCGCAATCTCGATCAGCGTGAAGCCGCGCGCAAGGCGTGTGCGGTACCGAATTGCGGCCTGCCGTCGAATCAAAGCTTGCGCGATTGTCTTGCCCTGCGCCATTTTGCCTGACCGTCGTGATACTTGTCCCTCTGGGTCAGAGCGATGGAGGCCAGTTTATGTCCGGACGATTATCGCGCGATTCACCTGCTGTGGCATGACGCGTGCCTCAAGCGCCCGAGGACGGATTGCTGCTCCCATCGATATCGGCGTTTTTGCCGGTCCCGCCTTCCACTCCGTCGGCGCCGAAGGACTTCAGCACATACGAATCGCCGTTGCTCTGATAAAAATAGGGATTATGCCAAGGATCCGGCGGCACTTTTTCGATATATCCGCCGTCGGGATAATCGACCGGCGCCGGGTCGCCGGTTGGTTGGCTGACCAAGGCTTGCAGGCCCTGCTCCGTACTGGGATAGCGGCCGTTGTCCAGATAATAGCGGTCGAGCGCGGTTTTGAGCTGGGAGATATCGGCCTCCGCCTTGATCCGTTTGGCTTTGTCGGTGGCGCCGCGCAGATTTTCGACCACAATGGTGGCGAGCAGCCCGATTATCAGGATAACCACCATCAGTTCGATGAGGGTGAAACCTTCCTGAGACCGGCGGATTGACCGGTCGAGCTTGACCCTGAACATCATTTGCCTCGACAGCGAACTTCTCATTGCATCAACTGATTGAGCTGGAAAATTGGCAGCAACACCGCCAGCATCATGAACACGATAACCGCCGCCATCACCAGGGTCATCACAGGTTCGAGCACAGTGGTCATCTGCCGCAGAGAGTTTTCGACTTCGCGCTCGTAATTATCGGCCACCCGCTCGAGCATCTGTTCCAGTTCGCCGGAACGCTCGCCCACCTTTATCATTTCGATCAGTAGCGGTGGAAATAGCCCACTGCGCGCCAGCGTCTGGCCCATCCCGTGTCCCTCGCGAATACTTTCGCGGCTGTCCTCGACCGCCTCGGCTAGCAGTCCATTGGTGACGACACGCTTGACCGCCGTCAATGCCGGCAGTAATTGCACACCACTGGAGAGCAGGGTCGCGAGCGTGCGCGCAAAACGCGCGCAGATGATCCTGATGATGGTGGGGCCGATATACGGCATGCGCAACAGCCAGGTGTCGTAGATGCGTTTGCCGCGCCTGGTCGAAAGTCCCGCCATTATCGCCGCGGCCAACCCGACCACGGCAAAAAGAAGCGGCAGCCAATAAGTGGTGAGAAAGCCTGACATTCCGATCAAAATGCGCGTCGCCATGGGCAAGACGGCGTGCTGCTCCTGGAAGATAGTGGTCACCTGCGGCACCACGTAGGTGACCAGAAAAGCCATGATCGCTGCGCCGACGCACATCATGATGATCGGGTAAGTGAGGGCGCCGCGCACCTTCGACACGAATTCGGACTGACGCTCGCTATATTCCGCGAGCCGGTCAAGCACGCCTTCGAGCGCCCCGGCCGTCTCACCCGCGCGCACCATTCCAATGTAGAGTTCCGAAAAGATGTCCGGATGCGCCTCCAAAGCGTCGGCTAGAGAGCGTCCCTCGCGGACGTTTTCACGCACCTGCGAGAGCATTTTCTTAGCAGCCGGCCGCGTGGCCTGCTCGCCCAAGGCGGTTAGCGCCTCGACCAGTTGCACGCCCGCGCCCAAAAGCGCGCTTAGCTGGCGCGTCATCAGGGCCAGTTCGGAAGGCGGAATTTTGCGCCGCCCGACCGTTGGCAACCATTGCCGCAGAGATTGCTGACGCGCTTCTTCTTCGGCGAGATTAGTCGGGAAAATTCCCAGTTCCCGCAGTTTGCCGCGCGCGCTGCGAGCGCTGTCGGCATCGATTACACCGGCGACCGAGCGTCCGTTGTTCGACAATCCGCGGTAGGCAAAAACCGGCATCGCTTCTAGCAGTTCGGCATCACGGCACGATGGTCAAACAGTCCTGAACGATGCTTTGACGTCAACGGAGCACAATTTATTCTGAGGCGGGCGACGGATTGCCATGCCATCAGTGGTGGCTGAGATTCGCCGACAGCATTTTCGGAGTAAAGCGCTAAGCAATATCTTCCTGCGTGACGCGGAGCAGCTCTTCAACCGTCGTCTGGCCGGCCAAAATCCGATCGGCGCCGTCCTGGCGCAAAAGCTTCATCCCTTTTGCCATGCTGGCACGCCGAATCATGGAGGCATCGGCTTTCTGCATCACCAACCCTCGTACTTCGTCATCGATCACCAGCAATTCCTGCACGGCGGTGCGTCCGCGATAACCCGTATTGCGGCACGCGCGGCATCCGGCGGGCCGATAGATCGGTCCTTCGAGATCCGAATGCCGCAGACCGATTCGAGCCATTTCGGTTTCGCTCGGCGTATACGGTTCGCGGCAGTCGGCGCAGAGCATCCGGACCAGGCGCTGGGCAAGCACCGCTAAAACCGAGGACGATACCAGAAACGGCTCGATTCCCATATCGACCAGGCGGGTTAACGCGCCGAAGGAGTCGTTGGTATGCAGGGTCGAGAACACCAGATGTCCGGTGAGTGCGGCCTGAATCGCGATCTCGGCGGTTTCACTGTCGCGGATTTCGCCCACCATGATGACGTCCGGGTCCTGGCGCAAAATCGAACGTAAACCGTTAGCAAAAGTCAACTCGATTTTCGGACTCACCTGCATCTGCCCGACCCCGTGAAGCTGATATTCGATCGGGTCTTCGATCGTGATGATGTTCTTCTCGGGTGAGTTGATGCGGCTCAAGCAGGCATAGAGAGTAGTGGTTTTGCCCGACCCGGTGGGCCCGGTCGCCAGGATAATTCCATGACTTTGCCGGATCAGCCGATCGGTCTTGCGGAGATTCTCCCCGGAAAAGCCCAGACGATCGAGATTGACGTCGACCAGCGCCTGAGCACGGTCAAGCAGACGCAAGACGACGCGCTCGCCAAAGGCGGTCGGGATGGTGGAAACGCGAATGTCGATGTCGCGCCCGGCGATACGCAGACGGATGCGCCCGTCCTGCGGCAGGCGTTTTTCCGCGATATTAAGCGCCGACATCACTTTGATCCGCGAGATGATCGCCGCGTGAAAGCGTTTGGGCGGCGAAAGCACGTCATAGAGCATGCCGTCGACCCGGAAACGCACCACCAGGTCGCGTTCGAAAACTTCGATATGGATGTCGCTGGCGCGGTCCTTGACCGCCTGTGACAGCAGACCGTTGACGAGCTTGATAATTGGGGCGGCGTCGTCCGCCTCAAGCAGATCGCGCGGTTCCTGCGCCAATTCGCTCGCGACCAGATCGAGCCGCTCTCCACCTTCCAGATCGATCATCAAATCGTGCGCGCTGGTCGCGGTGGCCTGATCGTACGCGCGATTAATCGCCTCGTTGATTATTTCGGCCGGCGCGATCACCGGCTGAATCGGTTTGCCGAAGAGCACGCGAAGGTCGTCGAGCGGCTGATAATTGGCGGGGTCGGCAAGCGCGACGGTGATCACTGTGTCGTCGCTGGCAAGTGGCAGCAGGCGATTTTTGCGTGCGTAATTGATCGGAACCTTGGACACCAGTTCGCTGTCCAGCGTATGTTCATCAATGTGACTCTGGAAGGGCAGTCCGTATTCCTGGGCGAGTGCGCGCGCGAGTCGTTGCGGCTCAAGCGCTCCCATATCGACCAGTACTTCGGCCAATTCCTGGCCTGGTTTGCGCCGCAGGCGGGCTTTGTCCAGGTCCTGCTGCGAAACCCACGAGCGGTCGAGCAGAATAGACTCA
>JBOHWL010000099.1:0-11948 GCA_050736615.1 Binataceae bacterium (SeqCode) | reverse complement strand
TTCTCGCCCAGGATGGTCAGGATGTCATGCGGATTCGACGAGCCTTCCATTAAGGGTTCGCCAGCGCGGATCATGTCGCCCTCGTGGACGCCGATATGCTTGCCTTTGGCGATCAAGTACTCGCGCGGCTCGCCCACTTCCGGGGTCACCACCACCTTGCGTTTGCCTTTGGTGTCCTTGCCAAAGGAGACTTGCCCGTCAATCTCCGAAATGACGGCGAATTCCGTGGGCTTGCGCGCTTCGAACAATTCCGCCACCCGCGGCAGGCCGCCGGTGATGTCCTTGGTCTTGGTGGTTTCGCGCGGGATTTTGGCGATGATATCGCCGGCGAAAACCTGCATATTTTCCGCCACGTTGATATACGCGCCGACCGGCAGGAAATAACGCGCATACAGCTCGCTATTGGGAACCCGCGCGGTTTTGCCCCCCTCGTCCTTGATCGAGATGCGCGGCCGCACGTCAAGGTCCTTGAATTCGACAATCACGTTGGAGCGCGCGCCGGTACGTTCGTCGACTCGCTCCTCCATGGTCTTGCCCTCAAGGATATCGCCGTACTTAATCGTGCCGCCAACCTCGGTGATAATCGGGGTCGTGTACGGATCCCATTCCGCGATGAGCTCACCCGACTTCACGTTATCGCCGTCGCCCTTGCGCAACTTGGCGCCATAGACGAGCGGATAACGCTCACGCTCGCGCTCGCGCACGGGGGTGTTGGCGCCGACGCCCTCCGCATGGTCCTGAATGGCGACCGCGACTTCGCCATGCCGCGACATTACGACCAGGCTGCCGTCGCGGCTGCGCACCGTATTGACATGATGCAAACGGATGACGCCCTCATTGCGCGCCTCAAGCGTGGTCTGCTCGGCGCGCCGGCTGGCGGTGCCGCCAATATGGAACGTCCGCATCGTCAACTGCGTGCCGGGTTCGCCAATCGACTGTGCCGCCATAATCCCGATGGCCTCGCCCATGTTGACCTGGTGGCCGCGGCCAAGGTCGCGTCCATAACAACGGACACAAACCCCATGACGCGACTGGCAGGTCAGCACCGAACGAATTTTGACCTTCTCCAGCCCGGCCTCCTCGATCTGCACCACCTTGTCCTCGTCGATCATTTCGTTGGCATGCACGAGAACTTCATTGGTGTACGGGTCGCGTATCGCTTCGAGCGCCACGCGGCCGAGCACCCGATCGCCCAAGCCTTCGATTATTTCGCCGCCCTCGACCAGCGGCGTCATCTCGATTCCGTCGAGCGTGCCGCAGTCCTGTTCGGTGATAATCGAGTCCTGGGCGACGTCGACCAAGCGTCGGGTCAGATAACCCGAGTTGGCGGTCTTGAGCGCCGTATCGGCCAGACCCTTGCGTGCGCCATGGGTCGAGATGAAGTACTGCAGCACTGTCAGGCCTTCACGGAAATTGGCGGTGATGGGCGTTTCGATGATTTCGCCCGACGGCTTCGCCATCAGACCGCGCAGGCCGGCCAACTGGCGAATCTGCTGCTCCGAACCGCGTGCGCCCGAGTCAGCCATGATGAAGATCGGGTTGAACGAGGGTCCGGCCACATCCTTGCCGTCCTTGTCTTTGCCGTAGACCTCCGTCGCCAGGCCCTTGAGCACGGCGCCGCCGATTTCGTCCTGAACCTCGGCCCAGATATCGACGACCTTGTTATAACGCTCGCCGTCGGTGATCACGCCGTTATTGTATTGCTTCTGGATTTCGCTGACCTGTTTTTGCGCCTGCTCGAGCAGTTGGCCCTTCTGCGGCGGAATCACCATATCCTTGATCGAGATCGAAATTCCCGCGCGGGTGGCGAAGTCAAAGCCCACGTCCTTCAGCCGGTCGGCGAAAATGACGGTGGCCTTGTTGCCCGCACGCCGATAAACCAAGTCAATCAGATTGCCGAGTTCCTTCTTCTTCATGGTGCGGTTGACTTCGGCAAACGGCACCGTCGAGGGCACGATCTCGTACAGCAGCACCCGTCCAACCGTGGTTTCGACCCGCTCGATGACGGCGGTGCCATCGGCTCCGCGCCCCTCGAGCGCAGGCAAGGCCGGACGGCCTTCTTCGTCCTCTTCGCGCAGTTGCGCGGTGCCGCCGGTCGCCATCCGCACCGTGATGCGCGCGTGCAGATCAACTTCGCCGTGATCATAGGCGATGCGCACCTCGCCGGGGTTGGCGAAGACTTTCCCCTCGCCACGCGCCAGCGGCCGCTCACGCGTCATGTAATACAGGCCCAGCACCATGTCCTGCGTCGGCACGATAATCGGCTTGCCGCTGGCCGGGGACAGGATGTTATTGGTCGACATCATGAGCGCGCGTGACTCGACCTGCGCCTCGATTGACAGCGGGATATGCACCGCCATCTGGTCGCCGTCGAAATCGGCGTTATAGGCGACGCAGACCAGCGGATGAAGCTGAATCGCGCGGCCTTCGATCAACACTGGCTCGAACGCTTGAATTCCCAGCCGATGGAGCGTGGGCGCACGGTTGAGCAGCACCGGATGTTCGCGGATCACCTCGTCGAGAATATCCCAGACATCCTTGCCCTCTTTCTCGACCATCTTCTTGGCGCTTTTGATTGTCGTGACATAGCCCTTTTCTTCGAGCTTGCTATAGATGAAGGGCTTGAACAGCTCCAACGCCATTTTCTTGGGCAGGCCGCATTGATGGAGCCGCAATTCGGGGCCGACCACGATCACCGAGCGGCCCGAATAATCGACGCGCTTGCCCAGCAGGTTCTGCCGGAAGCGCCCCGATTTGCCCTTGAGCATGTCGGAGAGCGATTTGAGTGGCCGTTTGGCCGGCCCGGTAATCGCGCGTCCGCGGCGGCCGTTATCAAACAGCGCGTCGACCGCCTCCTGCAGCATCCGTTTCTCGTTGCGCACGATAATATCGGGCGCGTTGAGCTCGATCAGCCGTTTTCATCGATTGTTGCGGTTGATCACGCGGCGATACAGGTCATTCAAATCCGAAGTCGCGAAACGCCCGCCGTCCAATGGCACCAACGGCCGCAGGTCGGGTGGAATCACCGGCAGAATCGTCAGGATCATCCATTCCGGCTTATTGCCCGATTCACGAAAGGCGTTAACCACCTTGAGCCGCTTGGCCACCTTTTTGCGCCGCGCCTCGCTCGAAGTCGCCTTCATCTCAAGCCGCAGTTCCTCGGCGAGCTTGTCCAACTCCAGTTGCGACAGCAGCGTGCGGATGGCTTCCGCGCCCATATCGGCCTTGAAGCTCTCGCCGTATTGCTCGCGCGCCTCGCGGTACTTGCGTTCGTTCAGCAGTTCCTTGCTCTGCAGCGGTGTTTCGCCCGCATCGGTCACGACATAATTCTCGAAGTAGAGAATCTTCTCCAACTCTTTGAGCGTCATGTCGATGAGGGTGCCGATGCGCGACGGCAGCGAGCGCAAAAACCAGATGTGCGCGACCGGCGCGGCCAAGTCGATATGACCCATCCGCTCACGCCGGACCTTTGACTGGATGACCTCGACGCCGCATTTCTCGCACACCACGCCGCGATGACGCATGCGCTTGTATTTGCCGCAGTTACATTCGTAATCCTTGGTCGGACCAAAAATCTTGGCACAAAACAAACCGTCGCGCTCCGGCTTGAAGGTCCGATAATTGATGGTCTCGGGCTTCTTCACCTCGCCATGCGACCATGACCGGATCATCTCCGGCGCCGCGATGGCGATCCGAATCGCGCTGAAGGAGAGCGGGTTCTTCGGCTTTTCAAAAACTCCGAAAAGATCTTCCATTCCTCTATTCTCCTGCGGCTGAGCGCGTCAGGCGCGCGGCGCCCGTTCCAGCAACTCGACGTTGAGACAAAGCGACTGCAGCTCCTTGACCATCACGTTGAACGACTCGGGCAGGCCCGGCTCCAGCGTATTCTCGCCTTTGACGATTGCCTCGTACATTCGCGTCCGTCCAGCCACGTCGTCGGACTTCACCGTCAGCATCTCCTGCAACGTATACGCCGCACCGTAAGCTTCGAGCGCCCACACTTCCATCTCGCCCAAGCGCTGACCCCCGAATTGCGCCTTGCCGCCCAACGGCTGCTGCGTTACCAGACTGTAAGGTCCGGTCGAGCGCGCGTGAATTTTGTCCTCGACCAGATGGTGCAACTTCATGATGTACATCACGCCCACCGTCACGGATTGTTCGAACGGCAGTCCGGTGCGTCCATCATAGAGCGTGCATTGTCCGGTTTCGGGCAGGCCGGCGCGTTTGAGCAGGCCGAAAATTTCATCCTCGCGCGCGCCATCGAAAACCGGCGACGCGGTATGGATCCCATTATGCGCCTTATCAGTGAGCCTTACGATCTCGGCCTCGGGCAACTCGTCGATGAATTGCTGATACTCGCGATCCGGATAAAGCTCGCGCAGGCGCTTGCGAATCTGGGCCGGCGTCGAACCGTTATGCGCCTCCCCATAAATCGTGCGCCCCAATTCCAACGCCGCCCAGCCTAGATGGGTCTCGAGAATTTGACCGACGTTCATGCGCGAGGGCACGCCCAGGGGATTGAGCACGATATCGACCGGAGTGCCATCGGCCAACCGCGGCATATCCTCCTCCGGCAGAATGCGCGAGAGCACACCTTTGTTGCCGTGGCGTCCGGCCATCTTGTCGCCCACCTGCAGACGGCGTTTGATGGCGACAAAGACCTTGATCATTTTGATCACGCCCGGCGCCAATTCATCTCCGGCCTTGAGCTTTTCAAGCTTGGCCTGGTAGTGGCCGTGCACGGTCTCGACATTGGCGTTCATTGCGCCCAGGGCCTGGGCGACTTCAGCGCTCGCGCCTTCATGTTCGACGCGAAGCTGTCCCCATAGCGGCGGCGCCAGATCGTCAAAGTCTTCCGACGAAATCGTGTCGCCCTTTTGGAACAGCACGCGGCGGTCGTCGGACATCACGCGGCCGGCGAGTTTCTTCCCGCCCAGCGCGCGTTTGAGCTTGCGCAAGGTCTCTTGGCGGATGATGCGGACTTCCTCGGTCTCGTCCTGTTTGAGCCGTTCCGCCTCCAGACCCTGGATTTCCTGCGTGCGATCATCGCGCGCCACCCCGCGCCGCGCGAAGACCCGCGCGTCGATCACCGCACCCTCAACGCCGGGCGGCACGCGCAGGCTGGTGTCGCGCACCTCGCCCGCCTTCTCGCCAAAGATCGCGCGCAACAGCTTTTCCTCGGGGCTGAGCTGAGTCTCACCTTTGGGCGTGATTTTGCCCACGAGGATATCCCCGGGCTTTACTTCCGCTCCGATACGGATAATGCCGCTGGCGTCGAGGTCCTTGAGCGCTTCTTCGCCGACGTTGGGAATATCGCGGGTGATCTCCTCGGGGCCCAGCTTGGTGTCGCGGGCGATGCATTCGAATTCCTCGATATGGACCGAGGTGAAGAGGTCCTCTTTTACCACCCGTTCGGAAATCAGGATCGAATCTTCGAAATTGTAGCCGCCCCAGGGCATGAAGGCGACCAGCACGTTGCGCCCCAATGCCAGCTCGCCCATGTCGGTCGAGGGCCCGTCGGCCAGCACGTCGCCGGCTTTGACGCGATCGCCCTTAACCACGATCGGACGCTGATTGATGCAGGTGTTCTGATTGGAGCGCTGATACTTGACCAAGTTGTAAATGTCCACGCCAGCGTCGCGCAGGTCCTTGCTCTGCTTGTCGGCGCGCACCACCACGCGCTCGGCGTCAACGCTCTCCACCACGCCCTCCCGGCGCGCGATCGTGGTCACGCCCGAGTCGCGGCCGACCGTGCCTTCGAGTCCGGTGCCGACCAGCGGCGCCTCGGTCTTGAGCAACGGCACCGCCTGGCGCTGCATATTCGATCCCATCAGCGCCCGGTTGGCGTCGTCATTTTCGAGAAACGGGATGAGCGAGGCGGCCACCGAGACGAGCTGGTTGGGCGACACGTCCATGTATTGCACGTCTTCACTGCGCACCACCGTGAACTCGCCCCCGATTCGCGACGAAATCAATTCGTTGGTGAACTTGCCATGAGGGTCGAGCGGGGCGTTGGCCTGCGCAATGACTTTGTCTTCCTCGTCCAAGGCCGAAAGATAGACGATCCGTTCGGTCACGCGCCCGTTATCGACTTCACGATAGGGCGTTTCGATAAACCCGAATTCGTTGACCCGCGCATAGGTCGAAAGCGCCGCGATAAGCCCGATATTGGGACCCTCCGGCGTTTCAATCGGACATACCCGGCCATAATGGGTCGGATGCACGTCGCGCACCTCGAAACCCGCGCGCTCGCGTGTCAGGCCGCCCGGTCCGAGGGCGGACAATCGCCGTTTGTGCGCGATTTCGGACAGCGGATTGGTCTGATCCATGAACTGCGAGAGTTGCGAGGAACCGAAAAATTCCTTGATCACCGCCGACGCCGGCTTGTAGTTGACCAACTCCTGCGGCATCAGCGTTTCGATGTCCTGCAGGCTCATGCGCTCTTTGATGGCCCGCTCCATCCGCACCAAACCGATTCGGAACTGATTTTCGACCAGCTCGCCGACCGCGCGCACCCGCCGGTTGCCAAGATGGTCGATGTCGTCGACCTGGCCGATGCCGTTCTTCAGCTCGATCAAGTAACGCACCACTTCGAGGATGTCCTCGCGACGCAGCGTGCCATGTTCCAGCGGCACGTCGAGCTTGAGTTTATGGTTCAGCTTGAGGCGTCCGACCTTGGACAAGTCATAGCGTTCGGGATTGAAGAACAAATTGTTGAAAAACGTGTTGGCGGTCTGCGCCGTGGGTGGATCGCCCGGACGCAGACGGCGGTAAATCTCCAGAATGGCCTCGTCCGGCGTGTTGAGCTTGTCATGCGCCAGGGTCAGGCGCAGCGGCCCGCCGCCGGGCTGGTCTTCGGTGAACAACACCTCGAGCGTGCGCACGTCGTGGCTTTTGAGCTTTTCAACGGTTTCCTCGGTCAACTCCTCGTTGCACTGCAGCAGCACCTCGCCCGTGGTCGAATCGACCACGTCGTGGGCGGAAACGCGTCCCACCACGTCTTCCAACGCGATCGGCACCTCGCTGATTTTCGCCGCCTCCATCTGGCGCACGATCGCCTTGTTGAACTTGCGTCCCTCGCGCGCCAGCACCTCGCCTTTACCGTCCTTGACCTCGCGCGTCACCCTGCTGCCGAGCAACTGGCCCGGAATGAAGCGTTTGGCCAGTTGCTTGCCGTCCAGAATGATCACGTCTTTGCTGTAGAAGTAGTTGAGCAGGTCCTCCGTGGTCATCCCGAGCGCGCGCAACGGCACGGTGGCGGGAAATTTGCGCCGCCGATCAATCCGCACATAGAGCACGTCGCGCGGGTCGAATTCGAAATCGATCCAACTGCCGCGATACGGAATGATGCGGGCGGAGTAGAGCAGCTTGCCGGTCGAATGGGTGCGGCCCTTGTCATGTTCGAAAAACACCCCGGGCGAGCGATGCAATTGTGACACGATCACGCGCTCGGTGCCGTTCACCATGAAGGTGCCGTTGGGCGTCATCAGCGGGATTTCGCCGAAATAAACTTCCTGCTCTTTGACGTTCTTGATCGAACGATGACCGCCCTCGACATCCCAGATGACGAGCTGAATCTTGACTTTGAGCGGTGCCGCATACGTCATGCCGCGCTGATGGCATTCCTCGACATCGTACTTGGGCGTGCCAAGTTCGTAGCTGACGAATTCGAGCGATGCCGTCTCATTGAAGTCCTTGATCGGAAACACCGACTTGAAGACCGCCTGCAAACCCGTATCGGTGCGCTGTTCGGCGCTTACGTCGGCTTGTAAAAATTCTTCGTACGACCGCTTCTGGATCTCGATCAGGTTGGGGATGTCGATGATCTTCTTGATTTTGCCGAAGGAGCGGCGTAGGCGAAGGTTGCTGGTAACCTGGGACTGCTGAGCCATTTCTACCTCATCCGGCCAACGTCGCCGCCAAAGCGGCTGCGCCGTCGTGAAGCAAGCTGAATCAAAGGGCGCGCGATAAGCGACCGCGCGCCCCCAACTGCGTTCTATTCAATCCAAACACGCATGCCCCGGACACACCCGCGCCTCGGCGCGCAGATCGCGCGCCGCGCCACACTGTCCCGTCCGCTGGCCGGTAGCTATGCGCCAAAAAAATCCGCCGGCTCCTATTTCAGCTCGACCGCGCCCCCGACTTCTTCCAGTTTCTTCTTGACATCCTCGGCCTCGGCCTTGCTCACGCCCTCCTTGACCGCCTTGGGCGCGCCGTCGACCAGATCCTTGGCTTCCTTCAAACCCAGTCCGGTAAGTTCGCGCACGACTTTGATCACTTGAATCTTTTTGTCGCCCGCCCCGGTGAGCATCACGGTGAATTCATCTTTTTCGACCGCCGGCGCCGCCGCCGCTCCACCCGCCGCAGGCGCCGCCGCCATCGCCATCGGAGCGGCCGCCGAAACCCCCAACTCCTCTTCGAGTTCCTTCACCAAAGCCGCCGCGTCGAGCAAACTCAGGTTCTTCAGATAGTCCTTTACCTGGTCGCGGCTGAGCTGTGCTGCTTCTGACATTTTGATCTCTTTCTCCTTGTCCGCGCCTGCCGGGGTGGTGGGAGCGCCCCGCAGGCGGATGCTTTGCTGATTGAAATCCTCTGCTGCCTAAATCTTGGCCGCTGATTACGTGATCTCCGCAGTCGCGGGCGTCGCCTGGGAGTCATCGCCACCGCCGGATTTTTTCGCGATCGCGTCGAGCACGCGCGCCATCGCCGAACCTGGCTCGTTGAGCAAGCGCGCCAGCCGCGTGGCGGGCGCCTGCAAGAGCCCCAAAAGCTGCGCCATAATCACCGGCTTGGTTGGCATCGTCGCCAACGCCTGCGCCTCGTCGGCGGTAATGGGCCGGCCGTCGAGCACGCCGGCGCGCACCTTGAACTTATCGCCGAATTCCCGGAACGAGCTGACCGTTTTGGCCAATTCCACCGGATCATCAAAGCTCAAAATGATGCCGATCGGCCCGCCCAGGCTTTCATCGAGGCGCGCGCAGGGCGTGTCTTGGATGGCGCGTCGCACCAACGTATTCTTGGCCACGCGAAATTCACCGCGCACCGCGCGCAGCCGTCGGCGCATTTCGTCCGATTCGCTCGCTGTGATGCCTTTGTACTCGGACACTAAGGCAATGCGCGCGCGGCCAAAGCTTTCGGCCAAATGCGCGACAATCGCACCCTTCTGTTCCTTTTTCATCTTGCTATCAATGCCACTGGCGGGCTCGCCGATTCAGCCACCCAGCCGCCTGGCCCGCTCTAAGCCGCCGCCGCTTCGGCGCGCGCGGCGCTCGTATCCACTTTGATTCCCGGCCCCATCGTCGCCGCGACCGCCACGCTCTTGACGTAATTGCCCTTGGCGCTCGACGGTTTGGAGCGCACGATGGCGGTCAGCAGAGCATGCGCGTTTTCCATCAGCTTTTGTTCGCCGAAGCTGATTTTGCCGATGCGCGCGTGAACCACTCCGGCCTTGTCCACCCGATAATCAACTTTGCCCGCTTTGACTTCAGCCACCGCCTTGGCCACATCGAAAGTGACGGTGCCCACCCGTGGATTCGGCATCAAGCCGCGCGGGCCGAGAATTTTACCGATGCGGCCGACCGCACCCATGATGTCCGGCGTCGCGATGACGCGATCGAAATCGAGCCAGTTCTCCTCCTGGATGCGCTTGATCAAGTCTTCCCCGCCGACAAATTCGGCGCCGGCCTCGCGCGCCTCCTTCTCCTTTTCGCCCTTGGCCAACACGAGTACGCGCGCGACCTTGCCGGTGCCATTGGGTAACACCACGGTGCCCCGCACATTCTGGTCGGCCTGACGCGGGTCGACGTTGAGCCGCACCGCCATCTCAACCGTCTCATCGAACTTGGCCACTTTGGTGCCAATCACCAGCCCGAGGGCTTCCTCGAGCGGATAGCGCTTGTCATGATCAATGCGTTTAGCCGCTTCGCGATATTTCTTGCCTGCCATTTTCGTCCGCCTCGACGTACGCTCCGCGCTATTCCGCGATCTCGATACCCATCGAGCGCGCCGTTCCTTCAATCGAGCGCATCGCGGCCGTGAGGTCCTTCGCGGTCAGATCCTTGACTTTGGTCTGCGCGATTTCCTCGACCTGCTGACGCGTCACCCGGCCGACCTTGTTCTTGTTGGGGCTCGCCGAACCCTTTTCCAGCCCGGCCGCCTTTTTCAAAAGGATCGAAGCGGGGGGACTTTTGGTAACGAAAGTGAACGAGCGATCGGCGTACACGGTGACAATCACCGGGATCACCAACCCCTGCATATTTTGCGTTTGGGCGTTAAAGGCTTTGCAGAACTCCATGATATTGACGCCGCGCTGACCCAGCGCCGGCCCCACCGGCGGCGACGGATTGGCCGCTCCGGCGGGAATCTGCAATTTGACTAACCCGGTAACTTTTTTCGCCATTTAGGTCGTCACTCGCGTCTCAGCCGATCGCTCCCGCAGGGCCGCGCCCACAAGCGCGCCCGCCGGATAAAAACCGTCCTTTACCCGGCCCCCGTGGACCGCCGATTTAAGATTTTTCCACCTGTACAAAATCGAGTTCGACCGGCGTGGCCCGGCCAAAGATTGATATCAGCACCCGCACCTTGCCCTTTTCCGGACGCACTTCTTCAACCGTGCCATTGAAGTCCTGAAAGGGTCCATCGATAACCTTGATCGCCTCTCCGACTTCAAACAGCACTTTGGGTTTGGGGCGCAGTGCGCCTTCTTCCATTTGCTGAGTGATCGCGCGGACTTCGGACTCCGGAACCTCGGGCGGTTTAGTCGAATGACCAACGAACCCGGTCACCTTGGGCGTATTCTTGATGACATGCCAAGTTTCGTCGTCAAGCTCCATATTGACGAAGATATAGCCGGGAAAAAACTTGCGGCTGGAAATTTTGCGCTGGCCGCCCTTGCCCAACTCCTGAACCCGCTCGACCGGCACCAGCACTTCGCCAATCTTGTCCTGCATCTTGAGCGAACGCACCCGCTCTTCCAGCGCGGACTTGGCCTTCTGTTCGTAGCCCGAGTAAGTGTGGACCACGTACCACTTCTTGCCCGGCGCGTTGGGCGATGCCGCTGACAGATCCACCATTTCAGGCTCTGCTTGCATCGAGACGATTTTGACTCCCGCTTGGCGCTCCCTGAATCCTCAGCTCAGCAGCAGGTGGACCCCGCGGGTCGCCACCATATCCACCAAGCCCAGCCACAACGCCATCACCAGCGTCAGCACCACCACCACAAGCGTTGCCTGCATGGTTTCGCGCGGACTCGGGTAATGGACCTTCAACAACTCGGTCCACGCTTCCTGCACGAAACTCACGCCCTGATCGAGGTAACTTTTTAGACTATCCATTTTATTCAGCTCTTGCAAGCTATGCCAGCGACGCTTGCCTTTTTTGAGACCACATGGCGGGTCAGGCAGGATTCGAACCTGCAACCCCCGGATTTGGAGTCCGATGCTCTGTCCAGTTAGAGCTACTGACCCTCGCCCGATCCTTGATGATTGACCAACCTTCTACTGTACGACATCACATAATCAAGCGCCAGCGGAGCGCGCCATTCGGTAGTGGGTCAATTCAAACTGACCCCACTACCCCCCATTCCGCTCAAGCCGTACTTTCCCGCCTTCGGCCAGGCGTCACACTGTGCGCCGCGGACCGCTTCGACCGCGGACGGGCCTCGTTCCCGCGATTATTACCAAATCGGCTTTTTCAGACTTTGACTTCTTTATGCGTGGTATGAACGCGGCAACTCGGACAGAACTTTTTAATCGCGAATTTCTCGGTCTGGCGCTTCTTGTTTTTGCTGGTGACATAGTTGCGTCTTTTGCAACTGTCACAGGACAGGCCAATTAAATCTCTCATTCTCCTAACCTAACCATTTTTGCCGTGCGATAAGGTCAAAGCCCACGACGGGATTCGAACCCGTGACCTCTTCCTTACCAAGGAAGTGCTCTACCGACTGAGCT